>CAUURR010000009.1:0-23790 GCA_963547555.1 uncultured Treponema sp. | reverse complement strand
CACATGCGGAAAAGTTGGAATGTATTATAGAATCCGAACAGTTCTTGAATGAAATACAGGACATGGATATATTGCTTGAGCGGCTTTTATCCGAAGTGCGCCGTATTACCAATGCGGATGCCGGCTCCATATATATCAACGAAAAAAATATTTTATCGATTAAATGTGCTCAAAACGATACACTGCAAAAAATGCTCGAAGAAGGACAAAAAGTTCCTTTTTCCTTTTTTTCTTTTCCGATAAACGAAAGATCAATTTCAGGTTATACCGTTTTAACCGACAAATTGCTGAATATTCCCGATGTGTACGATATTGATGAAGAAAAACCCTACCGTTTTAACAGTCAGCCCGATTTGATTACCGGTTACCGCAGTAAATCAATGCTGACCGTTCCCCTTATTACCCGAAATAAAGATGTACTCGGTGTTTTACAGATAATCAACCGCTTGGATGCTTCCGGAAATATAATTCCTTTTGATGAAGATGATGAACTCTATATGCTCCACTTTGCCGGCGCCGCAGCGCAAGCTCTGGAAAGGGCAAAGCTTACTCGTGCCATGGTTATGCGTATGATTACGATGGCAGGACTTCGCGATCCTAAAGAAACCGGTGCTCACGTAAACCGCGTATCAAGCTATGCCGTTGAAATCTACGACCGCTGGGCATTTAATCATGCCGTACCCTATGAAGACAGGCACAAATTTCGCGATAATTTAAAAATTGCGGCAATGCTTCACGATGTGGGAAAAGTCGGGATTTCCGACAGTATTCTTAAACTGCCCCGCATTTTTACTCCGGAAGAATATAATATGATTAAAGCGCATACGGTTATCGGTGCTATGTTTTTTTCATCTATAGAATCAGGTCTCGATGAAATGTCGTTGCAGGTTGCATTGCATCATCATGACCGCTGGGACGGTGGCGGTTATCCGGGAGAAGTCGATATACAAAAAATTAATATCGACAACATTCCCTCTTTGATAAATCAACACCCGTTATCGGGAGAAGATATTCCGCTTTGTGCGCGTATTGTTTCCCTTGCGGATGTTTATGATGCCTTGTGTTCAAAGCGCGTTTATAAGGATGCATGGGACGATGATTCGGTTCTCAAAGAAATAGCTGCCCAATCCGGAAAGCAATTCGATCCGGAAGTTGTAAAAGCTTTTTTTGAAATTCAGCCGATTATCCGTTCGATAAAGCTTGCATGGCCCGAAAACTGAGCCATTGTTGCACATATAGTATTTTTACGCTTTCAATTTTTTAAGTTTTTTTTGAATTTCTCTGTCAAAGCTGTTTGCAAACAGATTCAGTTCTTTTTTGCCGAAGCGGTCCGTTTTTTCCGCTGCAATACCGCGCTCATAGAGTTCCAAATTAAAATTTCTGAGTGAAAGGCGTTCTCGTATATTCTCTGCAGTGTACAGAATACCGCGGTCATTTAAAACCGTAATTCCCATGTCTACCAAACGCTGCGCAAGCGGAATATCGCGTGTTATGACAATATCGTTGTTTCCGCACTGAGCGATAATTTGATTATCCGCAGCATCGGGCAGGTTCTCCGAAACTTCCATATGTACATAGCTTGAGCGGGGCAGGGGAATGATGCGGTTTGCGGTAAAAACGGTTTTTATTTTTAAGCGGTCGGCAAAGCGGATAATCATTTCCCGTACGCTTACCGGGCAGGAATCGGCATCGACCCTGATTGTAAAAGCGGACATTATTTTAAAACCTTGTCGATGTTGTCAATCAATTTAAGCGTAATACGTTCGGCTTCAAATAATTCGCTGTTTGTATGCTTTTGTTTATGTAAACTCGAGTCCGCATGCAGTTCCGATTGTCTCAGCTCATCGCAGAGGCTCAAGCCCGCCATAATCGACAGTTTTAAGTTGTCATGTAAGGCTGTTGATTGTTCTATTGAATTGATAAGTTTTTTATATCGTAAAAGCAGCCCTTCCAAATAGCTGTCGTTTTCTTTTGCCTGAATGCTGAATGATGTTCCCAATATGTTTATAGTAAGGGTACCCATCAGAATATATCGAGCTGTGCGCCGGTTTGCGGTTCGGAAACGGCGGATGCGTTTTGTCCCTTGTCTTCCGTTTCGGCGGCTGTACCCTGTGTATCGGGCGCAGGTCCCGTTTCATGCACGGAAACTTCCGGTTCAGCGGGTTTTACCGCCGAGGAATCCATTACATTCTGAACCGCATCTTCCATATCGTTTAAGCGGTTCAAAACGCTTAATATTCCCTGTTCAAGTTTCGCTTCGTCCTGTTCAAAGCGGCCGCATTTTGCTTTTAAGGTTTCAAGTTCGGCTTTCAGCTCGCCGTTTTCTTTTTCAAGAGCCGATTTTTCGCTTTTAAGACGCGAAAACAGGGCGAGCATACCTTCGACCTTTTGTTCAAGAAGGCGAACCTGATCCAGGGAAATCATTGTTTAAGCTCCGACGGCTTTTTTTGCGGTTTCAACGACCGCTTTAAAAGCTGCAGGGTCTTCAATCGCCATATTGGAAAGTGCTTTGCGGTTGATGATAACCTGTGCCTTTGTTAATCCGTCTATAAAGCGTGAATAACTCATGCCTTCATTTCTGACGGCCGCATTCAATCTGCTTATCCACAAGGAGCGCATGGTACCTTTTTTATCTCTGCGTCCTACGTAGGAATCGCTTAAAGCCTGCGTTACGGCATCCTTTGCCGCTTTAAAGTTCGTACTGCGTCTTCCGCGGAAACCTTTTGCAAGTTTTAAAATCTTTTTACGGCGATTAAGCCGTTTACTACCGTCTATTGCTCTTGACATCTTCTTCTCCTGTGTTTATGTTCAGCCGTAGGGTAAAAGCTGCTTGCGGACCTTTGCCGAATCGGCACTGCTTAAAATTCCCGCACTGCGCAGTTGGCGCTTGCGCTTTTGAGCTTTTTTGGTCAAAATGTGGCGAAGGTTCATTTTTTTGTACTTTACTTTGCCGCTACCGGTAAAAGATAAACGTTTCGCCGCGCTGCGTTTCGATTTCATCTTGGGCATAATGTTCTACCTCGTTATTTTTTTGCTTTCGGATTCAAGGTCATGGACATAAAGCGGCCTTCCATAGCGGGCTGCTTTTCCACTGCATAATCGTCAAGCCTTTTAAGTACTTCCTGCAATACAACAAGCCCCAGTTCCGTATGGGCAAGCTCTCGTCCTTTAAAGCGGACGGTTACTTTTACCTTGTTTCCCTCATTCAGGAATTCCTGCACATGCTTTGACTTAAAGTCCAAATCGCCGGAGCCGATTTTCGGCTGCATGCGGATTTCTTTCATCTTCAGCAGTTTTTGTTTTTTCTTGGAATCACGGAGCTTTTTTTCCATTTCAAAACGATACTTGCCGTAGTCCAGTATTTTACATACCGGCGGGTTTGCCGTCGGCGCAACTTCAACCAAATCAAGGTTATGTTCTTTCGCCATTTCAAGAGCTTGAATAGTGGGAACGATTCCCTGCTGTCCGCCCTCGCTGTCTATAAGCCGTACTTCCCGTACACGAATCTGTGTGTTGATTCGCAACCCTTTTTCTTTTATTTCCGCCAACGATCCTCCTTCCCGTTTTTTCTTATACTCCCCGATTGAGTATAAAAAAACAAGATTAGTCTAAAGCATAGTCACTATTATATCACAAATCCCTTTTTATTGTCCAGTGGTAGATGTTTGCTGTTTCGGAAATTACCTGTTTCCCGGTATAAAAATCTCGATAAATCCCGATAAATCTCGCGTAAATCCGGTGTAAGAATTGACTACAAGGGCGTTTCAGGGTAAAATGAAAAAATGAGGGGTACCTGTGTTTCTTAAAAGTCTTGAAGTATTCGGTTTTAAATCATTTGCAGACAAAACGCGTATAGAATTTTCAGAGGGTATTACCGCTCTTTTGGGACCCAACGGCTGCGGCAAAAGTAATGTCGTAGACGCGGTAAAATGGGTTCTCGGAGAACAGGCGGCAAAAACGATGCGCGCCGAAAAAATGGAAGACGTTATTTTTAACGGAACCGAAAACCGCAAGCCTTTAAATATTGCAGAAGTAACCCTTACTTTATCCAACGACGCGGGACTTTTACCTATCGATACGAGCGAAATTACGATAAAGCGGCGCCTGTACCGTTCCGGCGAGGGCGAGTATTGGATAAACAATCAACAGTGTAAACTGCGCGATGTGCGCGAACTTTTTTGGGACACCGGTGTGGGGAAGGCTGCGTACTCGGTGATGGAGCAGGGTAAAATCGATCAGATTTTATCGAGCAAGCCCGAAGACCGCCGCTACCTCTTTGAAGAAGCCGCCGGTATTACGCGTTTTAAGGTAAAGCGTGCCGAGGCCGAGCGCAAACTTGAGCGCACCGAAGAAAATATGCGTCAGGTAGACTCCGTTTTAAACGAAGTAAAACGTTCCTATGATTCTTTAAAGATTCAAGCCGATAAAACCGTTACCTATCGTAAATTAAAAGACGATATTTTTACCTTTGAATTGGACATTCAGCTTTTGCGTTTAAAAGGCTTTATTCACGACAGACATAACCGTGAAGCCGATATGGAAAAAGCCCGCGAAAACCGCGCACGCGTACAAAGCGAAATGGATGCCGTAAATGCCGCCTTGTCCGAACACATGGATGAAGTCAATACGATGGAAGGTCGACTTGTTGAAATTCAACAAAAAATATACGGTCTTGCCATTGAAGAGCGTGCAAAAAACGAGCAATGCCGGATGCTGGAACAAACCGGGCGTGAGGCAAAAGAAAAAATCAGTCAAATTGAAGTAAAAAAGAAGACGGTTGAAGAAAAAATTGAAGTGTTGACCGAAGATGCGGATGAGCAGGAAGGCTCTCTTCATAATTTAAATAAACGTCTTGAAGAAATCGCTAAAAATATCCAATCGTTTGAAGAAAATATCACTCTTGCCGGAAGCCGCATTACCGAAAACGATACGCTTGCCGCCGAAGCCGAAAAAGAAATCGCCGTACTCGGAGAAAAACGTGCGGGTTTGCAAAAACAGCTGGAAGCCATTACCGAAAACATTGTTACCCAGCTTGATGCAAAACTCAAAGAAGCCGGTTATTCGGTGCAATCGGCTAAACAGGCAAAAGAAAGGGTGGATAATCTTATCGCTCAATTGAAGGTGCTTGCAAGCGGCAGACGCCGACTTTTTTCCGATTTTTCCGCCGCCTCGTCTCAATCAAAGCCCGATGCCGCCGCTTTGACCTCTTCCGCACTGAGCGCTTTTACCGATATGGAAAAGCTGACTCTTTCTTTAGAAAAGGCGGTGAAAGATTATGCTGCAATTACTCCGGGGTTTATAGAAGAATTTTTATCGCCTGAAGGCATTATTACTCAAAAACGCTCCATCGATGTTTTGATCCGCGAAAATACGGCAGCAGTTGACGAAAAACGTGAAAAAATTGCGTCCTTAAAGTCCCAGAATTCGGATCTTGCACTTAAAATGGAAGAATACCGCGTTACTCTGGAAAATCTTCGTATAAATCAGGCGCAAATGAAAACCCGAATACAGGCGGCCGAAGAGCAGCTGCGTCTTTTACACCGGGAGTTGACCGGTCAGGAAGCGGTGCTGCATGATTTGGAAAATGAATTGTTCGGTGAAAACAAACGCCTTGAAGAACTTACCGGCCGCATCACCGATATGCAGGAAGAGATTGCCGGTATTCAAAAAGACGGTGTCCGGCTTACCAAGCAGCTTGAAGAACTTGAAAAAACAATCGATTCGCGTAACAGCGATGTTACCGGCAAAAAAGAAATATTAAAAAAATTGACTGCCGAAATCGCCAAATTCCAACAGCAGTTTGAAAAGGCAAACCTGGATTTGGCAACGGCCGAAACGGAAATCCGCAGCATTCAGGATAATTTCCGCGAATCGCATTCACGCGATTTAATGGAATTTGAAGAGCGTATGCTCACAATTACCCTTTCTTCCGCACAGCTGCGCGAACAGCTTGCCGCCGCCCGTCAATCCATGCGCGATTTAGGCAATGTCAACCTTATGGCGCCCGAAGAGTTTGCCGAAACAAAACAACGCTTTGACTTTTTAACCGCACAAATTGCGGATTTGCAAAAGGCGAAAGACGACCTCAAGCGCATCACTGAAGAAATTCGTGCCGAATCGACCGAGCTGTTTTTGGCAACCTACAATAAGATTAAAAGGAATTTTCACAATATGTTCCGCCGTCTTTTCGGAGGAGGGCGCGCCGAATTACGTCTTGTAGATACGCAAAACGTACTCGCGTCCGGTATCGATATTTTCGCTCAGCCTCCCGGAAAAAAACTGGAAAATATCGCGCTTTTATCCGGCGGCGAAAAGACGATGACTGCGGTTTCTCTTTTGTTTGCAACCTATATGGTGCGTCCCTCTCCCTTTTGTCTTTTGGACGAAATCGATGCCGCCCTTGATGAGGCAAACGTTATCCGCTTTGTGCAAACCCTGCGCGAGTTCGGCAGTGTAAGTCAGTATATTGTCATTACGCACAATAAAAAAACGGTTGCCGGTGCAAGTACCCTTTTGGGTGTTACTATGGAAGAATCCGGCGTCAGTAAGCTCATTACGATAAAACTCGAAAACGACAGCGAAGGCAATATCCGCCTTCCCGAACCGGAACCCTTTGAAGAAGAAGATGTCGAGCCTGAAAAAGATGTCTTTATTCCGCCGCATCCTCCCAAACGCCGCAAAACAATCAAAGCCGATGAGCCTGCTCGGACTCAAAGTGAAACTTCTTCTGCGGCCGACGATACCGATACATAACGGGAGATTCGCCTGTGGAAACGAGACGTTTATTGATTATAGGTATATTGATTTTCATTATTCTCGTTTCCGTATTACTATTGTTTTCTTTCGGCGAAAAAAAAGAGGCCGGTCCGCAGCCTATGCAGTATTCGATAGAAGAAGAACCTTTTTTGCCCCCCGAACCGGGCGTAAAAGACGAATACATCTATGAAAATGAGCTTAAACCGCGCTGGAGCCGTGAAGATTGTGAGCCGTATTTTACATTTCCGGATGAAAAACAAATCGAACAGCTTAAAAATTCAAATGATGTATTGATTAAACGCATTTTGGAGAGTGCGCCGTGAATAAACTACGGATTTTTATTTTTCTGTTTTTTGCAGCTATTCTTTTTGCCGCCTGTAAAAGCATTCCACAAGCTCCCGCAGAGGAATTTACCGCTGCCGAATCACCCGACGCACCTTCGGCTCCTGAAGAAATATCGCTTCCTGAAGAAATGCCGCTTGCTGAAAACCCGTCGACCTCTGAAGAAACGTCACCTTCCGCAGGAACGTCGACTTCCGAAGGAACGTCGCTTTCCGCAGGAACAGCGCTTTCCCTGCCGACAACAGAGGCCGAATCGGAGTCAAAAAATGCCGGCATAGCCGAGGAAGATTTACCCTCTAAAAAACCGAAAACGACTTTATCCTTAAAACCTAAAACATCGGTTGTTGATTCGGGAAGAACTGCCGTCCCGAAAGAAAATGCGGAAAAACTTTTGTCTGCCCGTCCGCGGCTTAGACCCCGGCTTGCGCCTGAAAATACGGTTCGCGCCGAAAGCTCTGCGGATTCTTCCGCTGCGGATGCAATGCCTGTTGCTTCCGAGACCGCCGCACTATCGCCTGTATCCGATTCTGAAGTTCAAGTCTCCGCAGCGACTGCAACGTCCCAAGATAAAGTCGCGCCGAAAACCGAAACTGCCGATAAATCCGAGTTGCAGCCGGTTGTATCGCCTGAACGTATACAAAACATAGCCGAAACGGCAGCCGTTCTCGCAAGCTCATCCGTAAAACCCTCCGAAAGCGTTTCATCATCATCGGTTTTTGATGAGCCGGAAATTGTGCTTCATGCCGACGATTCTACCGCGGCGGAGAGTAACGCACAAGAGAATCGCGACGAAGTTTTAATCGAGCCGAGCAGGGTGGAAGAGGCGGAGCTTAACCAAAGTTTCAATATCCTGTATGAAGGTAAAAACTGGATATTTTTAGGCGAAAAAAATCCCGTGCAGCCTCCCGTTGTCGGATTCTTAAAAAGAAGTTTTAACGGCAACAATACCGTTTTTTCTTTGAATGCCTTATCCGAAGGAGAAACCGTTTTGCATTTTTACAAGCATGATTTACTCGAAAATACCGCGCGTGATGAATATGTGTTGGTGAAAGTCAAAGCCGTAAAACCTCAGAGCGATTCCGAAACGTCTTCGGCTTCCTCTTCCGAAGTGCAGACTGTGACGGATACGCAGCTTGCCGAAAGCGATACTCAAACGGAAGCCGCTTCTTCCCCAGAGGAAGTGTATGCGCAGGCGGAAACGGCTTTTAATGAAACACGGTATGCGGATGCTTTGAATATTTTGGATGATTTTTTCAAAAACTTTACCCCGTCCGATAACTGTTTCGATAAGGCCGTTTTTTTAAAAGCGCGTATCTACGAAACTCCGTCTGATTACCGTAATATACGCGGTGCTTTGGATGAGTATAAAAAGATAACCGCCTTTTTCCCCGAAAGCGATTTGTGGGAAGATGCCCGCCGGCGTATTATCTATATTAACAGATTTTATATGGATATACGATAAAATTGCTCCGCAACAGGGAACAGCGGAAATTCCGCAGTTCCCTGCCGCACCTTTTTTTGTATATTTTTATTCGCCGTCTACGCTTACTCCGTGGCGTTTTTTAGGAAACTTTTTAAGCATGGCAACACCGTTGCGCTTGCCGTTATATACAAAACCGCCGTTCCAATATTCCAATGCCGCAAAGAGAGCGTTTCCGCCATCCTGATCATCGCTGTTGTTTGTACGGAACGAAACATAGTCGGCGAGCTTTTCAAAATTCTGCGTGTGAAGATATTCAAGCCGTTTGCGGTTAAATTCATTCCATTTTTCCAAATCCTGAAAACCGCTTCCTTCATCTTCAACAATTAAGTGGGCATGGCTCGGACTGAAAGAATACCATACCTTTACTTTTTTGGTTGTATCGCATTTATTGCCGTGTTTTACCGCATTTTTAATCACTTCGCTGATTTGCTGTTCAAGCAGGTTTATTTCTTTGATTTCCATCGGCGCCGATTGGACAATTAAAAGGGTAAAGTAGCGTATTTGACGAAAATCGGACGGAAATTCTTTGTAAAGCATATCGGTACGATCAAATAAAACATCGTTATCGTCACATCTCAATTCTTTTATTTCGTTCATTTTATCCTCCTGATGCACGTATTTCCGGCTTTAAAATCGAAAATCCATAGTAAAAGCCGAAATTGCATCTATACATTTTAATTTTGGTTAAATGTTGATATGGCTTCTTCAACCGTATTTGCGATGGGAAAATATCCCATAAGTTTTGTCAATTCAATAACCTTTTTTACGGAACCGTGTATGTTTGTTATTGAAAGTTTTAAATTCATCTTTTTTATGGTTGAACAAATATAGATTAAAGCGCCGATTCCGGATGAATCGATATAGTCTACCTGTTCAAGGTTGATAATGAAATTCACAACTTTCTTTTCCAACATTTTCATTACCAGTTCTTTTAATTTGTACGAATTATACAAATCCATTTCTCCGTTTACATCAATGATGTAAATTTCATTACTTTTTCGTATTTTAAGTTCCATATTCACTCCTATATAATCCGGTTATACCGGAATGGATTCTGTTTTACCGTAAACCGCGTTTTATTGAATCTTTAAAACCAAAAGGCTTTGATCATCGTGAGAAACGGATTTACCCATAAATTCCCCTATATCGGCTTTTACCGATTCGATAATCTTTTTGCTGTCCAAATCGGCTTTATTTTGAATTATATCTTTTAAACGCCGAACCGAATACTGTGTACCGGTATCATCAACGGCTTCTACAAGACCGTCCGTGTATACGACAATAATGTCTCCGGTTTCCAGCTGTATATCGATATCCGTATATTCGGTAACCTTTCCAACCCCGATCGGATCCGATTCTTTTGAAAGCTTTTTCCATATTTGCTCTTTTGCCGAAAAATGCAGTACCGGAATTGTGCCGGCAGTTGCAAATTGCATTTTTTTATGTACCGAGTCGTAATTGATTAAAGCGGCACTCGCATAGTGGTCTACCGCTTTTTCCTGTGCAATCCCTCTATTTGTCCAATTCAAAACGGTTGCCGCCGTTTGGGGGGTGTTTATAATAACCCGTATTATAGCCCGTATCATAATCATAATAGTCAAAGAAACCATCGATTTACCGGTAACGTCGGCAAGTATAAAGGATATTCTGTCTTTGCGCAAAGGTATTATATCAAGATAATCGCTGCATATTCCCTGCATGCTCTTAAAGTAGCTTCCCGTCGAAAGGGTTGGAAGGAGGGGAAGTTTTTTAAGATAAAGCATATCCTGAAGCATGCCCGCAATGTAGGTTTCCCGTGTAATTTCGGTATGTTCGCTTATTTCCTGAAAAGAGTAGAGGTTTTTAACCGCAACTCCGGTAAAGTCGGCAAGGATTTGCAGGGTGGACAACGCTTCCGGAGAGAATTTCTCGTTGTTCTTTTTTCGGGCAAGGGCGATAATACCCATAACCGTATCCCGCAGTTTCATCGGTACAAACATATAAGAAGACGCTTGCAAAAAATCTTCCGGACCGTTTTGAAAAATTCGTGAATCGTTTTTCGGCGCAAGAATAAGTTCCTTAGTGCCCGTTTTTACTATATGACCGAAGATATTTCTTTCAAAGGGGAACTCCGCGTTTCTGAAATGCGTTTTTACCGCCGGTTCCTGATGGGGTAAAGAAGAAGGTAATTGAAAAGGCGGAGGAAAATTGCCGGCTAAAGAACGGACACTGACCAAGTCTTCAAATTCATCGACAAGCAGGATAGCTCCGCCGTCCGCTTCGGTTATTTGCATAATCAAATCATTGATACGGTCAAGTAAATGGGGAATTCCCGCATTTGCGGAAATAGCTTCCACCGATAATTCCATAATCTCTTTACCCGCTTGTGCAAAACGTATGTCTGCGACCGGGGCGGATTCTTTATTGCCGTGCTTAAAAAAGGTATACTTATGTTCATCCCGTTCTTTTGCGTTGTTTTTTCGATGTTGCGGCGTTCCGTTATCGAATAAAAAAACAAGACAATAGGGAATCAATAAAAAGTTTTGGACAAACAGCGTGAGGGATAAAAAAAAGACATTGCCCGCCCGTATTGAAAAAAAGGTGCCGATAAAAGCTGCACATAACGATAATAACTGAAAGACGCTTACATATACTCTTCTGACTTTTAATATGATAAACAATATAAGAAGGACGATATCCGCAATAATAGTCAATAAAAGAGGTATATAAACCAACGAATTTTCAATCCCCATCAAAGGCTCCCGGTATGATTAGGACGGTTATATACGCCCTTATATCAATATTACCACTGTTATTTTTTAAGGTCAAGCCTTTGTTTTACAGTACCGATAAAACGTTTGAAGAATCCCTGCCCGTAGGTTGTACGCAATTCTTCAGTGGCGGTATCAAGGGTTATGTCTTCGCCGAATTTCTTTTTAAGCTCGTCCCAATAGGTAATAATCCACACGTACATATCGGCTGCACTTCTGCCGCGGAATTTTCGTAAAATACGGCGTTCTTTTATAAGTTTGACAACCGGAAGATATGTGTCTTTGTACCACGATAAAACCGCTTCGGGGACGGTGATGTGCCTTTTTTCGGTTTCAGCCATGTATTGTTTATGTACTTCTATTTGATTATAGATGACATCGTATTCACCGACGGCCGAAAAATCCAAGTCCCAATAATCGGTTATATCGCCGAATGCGGTTTCCGCATAAAACAGGCGTTTTTCGTAATCGAGTACCCGTTTTAATATCTGTTTACGGGTCATACCGGGGCGCAGTTTTATTTCGCTTTGCAAACTGATTACTTCGGCATCTATGCTTTCAACACCCTGCGCTTTTGCAACCGATACGCGGTGATTGCCGTCGCGCACAAAGTATAAACCGCCGATTTCATACAACTGTATAGGCGGCAGGATAATATCCTGTAAATGGGCCTGATCTATGCGCTGCCATCGATTTTTTAAATGTAAGTTTCGGGGAAAAAAGTGATTGTCGAAGTCTTTATAGCGGCCTTCGCTTCCCGCAATCAAGTTTACCGGAATCACCTGCATACCCAAGTATACTTCATTTTTAGGCTTGAGCCATTTTTTTACATCGCCGAAAGATAAAAGTTCCGTTTCTTTCAGATTTAAAAGGTGCTGCAAGTCGTTGAACAGAGCTTTATTGCGTGCTTTTGTAAAATCGCTTTCGGTTTGGAGTGAACTTTCGTTGAGATTCATGCATCATCTCCGAATTCAATTATATACCGGCTGTATGCGTTTACCACGGTTGTGGCATCCAGACGCGTTACCCGTTTTTCCTGTAAGTCATATAGATGAATATGACCGTGTACCATATAGGCCGGCTTGAACTTCCGCAAAAACCATAAATAACACTTAAAGCCCGTGTGGCAGCGGTCTTCTTTATCGTGAATTCCGCGCGGGGGAGCGTGTGTTAAAAAAATATCCACATAACGTCCGTAGCGTATTTTATTGTAAATAAGTTTGGGTACCATTTTTAAAAGATTACAAAACATTTCTCCGTCGCTGTATTGGCATAAGCCGTTATTATAGCGCAGCGAACCCGATGTTCCGGCAATGATCAGATTTCCTTCTTTGAGTACTTTAAAGCCAGCGTAGGAAGCTCCGTGGGCATGATTTAAAGATTCATCGATACTCGGATTCAGGGTATTCGTTTCATACTGCTTATGGTAAAATCCGAATTCTTCCAAATTGTGATTGCCGAATACAAAGTAGGTGGGTTTATTCAATACCGATACGATGTAGTCGATATATTCCATCGGCAAGTCGCCGGCACATAACACAAGGTCTATGTCCTTAAAATGTTCTTTTGCCGCGGAAGAATATACCAGAGGATCAAGCTGATCGGAAACACAGAGTATTTTCATTACATTACACTTGCGCCTTATTTAAAAGCTGCTCCAATTTTTCTTTCCCGATCAATTCAAGCGGACGGGTTTCGGCAAAGGTCATTGCACTGCGGGTAAAGCCCGCACTGGAACATACGATTCCTTTTACATAATTTTGTTTTTGGATTTCTTCCACCAATGTACGCAAATCGGAGTCTTCGAGCATATCGGATTCCCGGTGAAAAACCAGTAAGACAAGCTGCTGTCTCACATTGCGCCAGTTTTCGTTTTTTGCATCAACGGCGGTGATTTTACACAGCGATTTGCTCATACCTACATCTTTAGGTGAACAGTTCAAAGCCTTTTGTGTGATTGCCTTGCAAATTTCTTCAAAGCCGGGATCGGATGACGTTAAGTATTCTTTCATACTGTCGTTACCCTGCAAATCGCGGTATTCAACAAGTTTTGCGCTTACATCGCGGAAATTTTTATTCTTTTCGGCGATTTTTTGCCACTGTACCAGGGCTAAATCGATTTTACGCTGCATTTCGTAACAGCCTGCCAAAAAATAGCGGGCATACAGAGTTTCCTGGGAAGCTTCGTCTTTTGCCGTTTTTACCGCACGGTCGAATTCATCAATCGCTTTTTCGATATTGTTTGCCGCCATATAGCAGGAGCCGCGCTCGATAAGGGAGCGTTGGCGGAATTCGGGGTCGCGCAGAGCTTTTTCAAAGGCGCCGACCGCTCCTGCATAATCTTTTGAATCTTTGAGTATTTTTCCCAGATAGTAATAAAACGAAAACATATCGGGCGTCAAAGAAAGCGCGCGCTCTATAGCCCGTTTTGCTTCGGCATATTGTTTACTCCGGTATAAAATCATACCCAAGGCCGCGTGAGCTTTGCCGAAACGCTTGTTTTGTTTTATTGCAAGATTGTAATAACCGACGGCTTGTTCGGTTTTGTTTTTCTTTTCAAAAAGAGTTCCCGCATGGTAGTAGTTTTCGGCATTGTTCGGTTCAAGCTTTGTAAGTAAAAGGTATTCCTGCAAAGCTTCGTCATCGTGATTGTAGCGCGCGTATAATTCCGAACTTAATTTACGGAATTCCTTTTCGGGGATTTTCATTGTATCGAAAATCGCATTTTGACCGACTATACGGAATTCCAACAGTGCCAGTTCGGGCTTGTTATCCGCAAGGTAGGCTTTTCCCAGATAATAATGGGCTTCATAATCGCGGTTATCGCTTGCAATAATAGCCTTTGCCGCCTTAATGGCCGCAGCGTTTTTTCCCTGCTTTAAAAGCCGCTGAATACCGTCTATTTTTTTCGGCAAAGCCAAAGATCTTATAACAAAAACGGCAAGAAAACATGCCGCAACGGCGAGAACGGAAATAAGAATTATTTGAAGAGTGGTCATCAATCCTCCGATACTGTTATTGAAAGACTGTCTTTTTTATGATATTATAAGACAATATACGCGGGAGTGCAACCCTATGGATAGAAAATCCCACATACTGAGTATAACAATTTTATGCGGTCTTTGTATACTGCTTTTTTTTAATTTTATTCCCGTGCATGCGCAAAACTCGGGACTTCCCGGGGGAGATTCTTCGGAAGCTTCCGGTGCCGATCCTTTTAGCGAAGGTGAATCTTTATTTCGGAGTAATCAGCCGGAAAAAGCCGTCCCCTTTTTGGAAAAGGCTTTAGCAGACCCGAAAACTCCGCCTGCCGTTTACAATTATTTGGGAACCGCCTATATACAGACCGAAAATCTTAAAAAAGCCCTCGATATTTTTTTGCGGGGAACAAAGGCGGCGGGCACCGATAAAAAAAGCCTCTATTATAATGCCGGAAATACCGCTTTTTTACTCGGCGATTATGCACAGGCCCTTGAATACTTTTCTTTTTCGCTTGCAGCCGACTCTTTATGGGCCGCCTCGTATTTGAATCGGGCAAACACTCAAGTGTATTTGGAAAAATACAGCGAAGCGATAAACGATTATACGCAGTATCTTGCATTGCTTCCGGACGCTCCGCAGGCACCGGAAATCAAGCGCATGATAGGTGCTTTGAACGATGAATTGGCTTTACAAGAGCGCGAAAAGCAGCGCAAAGCGGAAGAAGCCGAGCGTATAAAACTGGAAGAAGAGCGCTTACAAGCGGAGCGTGAACGTATTGAAGCCGAAAAAGCGCGATTTGCAGCCGAACAGGAACGTATCGCGGCCGAAAAAGCGGCAGCCGAAGCCGAACGTCGGCGTAAAATTTTGGAAGAAGTGTCGGCCGCCTTGCAAACCGGTTCGTCGACAACCGTATCCGCAGGAACCGAAGGAGTATTGGAGTATGAGTACGAAGAAGCCGAACTTGAATAAGGAACAATGGAATCAAAAGTGGGATAAAGAACCCGTGCGTTATAAACTCGATAAAAGCGAAGAAAAAGAAGGACCGAAACCACGAAAATCATCTTTGACTTTAAATGAGCCTCCCCGGCGGACAGCGCGGTCGGTTCCCGCATCGAAGACTGCCGCTTCGGCAGGCAAATCGACTGCTTCCGTACCGAAGACTGCCGCTTCGGCTGGTAAAAAAAATATCAACGAACAAAGTGCGTCCGATTCACAAGCGGGAACCGCTAAAAAGCAAAGCTTTATTCCGCCGTTTTTTTACGGTAACGGAGAACCTCCGAAAAACGAAGACGGCAAAAAAAAGCTGTTGACCGTTTTATCGGTAGTAGGCGGGATTGTTCTCTTTTTTTTAATTCTTTTTATCATATTGTCTTCGGTACGCGGCTGCTCTTTATTCGGTATTCCGGGCGGAAACGGAAAGGGGGCGTCCTCCTCATCGATAAGCGCAACCGAACGCGCAAATACCCTTGCCCTAGCAAAACGCTATGCGGATAGGGGGGAATACGAGCGCGCGATGGATTTACTTGATCAGCTGCTTATTCAAAATGCCGATGATGCCGAAATTCTTCAATTAAGCGACGATATTCTTGCGCGTAAAGCGGCACAGGCGGCCGGGCAAAAAAATGCGGATGCGGCTCCCGTCGGTAATGTTACTCTCGATGCGAGCGAAATAGAAAAAGCCGTTGACCGGCTTGCCGAAGAAAATGCACGCGCTGCCCGCGAAAATGCAAAAAATGCCGCCGCCCTTGCGGAAGTAATGAAAAAACAGGAAGAGCTTTCGCGTGCCGAAGAAGAAGAGCGTGCGGCACAAAAAAAACGGCAGGAGCAGGCGGCCGCCGAAGAAGCAAAACGCAAAGCTTATGAAAAAGAGCTTGCCAAACAAAATGCGGAATTGCAAAAACTGATTACCCGTATAAATGATGAGGTGGCTTCGGGCAAGGCGGGACTGCTTTCAGGACGCTATAACGAAGCTTCCGCTCATTTTAAGAATGCCGACTCGCTTTTGCCGGCAAATCAAAAAGATTTATCGGGCGGAAAGCTTGCCGAAATTGCCGGTCTTTTATCATCGGCGGCGCAAAACGAGCCGGACAAAGATAAAAAGAACGCTTTAAAGAAAGAAGCGGTTGATTATGCACAAAAAAGTTTACAGTTTACGCCGGATAATCCGGTTTCACACTATGTGCTGGGAAAGGCGGCATCCGATGCAAAGGATTACGAAACGGCTTTAAAAGAATTGACCGCCGCCGCAAAAAAAGATTCGTCCAATGCCCTCTATTTTTACGAATTGGGCAAGGTACAGTATGCCGTAAAAAAATACGGTGAAGCGCGCTCGTCATTCGAAACGGCGGCAAAAGCGGATCCCGGGTTTTATCAAGCTTCGTTTAATGCAGCCCTTGCATATAATCGGCTGGGGCGCTTGGATGAAGCCATTGCCGCTTTACGTAAAGCTCTCGCGGTAAATGCTCAGTACGATACCGCATGGCTTCAGCTTGCGCGTTTTCAAGTGCAAAAAAACGACAATACCGGAGCAATCGCTTCATATAAAAAGGTACTCGATATAGATTCGACAAATAAGAATGCGTTGAGGGAATTGGGCTCCGTTTACGGCAGTCAGCAAAATTATACCGAAGCCGAAAAATACTTTAAACGCGCCCTCTCTTATGCGGATACGGATCCTTTAACAAACTATAACCTGTCGACCGCTCTTTTTGCTCAAAACAAGATTGAAGACGCTCTGCCGTATGCACAAAAAGCGGCTGCCGCCGATCCGAAAAACGCCGTATATCAATATAACTGCGGTTTAATAAACGAGCTTTTAGGGCGCTTCGATGCGGCTGTCGGTGCCTATGCTTCCGCCCTTAAAATCGATCCGAATCACGTAAAGGCGAATATCAATTTGGGAAAACTCTGTGCGGACAGCGGCGATACGGAACGGGCACTTGCTCATTTAACCAAAGCGGTTTCTCTCGATAAAAACAGTTTTGAAGCGGTCAACAATCTTGCAGGTGCTTATTTGGCAAAAAAAGATTACGATAATGCGATTACGTACTTTGTGGCGGCATTAAAGCTTGATCCGAAAAACGAAACGGCAAAGATGAATTTGGCTTCGGCTTATGCGTCTTCAAAGAATTTCGATGCCGCAAAAACGGTTTATCTTGAAATTTTGCAGCGTAATCAAAACAATCTTGAAGCTTATGTTGAATTGGCGAAGGTATGTATTGCTCTGCAGGATAATCCAAATGCCGAAAAATATTTGATTACGGTTCAGGCAAAAGACGGCGCTTTCCGCAAAGAAGAGGTTTCGGCTTTATTGCAGTCGGTAAAATAAAAAGCGGCGTGAGTCTTCCATTCTGCCGGTGCGTGTTTTTTTGACAGTCGAGCCGGAGTGGCTTTACTGTCTGCCCATTGCGGATTTTAACGTGCCGCCGCTGAATTCAGCACGTGCGCAGGAGCGGTTTAACGTGTGCGCCGCACCGCCCGGAATAAATCTTCTTTGGAGATTTTAGTCCATACGGGACGGCCGTGAGGGCAGTGCGGGTCTTTCAGGGCAAATATATCGTACAAAAGCTGTTCCGCCGTTTCGGGGTCGAGGATATGACCGTCTTTTACGGCGGCTCTGCACGAGCTTGTTGCGGCAAGGGAGCGGATAAGTTCTGCGGGGGCAGTGCGTTTATCCAATAAATCCTTTTGTAAATCGCGTTCGGTTCCCTGCCATTTTATCGGCACGGTTTCAACTTCCCAGCGTCCGCCGCCGCAAATATGCAGGGTAAAACCCGCTTTCTCCAGTTCGGGAACGAGACTTTCAAGGTAGGCGTCGTCATCGCTTGAGGGCGTTTCTATAACGAGGGGAATTAAAAGCGCCTGTTTTTGTCCCGCGCTTTCCATAAAACGGTCGAATAAGATACGCTCGTGCCCCGCGTGCTGGTCTACCAAATATAAATCATCGTCTTTTTCCGCAATTAAAAAAACGCCCAAAGCCGTTCCCGCATAGCGTATTCCGCTTCCCGCTCTGTCCGTATTGTCAGCTATGCGCTCGGCGGCGATACCCGTATGTGTTTCCGCGTATGCACGGTTTTGTTTTTCGTAGAGTTTTTGTTCCGCCCGGGAAAAAGCGGCGTTGTACAGATTGCGGTAAGAGCCGGCATCAGGACTTTTGTAAGAGCCGTTGTGTCCGCTGTAATCCGGGGGAAAGGCGCCTCCCGAATCCCGTTCAGTGTAAGCGGAGAGGGATACCCCGTTCGTATAGGCGGATTTTTCCGCAGCGTAATTGCCGTATTCCCCGTAACTATTGAACAGTTCCACGGTTTCGGAGCCGGCCCTAGAAGATGCCGTATCCGAAAGTTCCGCTTCCGAGGTGCCGAGTCCCGCTTCCTTTACAAGGGAGGAAACGGCAAGATTTTTATAAAAATTGCGCACTGCGGAACTGATGCTGCGGTGTACGGGGCCTATATCTTTAAATCGCACTTCTTTTTTTGCGGGGTGAATATTAAAGTCAACCAAAGAAGAATCAATCGTTAAAAAAAGGCAGGCGGCAGGGTGCGTACCGTTCGGAAAATACGCTTCGGCACCGTAATCCATCGCCTGTAAAAGGGCGTATTCCTGCACGCGTCTTCCGTTTACAAACACGTACATGAGTTTGCGGTCGTTTCGATAGACCGAAGTTTCGCCCAATACAATCGAAAAAGAAAAGGCGGCCTTATTTTCGCTGCCGACGGGACCGTCGGTACTTACCGTTTTTGCCGTTTGCGTATCCGTGTTCCCGTCCGCATCGGGCTGTGAATGTATTTCGTAAAACAGGGCTTCTTTTTCACCCATCTCCAAGGCGGCGCAAAACCGGCGGCTTAAATTTTGGCCTGCGGGAAGGTCAAGGCGGATTTTACCGTCGCTTAAAAGGCGAAAAGCTCGGTCGGGAAAGGGAAGACTTTTTTCTATAAAGATTTGTTTGCATAAAAGATTTTCCGCCTGCGGACGTTTTAAAAAACGGTGCCGTGCGGGAAAATTGTCGAATAAACCGCGGCATATTACCCGTGTTCCCTGCGGAAAAGAAGCCGGTTCGATATGGCGTTCTGTTCCCTCTATGCTCATCTTCCATGCTTCGCCGTTTCTGCTCGACGTTACTTCCAAACGGCTTACGGCTGCAACGGAAGCCAATGCCTCCCCGCGGAAGCCGAGTGTCGAAAGCGATTCAAGGTCGGTATCGGAAACGATTTTACTTGTTGCATGGGGGCGGGCGCAAGTTTCCAAGTCATCTTTTGTCATGCCGCAGCCGTTATCGGTAACAGCAATCAGACTTATGCCGCCCGCTTCCAGTTCGGCAGTGATTCTGTCCGCACCCGCATCGACGGCATTGTCCAAAAATTCGCGCAAAACCGCGGCGGGGCGGTCTATAACCTCGCCTGCGGCTATTTTACGCGCAACATCGGGGGCAAGCTGTTTTACGGGGCGGGCATTTAGAGCCGTATTTGCCGAACTCATCGATAAATCCTTAAATAAATCCTTAAATCCTTATAAAAAAATCCTTATTAAAAACTTTAGTTAAAAATCTTATTCGTCGTTCAGGGAGCTGAATAAATCGAGTTCGACCTTTTCCTGCGGCAGTGTCGGCTTATTCATCAACTGCTGAATTTTACCTTCAATTTTATCCAATTCTTTTTCCATACCCTTGGCAAGGGTAATGCCTTCTTCAAACATTTTTAAAGCATCTTCGAGTTTTATATCGCTTTTTTTTATTTCGCTTCCCAGCTCTTCCAAACGCTGCAATCGTTGTTCAAAGTTTTTCATGCCTTTTCTCCCGTTTTGATTCCCGTTTCAATTACGTCCGCTCCGATTTCCCCTTCCGAAAGGGTAATGCGCAGTCTTTGACCGTTTTTTGTCTGAGCCGCTTTTCGTATAATTTCGCCCGTGTGCGCATCGCCTACCACCGAATAGCCGCGCGCCAAAATACTTTTAGGATTTGCGTCTTCCAAAATCCGCTTTGCAAAGGCTATGCGGTTTTTAGCTTCATCGATTCGTTTTTGCAGCGAAAAAAGCAAATCTTCTTTTGCGTCGTCAAAACGCTGCAAAAGCGGCTGTTCTATTGTGCGAAAACGAAGTTCAAGATTTTCAGCCGAAAAAGATTTTACCAAAAGCTTCATATTTTGTACACGGTTTTGCATAACCGCACAAAGGTTTTCCGCCGCCGCCGATATTTGAAAGAGGATACCGTCCAAAAGAGGAACGGCAAGTTCCGCCGCCGCCGAGGGGGTAGGCGCTCTCACATCGGCTGCAAAATCGCTTAAAGCCCAGTCTATTTCGTGCCCCACCGCAGAAATAACCGGAATGGCCGATTCATAGACGGCGCGTACGACGCATTCTTCGGAAAAAGGGAGCAAATCTTCAAGCGAGCCTCCGCCTCTTCCTACAATAAGCACATCGGCAAGCGAAAAGGTATTCGCTCTTTTAATTTGGGAAGCGATTTGCTCTGCAGCCTCGGCTCCCTGTACCGCACAGGGAAGCACAATAACCGATACCTTGGGATTGCGCCGTTCGGTAATTTGCAAAATATCGCGCAGGGCCGCTCCCGTAGGACTTGTTACGACACCCACCGTGCGCGGGAAAAAGGGCAGGCTTTGTTTTTTTTCGGCATCGAATAAACCTTCGGCTGCAAGGCGCCGTTTACGCTCTTCGAGCATTTTAAGAATTTCGCCCGAACCCGATTCTTCCATTCTGTCCACGACGATTTGATAGCTTCCGCGTGCACCGTATACCGATAAAGAACCGCTTGCCTTAACTTTCAGCCCGTCATAAGGAGTAAACGAAAGAGAGCGCGCCTTGCCCTTAAACAAAACGGCCGCAATCGAAGCTTTTTCGTCTTTAAGTGTAAAATAAATATGACCGGTGCTCGAAGGACGGTAGTTGGAAATTTCCCCCTCAATCGTTAAAGCGGGAAAAGAACCTTCTATCAAGTCCTTTAGAATATCCGTTATTTCGCTTACGCTGAATGTTTTAGCTTCCATCGCCTCTCCCGCTTCCGAGTATAGGCTAATTTTCGATAAAACGCAAGGAGGAATTTAACGGGCATAACAAAAGATATTCTGCAAACACTGTAAAACCGCAGAGTCCGCCAAGCTCGCAAAGCAAAAAGGTGAGGCTTAAAACCCTTGCGCTTCTTGCGGTTAAATTTCGTCTTAGCGGTTTATCCTGTGGTTTACTAAATCTGTACAGTTTTTTCTAAAAATATTGTTTTTTTCCGGATTTTCGTATATAATATATAATGTAGGAGCTTTAAATTTCGGTAATACGAAATGTGGATTTTGTTTTCGTCCGTGGAGGGTTGTATGAAAAAAATTACTGTTGTTTTTTTAGTTACATTGACTGTATTGGCAGCCGGTATTTTGGCTGTTTCCTGTAATTCCGCAGTAAATGAAAAATTCGGGACGGTTGTACTCGATTTCGGGGGAGCAAGTGATCGCGCCCTCGGTTCCGATGCACTTCCCGTACTCTCGACCGTGCGCATACAAGCGGAAGTTACAAGCTCCGCCGGTAGAACGGTACAAGAATATGAAGCCGGAAATCAAGGCAATATAAGCCTTAGCCTTCCGGTAGGAGAGCGGGTTGTTATAAAGGTTTCCGCCTATAATCCGTCGGGTATATGGTCGGGTTCGGTTACGCATACGGTGGAACAGGGTACAAATGCAGTCGGTATTAAATTGAAGAAAAACGTTTCCGGCTTAAACAACCTTTTGTTTACAGAGACAAAAGTACCCAATCCCGCTGTCTCGGGTTCGTTCTTCGACAACTTAAGCCTCTACATGGACGGAAAAACGTTTAATGCACCTCAGGGGCAAAAAGGACATTCATTTGCCCGCGACAGTAAAGGAAGAGTATATGTCTTATATAAAGATACCCCCACTTCTTTCCGTATTGTCCGCTATACAAGCGAGGGGAACGGTCCCGAGTCTATTCCCACGCCTCCCGCGCCTCCTATTACCCCTTCGGCATTTATGAATGATTTTACAAGAGGAGTGTTCTATACTGTTTCTTCTTCCGGAGCTGTTCATAGAATAGAAGGAAGCTCGGTTGTTTCTCCCCCATTAACAACCCTGTCCCATTTTAAAGGTGTGTCGGCAATCGATAATAATCGGGTTGTATGGATAGCGAGCGGCGGTTCCCCCATAAAGATATGTGTCAAAGATTTGACTTCTTCGGCTTCGGCTTCGGCTGCTCCTGAAGAAATCGTGATTGAAGATGATATTAAAATTCATAACTGTGCAAGCCGGGATCTGAACGATCTTTTTATCCGCGGCGGTTATGTATATGTACTTTTTACTGCATTAAAGGATAGCCCGGCAGGAGATACCAATAACTTTTATTCTTTAGGCGGGGTTGTCCGTTATAATATAAATAATTTGACTGCTCCTCCTGTAAAAATCGGTTTTTCAAACAGCATCGGTTTTGAAAATCAGGCAGTGCCCGCCTCTTATTATTCCGAAAACTTTTACGGGGCGGTAAAGGTAATCGGTTTTGACGACGAAAACCTCTATATAGCCGATGACGGCTTTGATGCCGCTTATTTTGCTGAAAGTCCCCATATCGTTAAAAACCGCAACCGTATAGCAGCTCTTAATATGGAAACAAATGCCGTCAGCTTTACGGATGAGTACACCGCAAAATGGTACAACGAATGGCAAGAGCGGCGAACGCCCGATACCAAGACTATCGTGTGGAACAAGGAGCATGATGGAGACGGCAATTTCAAAAAAACGATATTCAAAGAGCTGGGGTCATCTGATAATTTGTTTGTAACCGAATCAAACCAAGAGGGCATTTTTACCTTTGATCAAAGCGGTACCTTGTATATTCCTTATAAGGACGGTTTCGATAACAAAATTAAACGCTTTGTGCAAAATGAAAACGGATCATATAAAGAAAACAAAAGCTGCCAAATTACCGGTTTCCCCGATTTTATTGCTGCAGATACTTCTTGTTCCCTTAAATTTGCGGTCGGTAGTAATAATGCATATCACAATGTCTTATATTATGCAAACTATAGCAGCAATGTGGTGGAAAGATTGGTATGGCAAGATAACTTTGGAACCGCTTCTACGGGTACCGGATACAGTGCTGCAGGTGCTGCAATAAGCAGCGGCTGGAAAGTTACCGCACTTGCTGCGAATAAGGACGGCCTTTTCGTCGCTCTCCGTAAGCAAAATTCAGGCACGCATGCCTACGGTATTAAAATAGAACGATACGCTAAAGACTCCGGCGCTTTATCGGGATCCGTTATTCTTGTACCTGAAGAAACTCCCGATACAAAAGACGGCTTTAAAATCAATGAAAAGATAACAGCCTTACACATTCAGGACGGCATCTTGTATGCTTTAACCGCGAAAGAAATGAGAGAAGACTACTCCACCCCGAAACAGTACTTATTTTCTTCGGGTAAATTATGGTATATAAGCGACACAGCCGGTTTTGGAGATAACAAAAGGGTATTGT
>CAUURR010000008.1:0-24897 GCA_963547555.1 uncultured Treponema sp. | reverse complement strand
CATCCCGATGTTGTCGAATCCCTTGTAGTTGAAGACGATGACGGCCTTGTCGCCCTGGTTCAGCTTGATGAAGAAAAATTGAAAAACCGCAGTCTTTTGGGATCGGTAGGACAAGCGGTTGAAGACATTAAAGAAAACCTTCTGTACAAGCAGGAGGAAATACTTTCGGAAATAAAGTTTTATGTAAACAATAAGGTAAACCGCTTTTCCAAAGTCGGTTCCGTTAAAACGGTCGAATCCTTTGAAAAAACCGCAAGCCAAAAAATCAAGCGCTATTTGTACAATCTGCGAAGCGGCGGAAAAAAGGAAAACTGACGGCTGCTTCACCCTGCCGTTTCTTTATGTTTTGTGCAGGACGATACACGCCTAAGAATACAGCCGAAAGCCATGCCGCACTTCAGGAGGATCGGCGAAGCATCCGTTCTCACGAGTAAAATCGAGAATCGAGTAAAATCGAGTTGCAAGGATAATATCTTTGTGGTATACTTTGTGGTATACAATCATTTTATATCGAAAGGGAGGTTTTATGAAAAAATCCTTTTGGACGGCTTTTGTATTTTTTTGTGCAATTGCCTTTGTGTTTGCAGGAGGAAAGGGAGAATCCTCAAGTATGGGCGGCGGAAAATCCGCTAAAGACGGAACGTATACAGCGGCAATCGGCGGTATAAACGGCGATGTTGAAGTAAGCGTTACGATCGAGGGCAAAAAGATCACACGTGTTGAAGTAACCAAAGAGTCCGAAACACCCGGTATCGGAAGCCCTTTAAAAAGCATGGATGGAACAGTCCTCACCGCAGGCGGCTTGACACCGGTAGATGTCATTCCTCAGCGGATTGTCGAAAACCAAAGCGTCAATGTCGATGTTGTAACCGGTGCGACGATTACGTCTCGCGCAATCACGATGGCTGTGTCCGAATGTTTGAAGCAAGCAGGTGCCGATATTAAAGGCTGGAGTAAGCCGCAAAAACCGGCCGCAGCTCCGTCAAATGCGAGCGCGGATGTTGTAGTTGTCGGCGGAGGCGGAGCAGGTCTTGCAGCCGCGATTGCAGCCGGTCAAAAAGGCAAATCGGTTATCATTGTTGAAAAAACCGGTTCGGTCGGCGGTGACACCCTTGTCTGCGGTGCCATCTACAATGCGGCCGATGAAAAACTGCAAAAAAAAGTTACGATGAAAGATTCGGTAAAGCGGACGCTCGAAACCGCGCTTGCCGAAAAACCTGTCAGCGACGAACACGCCGCCCTTCAGGAAGCTGTCCGCAGTCAGTGGAATGAATACAAAGCAAAGGGACGTACGGATTTATTCGATTCAAAAGAATGGTACGCGCTTCAAACGTGG
The DNA here is from genome assembly GCA_963547555.1 of uncultured Treponema sp. Taxonomy (GTDB): domain Bacteria; phylum Spirochaetota; class Spirochaetia; order Treponematales; family Treponemataceae; genus Treponema_C. The sequence goes on along the minus strand of CAUURR010000008.1, from coordinate 23,561 downwards.
AACGGCGGCGATAAGGCTGCAAACCTTGACCTCGTCAAAACGCTGACATTCAATGCATACAAAGGCTTGGAATGGATCGAAAGCCTCGGTATGAAATTCTCCGATAAGATTGCACAGGGTGCAGGTTCGTTGTGGCAGCGCACCCATACCAGCGTTATGAAGCTCGGTACGGGATTCCTTTCAACCTATGTGGAAAATATTGCCAAAATGGACAATGTTTCCGTCATGGTTGAAACGACCGGAAAATCGCTTGTCAAAGCAAACGGCAGAGTTACCGGCGTTGTGTGTGCCGACAGAAACGGAAAGGAATTTACAATTTCCGCAAAGGACGGTGTTATCATTGCTACCGGCGGTTTCGGTGCAAACAGCAAAATGGTACAAAAGTACAACACCTCCGGCAAATGGAGCGACTTGAGCAAAGTGGGAACAACCAACCGTTTTTCGGCTTCTCAGGGCGACGGTATAACCATGGCATCCGGTGCGGGAGCCGCACTTGCCGATATGGAGCAGATTCAGCTTTTATATTTGGGTAACCTTAAAGACGGCCAAATATCGAAATATCCGCTGCGTGCGGTAAACGGTACCGACCAAATCATCTTTATCAACAAAGAAGGTAAGCGCTTTACGAACGAAGGCGGAAGACGCGACGATATTTGTCTTGCCGTTTTCAAACAACCGGAACAGTTCTATTATGTTCTTGAATGTGCCGACGGCGACAAATATAAAGACATCAATGATCCGAATTGGCGGAGCGGAGACGGATTTACCTTCGATTACTGCGAAAAGAACGGCTTTATATACAAAGCCGACACGCTTGACGATATGGCGGCAAAACTCGGCATGGATGCGGCAACGCTTAAAGCAACCGTTGATGCCTTCAATGCAAGTGTAGCTTCCGGCCGCGACGATTTCGGCAGAACGCTTTATTCGGTAAAACTTGAACACGGTCCGTGGGTTGCAACGCCCCGAAAAGCATGTGTCCACCACACGATGGGCGGTATTGCTATCGACGATAACACACGCGTACTTGATACAAACGGCAAAGCGATTCCCGGTTTGTATGCCGCAGGTGAAGTTACCGGCGACATACACGGTGCAAACCGCCTCGGCGGTAATGCCGTTGTAGACACGGTTGTATTCGGTAAACTTGCAGGCGACACTATTGTTGCGGATGCAAAATAAAGCCAAGTATTCCGTTTCACTAAAGTAAATACAACGGGGCAGTCTAAAACATGAGTTTGCAGGCCGCCCCGTTATTTTTTTTGTCAACTGCGCTTTTTTGAAAAGCAGGATGAGATGAAAAGTGAATTATTCATTTGAAGGGTGTATTACCGAAAAAGAATACAAAACGGCAGTCCGCCAAATTTTTTTTAATACGCCGCGTAGCATTATAATCAAATTGATATGCTGGATAAGTATTATAATTTTGCTTGGTGTTTGTTATAAATAAAACGACCCGCTCTATATCGCTATAATGAGCAGCTTTATTATGCTTATTATACTCGCTTCGGAATGGCTGTATGGACCTTTTAAACTGGGCAGGGAATTTAAAAAAAGTGAAAAGCTCCGCGCGCCGAAAAAATGGATTTTATCCGATGCGGGCTGTGAAATCGGTACGGACTTTATGAATATACGGTATGAATGGCATGAGTTTTCCCGCGTACGAAAAAAAGGCGGTCTTATACTGCTTCAAATGAAAAACGCTCGGAGTATGTACCAGATTATTCCCGTAAGATTGCTTGGCACTGAAGCGGACGCAATCATAGCCGACATTGAACACAAACTGAAAAAATCGACCGCTTCTTAACCGGCGGAGCGATCGGATTGTCAGACGCCCTTATACAAAACTGGTTTTTAACGCGCGGCGTTTTTTAAAACGTTCAAGGCCCTGTTCCAAAAGCAATTCTATAAGTTCCGCGTATGAAAGACCGGCCGCTTCACACATTTTCGGAAACATACTGATTGACGTAAAACCGGGCAGGGTATTTATTTCGTTTAAGTAGAGGGTTCCGTCTTTTTTATCGATAAAAAAATCCACACGGGCAAGACCGCTGCAGTCGAGGGCGCGGTATGCTTTTTCGGCAATCGTTTTTACCCGTTGCGCCTCGTCATCGGTAAGGGGCGCGGGTATTAAAAGGCGCGCGCCGTCGGGGTCGGTATATTTGGCGTCGTAATCGTAAAAACCGTGCGTTGGTGCAATTTCTCCGGGCGTGTAAGACGTTACCGCCGTTTTTCCCAAAGCCGAAATAGCCGCATTTCCCGTAACCGAACATTCGATTTCGCGCGCGTCGATACACTGTTCAATCAATACCTTTTCGTCCCATAAAAAAGCGTTTTGTACCGCCGCTTCCAATTCTTCGCGCGAATTGACTTTTGCGGCCCCTACCGAACTTCCCGCGCACGCAGGCTTTACAAACAAAGGATAGCCGAATTGCTTTTCGGTGAGAACGGCAAATTTTTCAAAACCACCTGACTGCTCAGCGGAAGCGTCCTGCATTATGTCCGCGCTTTTTATGCACACAAAAGGAACAACCTGTAAGCCTTCCTGCATCCACACTTTTTTTGTCTGTTCTTTGTCCATTGCAAGAGCGCTGCTTAGAACCGTACAACCGCAATACGGAAGTTCAGCCATTTCCAAAAGGCCTTGCACAAGACCGTCTTCGCCGTAAGAGCCGTGCAAAACGGGAAGCACAATATCGGTTTGAATCGCATGGTTTTCATCCGTTTTGCGCGCCCCTCCTTCAAGGTTTACGGCGCATTGCAGGGCACCGTTTGAACCTCCGCCGGGAAGAATACGCACAAGGCAGGCAGGATTTTCATCGATGCATAAAAAAGCCGAATCGTCGTTCAGTATACGAGTCAGTTCATCTTGACTTTGAAGATACCAGCGCCCGTCTTTGGCAATGCCGATAAGGATGATAGTATGCTTTGTCCTGTCAATACGGCGGACAACCGAAGAGGCGGAACGCAAAGACACCTCGTGTTCTCCGCTTTTTCCGCCGTATAAAACCGCAATGTTCATAGTATTTTTATTCTCCCGTATAGCCCATTTCCGCCAATGCGGTTTCGGCTTCTTTTATTTCGTCGTAGGGCATAACCCTGTCTTTATAGATAATCGAGTTTTCGTGCGATTTACCCAAAAGCAAAACCGCATCTCCGGGCCGGGCGATCGAAAAAGCTTTGCGTATTGCGGCTTTTCTGTCGGGGATTAAAAAGAGGGTTTCGTCCCGCTTCAGTGAAGTACAGCCTGCGGCAATCATTTCGAGCAATTCCATAGGCTCTTCGCCGCGCGGATCTTCGTCGGATAAAATAACGATGTCGCTGTATTCCGAAGCGATTTTTCCCTGAACGGGACGTTTTTGCGTGTCGCGCTCTCCGCCCGAACCGAAGAGGCTGATAATGCGCCCCTGTGTTTTTTGTCTAAGCGGCGGGAATACCGTGTAAAAGGACGAGGGCGTATGCGCGTAATCAACGAGCACTTCAAAGGGCTGCCCCTTGCGTATCGGACTCATTCTGCCGCGCACGGGATTAAGATGCCGGGCAAGAGCTGCGATTTCCTCAACGTCTTTTTTACTCATTTGAGCAACAAGGAGAATTGCCGCCGTAACGTTGCACGCATTAAAGGCTCCCGCAAGCGGGGCCGTTACGTGAATGTCGGCGCTCCCTTTCCTGCACAAATCAAAGGACAGTTCCTGTTCCGATTCATTTACGTTTTCGATACGATATAAACCCGCTGCATACAGCGATTCGTTTACGGTCTTGAACGCGCCGCCATGAACATCGGACGCGCCGTCGCCCGAAAAGTCCGCACTGTTTTGCAGTTCTTTCGGCGGCACAAAGCCCGCAACCGGTACGGAGCCTATAGAAGAAACGGAAGCCGAATCGCAAAGGGGGGCGGCGGCTTTTACAAAGTCTTCCGCCGCCGGGTCTGCGGCATTAACAATTCCCAAAGGTTTAAAAGTTTTCGGCACACCTGCAATATTTTTTATGTGATTGTGAGCAGCCAGTTTTCTAAAAAGATTCGCCTTGTCGTTTTTGTAACACTCGTAGGTTCCGTGAAATTCCAAGTGTTCGTGATTGACGTTCATCATCGCCGCCGTATCAAAGGGAACATCGCCCAACCGGTTTGTTTTTACCGAAAGGCCATGCGATGAGGATTCGACCACCGCAAACTCACAACCGTTTTCAGCCATGCGGTACAACTGTTCCTGTACAATCGGCGCTTCGGGGGTAGTTTGGTGCTCCGGATTATCGACGGCATCATCTCCCAAGGAATACTGCACGGTCGAAATAAAACCGGCTTTTTTTCCTGCCAAGCGCAAAAGCTGCCAAATAAAAAAAACGGTTGAGCTTTTTCCTTCGGTTCCCGTTACGCCGGCTATGCACAGCTTTTGTCCCGAATAATCGTAAAAAGCGGCAGAAAAGGGCGACATGGCAAAGCGGCTGTTATCGACACGGATTAAAACCGTCCCCCTTTGTTCAGCGGCTTTTACTGCACTTTCCGGCAGGCTTCCTTCAAATATTACGGCAGAGGCGCCCGCATCGATTGCCTGTCCCGCAAAATCGTTTCCATGTACGTGAAGTCCCGGCAGGGCAAAAAAAAGAGAACCCTGCAAAACTTTTTTTGAATCGAATACGATATTTTTTATAAGCGGATCTTTATCGCCGTTTAATTCAAAAGTATACGAAAAAGAGTCCTTGCAAAGAGCCAAACATTCCGACAGTTTTTTTTCCATATATATCATTTTAGCGTTTCCCTGCAGTCTGTGCAAGCGGCACATGCTGTGTGCACATGCTGTGCATGCAATCGCATTACACCGAGGAAACAGAACAAACACAGCAGAGCGAAAAAAACAAAAAAATCGATAAAAACTTCTTGATAAGAATATATAGAATACGTATAATATTTACAGGATGCGGTTTGATATAATCGCTTTCAATGTTAGTTCATACAAACTATATAATTTCATAGGAGGTTAATTATGAAATTGCGCGATAACCGCTTTTTTTCAAAAATTGCGATTTTATCCGTTTGTTTGGCTTTGATTTGCGTACTCGCTGCAGGATGCGGCAGCAACGGCACAGCAAAAATCAAATGGGATTATGAAGCCGATGTCGTTATCGTCGGTGCCGGGGGTGCAGGTCTGCCTGCCGGATTAAAGGCGTTGGAAGACGGAGCCTCGGTTTTATTTGTAGAAGCGAACTGGGATGTCGGCGGTCACGCTGCCGTCAGTGAAGGTCAGCTTCACTCCGGAGGCGGTACCGTTTCTCAAAAAGAGTGGGGAATTGAAGATTCGGCGGATTTATACTATTTCGATCACACCCGCGGGGGAGCTGCCGATGCCCGTTACAACGATCGTATTCAAGTCCGCTCGGTTGCCAACAGCATGGCAAAAGCCTATGACTTCATCCTCAAAAACGGTGTTAAGCTTTTAGACATTGAACCGATGGTACGCAACTACTACAGAGACGGAGGAAGCGACCCTGACAGTGTAGGACGTATGACCTACTCCGACAGCGGCGAATGGGTAAACGAATATACGGGTACAACCGCCGCAGGTGTTGCCATCACCCGTCCCTTGGAAAAATCGGTTCGCGAAAAAGGTGCGAAATTCCTTTTGAATTACCACATGGACAAGATTGTCCGCGAAGGAAATTTTTCAGGTAAAGTCTTGGGAGTTCAAGCCTGCTATACGCCTCATATTCTTCCCGGCGAAACCGAACCTTTAAAAAGTTTAATGTCGCAGGGCAACATTGATACTAAAAAACAAGTTTTAAGCATCAAGGCTCGTAAGGGCGTTATCATTGCAACCGGCGGTTCAACGGGAAACGTAGCATTCCGTACTATGTTCGACCCGAGACTCGGTCCCGAATATGACGGACTGGGCGGCATGCCCTTTTCCGATCAGGATGCCTCGGGTGAAATCGCCGCAATGGAAATCGGTGCGGCGCTTGCTTCTTTGTCGTCCTATCAAATGCAGGAAGGCGGCGCTCAAATGAAGGCACCCCACCGTATCGGCTGTCAATACGGTTACGGAAGAGGCTTTATGCGCAACAGTAAAATTTGGGCATTGTCCAGAGCAACCGGTATTGAAATGGATCACAACAGTTTGGTTATCGTCAATATGCTCGGCGCACGTTTTGCAAACGAAGACGATTACCGAGGTGTATTCCCCGGCCCCGAATATCAGCGCTTTCTTGAAAAAGCCGCTACAAGCGTATTTATTGACCCCGACGGAGACGGTAATGCCGAATGTTACGGCGGTCCGATATGGGCTATTGTTGATTCCGAAGCCGTAAAACGTAACGACTGGGTTATGGAACAGGGCGTACTCGATTTCGATAACGGATATGCTTTTAAAGCCGATACCTTGGAAGAACTCGCCGAAAAGGTAGTCAACAAATATTATGAACACGTAAAAATGGATCCGAAGATTCTTGTCGATACAATTAACCGGTACAACGGTTTCGTAGCGGCGGGCAAGGATACCGATTGGGGAAAAACAACACTGGGCAATCCCATTAAAACCGGTCCCTTTTATGCCTTATGGGCGGTATCAAACCTCCACGATACGCTGGCAGGTTTGCGTGTTGATGAAAAGATGCAGGTTGTAGACTTGTACGGACAATTGATTCCCAATCTCTTTTGTGCAGGTGAATCATGCGGAGGTATGAGAGTTCACGGTTTGGGACGCGTTATTACCAGCGGTTATATTGCAGGCCGTTCGGCAGCTTCCGTAGATAAAGACGGATTTGCAACAGCCGACACTGCCCTCGATCCTGCCTATGCAGGAAGTGAAACAAATTCGCGAACCAAAACCGACAAGGCTGAATACTTCTCGTTCCGCGGTTCGGCACGCGCCACCAAAACTCATTCCGAAAAAGAAGCGGAATTGGCCGCACTCGCAGCCGGCAAAAAAGCATCCGGCGCTTCAGGCTCCATTTTCAATTATACAAGTATGGCCACAAAATCGGATGCCGGAAATACCTTTGTCGGAGCATCCGATAAGGGAATGGGCGGCACCATCCGCTTACAAATCACTGTTGAAAAAGGCAAGATGACGGCTATAAAAGTAATCAAGCATTCCGAAACAGCCGGTATCGGCCCGCAGGCAATAGAAAAACTTACCGCACAAGCACTCCAAAAGCAAAGTGCAAATCTCGATGTTGTTTCCGGTGCAACTATGACATCGGATGCTTTTAAAGAAGCTTTGTCAAAGGCTATGAAAAAAGCGAAGCTGTAATTTTTTCCGCCGTGCCGCCAAATACCGCGGTGCGGCAGAACAAACCAATCCTAAATAAGGGAACCGGAGCTATCAGAAAATTGTGTTTTTCCGATATTCCGGTTCCCTTTCTTTTTACACAGTTATTGAAAAAAACGGGCACTTTTACCCTTATTTTTCAATGAACGGTAACAATGAAAAAACTTCATTGTAAAAAAGTCCTAAAACTCCAAGCTGTTTTCGTTTAATAAAAAATCATAAATGCTCATAGTCGTAATTCCGTACTCATCTCTTTTTACATTTATAATATCTTTTACGACAATAATTTTTTTAAATGAATCTTTTACGCCAAGCAAAGATGCTTTTTCCTGCCGTATTTTTTCCGCATCGGGTAACACAAGCGCCGATTGAATATAATAACGCTTACTTCCGGCATTCGCGATAAAATCGATTTCCAATTGCTTTTTTTCGTGTCGCCCGTCGGTACTTTTAGAACGCTTTACAACCGTACCTACATCGACCCGATAACCGCGCATCCTTAATTCATTGTAAATAATATTTTCCATAAGATGATTTTCTTCCATTTGACGGAATCCCAGCCGCGCATTACGCAAACCGATATCTTCAAAATAATATTTAAGCGGTGTTCCGATATATTTTCTTCCTTTTACATCGTAACGGTTTGCTTCGCTTATGATAAAAGCATCCTTCAAATATTCGATATATTGACGCACGGTATTTAGACTAATATCCGATTTTAAGCGGCTTTTAAAAGTTGCACTGATATTTGAAGGATTGGTTAACGAACCCGTTGCCGAAGCAAGTACATTAATTAAATCGTTCATTTCCTGAATTTTTTCTATATTATACCGTTCGATAATATCGCGCATATAGGTTTCGTCAAAAAGCCGGGTCAGGTACTCGATTTTTTGCATATCCGTTTTCATAGTAGCGGCAAGCGGAAGCCCCCCGTACATGACATAATCCGCCCAACCTTGATATTTATCCCCCTTATATACGCTCATATATTCTTTAAAACCGAGCGGGTAAATATGAACTTCATCACCCCTGCCGCGGAACTCCGTAATAATATCCTTAGACAAAAATCTTGAATTGCTGCCGGTTACGTACACATCCACATTCGGTATATACAATAAGGAATTGAGAACTTCTTCAAAATCCTCCAGCATTTGAACTTCATCGAATAAAATATAATAGTTTTTGTTATCAACAATCAACGAATGGATATAGGCAAGTAGGGTATCCGGATTTCTGTATTTTTTATTTTCTCTTCTGTCGAATGCAATCGATATGATATGATTTTTATCGCTTCCGTGAGAAAGCAGGTATTTTTTAAAAAGCCGAAACAAGAGGTAGGATTTTCCGCTTCGTCTCATACCTGTAACGATTTTAATCATCCCGTTATGCATACGGTCAATCAATTTTTGTAAATATCTTTCACGCCTGATAATCATCGGTATCATCCCCTATTGAAAAATAAGGGTATTTTTACCCTCATTTTTCAATATATTATAATCCGTATTCTGCATTCTGTAAAGTACTGGATGAAAAAAATGGGCACTTTTACCCTTATTTTTCATCACCATAAAGTATTAAAACGGAACGGTTACGGAATTCAAAATTCATTACATATTGCTTTTTTGTACATCGATGTGTAAAATATGATTTAATTTCGGGAAAGCTGTCGTGTGCAGCAGCCCTCATTGAAAACAGGAAAAATCATGGCATCGACTAAAGCGTTTTTGGATTTTATTTTGGAACAATTATCGGAGCTTGAAGACGTTACACATCGCGCAATGATGGGGGAATTTATTATTTATTACCGTGGAAAGGTTATCGGCGGCATTTACGATGACCGTTTTTTGGTTAAGCCGACTTCTTCGGCACAAAAATATATGCCCAATGCTTCACGGGAAATCCCTTACCCCGGCGCAAAGGAAATGCTTGAAGTTGACAATCCTGAAAACCGCCGATTTTTAAAAGAACTGTTTGAGGCAATGTACGAAGAACTGCCGGCGGCGAAAAAACGCCGCTAAAAAAATACGATGAGTTTCATTAATGAAATCGGATAAGAAAACCGAACATCACCGCTGCCCTTAAAAATCCGTACAAAAAATATCGGGTACGCAACAGCTTTTTGCGCTATCTTATAAGCGGCAGGAACAAAATGAATATGATGAATTCTTTTAACGGCACTATCCGGTTCAGCGGCGTTTTTTTATAAAAGAAGTGATTTCATTTTTTGAAGGCACCCGTCCGGTACAGACAACTTGTCCGTCAATCACCAGGGCGGGTGTGTGCATAACCCCGTAAGCCGCGATTTTATATACATCGCCGATATATTCGGTGCGTTCTGCGGGAGAAAGCTGCGCTAAAACTTCATCTACGGCTTCTTTTAAAGCGGCACACAATGCGGTGTCGGATCCCAAAACTTTAACGCCGTTTCGGTGTTCCGCAATGAAATCTTCCGCCTCCCGTAAAGCCGCCGAAGCATTCGGTTCCGCAGGGCGCTCCGTATCGGTCTCCAAAGGTTTTTCTCTTTTTTTTCCGAATAAAAACATAAAATCCTCTAAAAAAATATTTTATGGGCAAAGTTACCTCTAAAAACTGCAGTTTTTAGAGCTTCCCTTATATAAATCTTATACCCGGCCTCACGGTTTGGCGTCAAGGTTTTGAGCGTCTGATACGCTTTCCCCTTGCGAAAACTTTTTCAGCATGGGCTGTACCCCATAGCTGAGTGCAAGCAATGCCGAGCCGAATACCGAAGACGTAACCGCCTTTGATAAAACACTGATGGAATGTAAGTCTATAAAAATCAGCTTTGCGGCAACGGCAAGAATAAGCACAAGCGTTATATAAACAAGCAAACGCTTTCCTTTTTTCAAAAAAAAGATAAATGAACCGATTGCATAAAATCCCCACAGCAATGTAAGAATTCCGCCGTTTTCAAAACGCATATATGTTTCGGTGATACTGAAAAAAACAAAGACTGCGGTTACAACCGCAAAAAATAAAACAATCCGCGGTTTAAATCCGTATACGATATAAAGCAAAATCAAACCGTTGCATATATTCACCGCAGACATAAGAATCGAGGGGTCAAGACCGTCAACCCGTGCAAACGCATAGAGGCCGTAATAGGTGACGGTAAGAAGTGTCCAAACGGCTTTACTTATTTTTTTTGTCGTAACGGCACCCGCTAAAAAGTTCGGATAAAAACGATCGGCAAGCAGTATGCAGAGCGCCGCAGCAAAAAGCGGATAGGCAAACACGAACGAAAAAAAGTAAAAATCAACTAAACACAATTTTAAAACGATGAGATAAAAACCCAAGCGGTTTGCAAAACGCAGCCGCACGGATTGCGCCTTTATAAATGAAAATCCTGCAAAAGCCGCGCCTGCAGCACACTGTAACAAAAGGGGAATAATGGCGGTTTCTCCGCTTTCAAAACCGTATACGGTAAAAGACAGGGCGGTTAAAAAGGGCAGCGCGTATAAACTTCCTTCGTAAAAAAAATTGCCGAATCGGTAATGCATCAAACTGTAAAAGGCACACAAAACCGTAAGAGAAAGTCCGTAAAGCAAGCATACATCATCGAGGTGACGGGGAAGTATTTTCAAAAGCATGGCAAACAATACACCCCATACATATACTTGGAAAACAAGGGTTTGAAAACCTTTTTTGAATGCTTTTTTTTGTAAGAACACCGAAGATGCCATAGGGACAAAATATAAAAGCGCCTGTAAAGAAAAATGTACAGGCGGCTCATCCGTATTAAATGTTTTTTCAAGGGCGGCGATAAGCATAAAAAATCCGGCAAGCGAAACAAGATGAGCAAAAAGGTACAGTTTGTATTTTTTGTCCTTACGCCACAGCCAATATAAAAAGAGCCCTATACCTAGTACCGCCGCCGGTTCGGTATCGTACTGCAAACGGTCGATAATCGCAATATACGCCGAAATTAAAGTTCCGGCTATATAGGTATAACCGAGGGTTTGCACCTTGTCTTTGAATAAACACAAACAGGACAAAAGGGCATACAAAAGCGTAAAAAAGATATACACGCTTCCCGGCGGAATAGCTTCATAGGGCATCATCTTAAAACCGAAAAAAAGCGAAAAGCCGAAGTTAATCAAGGCGGCTATCGGTGAAAGTATTTTATCGCGTGATAATTCGGTTCCTCTTAAAAACACATATAAATCGGGAACGGTATGGATTGCCCAAAGAGCCGCGCTCAAACCCAAAAAGAGCTGCGCATCGTGCACGGAAAACGTCGATGAAAGTAAAAGCTTTGTAAGCACACTTAAAAGTGAAATAATTGAAGCGAATTGTAAAATGCGCCAACGCTTAAAAAAGTATACGACGGTTGACATAAGGGCGACGGCGAACACATAGAGGCCGAAAGCACCGACTCCGAAAAAGCCGGAATCTATTATAAACGGAATAAACAAACTGCCTAAAAGACCTATAACCGATACGGACAGAGAATTGAACATCAATGCCAGCACATAGGCACTGATTGTAATAAGCGATAAAAAAATAAAAGCAAGACCGTCATCAAGCAGACCGTAACGGACATAGGCGGCGAATGCGGTAAGATAAAAAACCGCAACGGCACCGCCGAACAGCACTTGCGATAAAACAAAGCGTTTTTTATACCGGACAAAAAAACCGGCAGCCGTAAAGGCTCCTCCTGCAAGAGCTCCGACAAGCAAAATATATTCTTCGCGTATAAAACCTTTTTCGTGTATAAGTTTAAAAACATAACCGATACCTATCAAGAGTAATAAAATACCCAGCTTGGTTACAATCGATTCTATTGAAAACTGTTTTTTTATAAAGGCGCTGAAACCTAAAGAATGTTTCATTCGAATGTGCGCCTGTTCGGGAAGAAAAGGCTCCGAAACGGATGTCGAAAATGCGGCTGAAATCGGCTGCTCGTTTGAAGATGCGTCCGAAAGTACAGGTTTTGACTCCGCCGATTCGGGTTTTACGGCAGCCTCGTTATATGTCTGCTCGAGAGGCTGTGAAACTTGAACGGGAGAAGCTGCGGGAGGCTGGTCGGGAGTATGCACCGGCTCATACCGCCGCGTCAATTCATCAATCTTATTTTCCAGATTTTTAATTCTGTTTTCCAGAACGTTAATCTTGCTTGTTATCGAAAATCGGCGAAGAATATACAGGGCAACGATTAAAAATACAATGGCTATTACCGATAGTATCACAACTCTCTCCTTATAATATTGTAAAACACATATACTTCAACGAATCAAGTATAACAAAATTGCCATGCCGAAACAAGGGAGTCCGGCAGCTTCAAAATACCCCGACGCGAGCGTCGGGGTATTAAAGTTTCCGCACGAATAAATCATAAAATTTGTGCGTCGTCTTTCCGTCTCGGTGACATTCTCACCGTTTAGTGCTTGTATTCGTTCATTCCATATGATAAAATATTATAAATATATACAGGAGGATGATTATGAAAAAAGCACTACTCGCGCTTGTTTTAATTTCCGCAATTACGGTAATTGCATGCGGCGGGAAAAAAACATACACGGCAAAAACAAAGGGGTACGGCGGAGAAATTACCGTTGAACTTACTTCTGCAAAAAATAAAATCACTGCGGTAAAGATTACCGGAGACAAAGAAACGCCCGGTATCGGTGAAAAAGCCGTAAAAGAGCTGCCCGCCGCCATACTTAAAGCTCAAAGTTTTGATGTCGATGCCGTTGCGGGCGCAACCATTACGTCAACTGCCGTTAAAAAAGCCGTAAAAGACGCTATGCAGCAGGCGGGACTTATCGCTTCGGCAAACCCGTGCGACGGTGCAGCCGGTTCCATCACCCTCGAAAGCATCAACAAATACTTAAATGAAAGCGGCGACATGGGTGAAGGCAGTATCGCAAATGTTGTTGCGGTTATTCCGATTGCACACATCAACGGCCCCCGTGAAGAGCATGATTTTTACGCTTTTGTAAACTTTAAATACAAAGCTCGTAATTTTATCAAGTATCAGGTAACCTATTTATCGTGTACATGCCGCAGTGCCGAAGTCAATTACTGGTCAACCGCTTATGTTGAATTGACTTTGCCTAAAAGCGGAAATCCCGAAGACGCCGAAATCAAATACTTATCTTTCGATAAAGATGCCGAAGGTCACTATCTTGCAGGATTTTGGGGGGATTCAAATCCGACCCCGGCAGGTGCAACCTATGAAGATTTCAAGCGTGAATATATTCCGTTTTTTGTCGGGAAAAATTATAAATATTTGAAAACCCTCAGCACAACGGATGACATTGCGCCGGAAGATTACAGTGCCGGAGCGGGCCGTTCCTCTTACAAGGTTGACAGCTTTACCGGTTCTTCGGTTTCTACAAATAATATGATTCGTATGCTGAATGCTCTGTTTGAGTATCACATAACGGATGATTTTTTTACAAAACAGTAAGCTTTACGCTTGCATAAATTTTTAGGGGGATCCTATGAAAAAATTATTACTCATTGTTTCGGCAGCGGCATTGCTGACTGCATGTTCCGCAAACAAACCGTCCGAAACGGTTCAAGCACCGGCAGTGTCTGCTCAAAAAGCACTTCCCGCACCGGTTGACAGTTCAAAACCCGATGCGACAAAAACTCCGTATGCCGCAAGTGTTTCATCAATCAATGCATCAAACCTCTTCGAGTATTTCGGACGCGATGATGTATTGTATATTGATGTCCGCGATTTCGGCGATTACCAAAAAAAGCATTTACGCAATTTTGAATGCATTCCCTACTTCGCTTTTATTTTTAATGCCGATGCCGGAAAAGATGCGAAAAAGCCCCAGCTTTACGGCGGTACGGTAAACGAGCCCGTTTCGGCTTATAAAGAATCCGATGATATGCTCAATGTCTTTTTCCCGAAAGATAAAACCCTTTTTATTATGTGTCAGAGCGGCGGCCGTGTTGCACAGCTTATGACTCTTCTTTCAAAAAAGGGTTACGATATGTCGAAGATATACAATGTCGGCGGCATGGGACAGTTTACGGCACGCGAATATGCCGATTACACGGTTGATGCACTTGAGTTTAAAGTAGACGCCGCCTACTCAATCGAAGGTTTAACCAAAAACTGATTATATTCCTTTACGCGGGGAACGGTATATCAAAGCTCATCCGTTTTTTTTGACAGCTGTTCCCCGTTATTTTATCCGCACATGAAAACCCGTGCCGTAACCGGCTTTTTCATTATTTTTTGTCTTTTTTTCGTACTCAACTGCGGGCAAAAACACGCAAATCATCAAAGCATATCCGGCCGTGAAAAAGACGGAACTTCGGTTCCGAAAACGAATCGCACTTTTCCCAAAGCAGATACACAAACGGCGGTACAAACAACGGCCCCCGGTTCCAAATCAAAAGAAGTCCGGCTTTGCGCTTCGGTTCCCTCCGTTACCGATGAATACGTCCCGCTTTTTTATACCAATGTTTTTATACGCACCGAAGATGACGCTCTTGCGGATAAAATCGAAAACGATTTGGTATCTCTTCACAAATATTTTGACGCATACCGCTACTATCACGGCGATGATGCGGCTGTCATAAAAAACGTCAAAATACTTAACGAACACATAGCCTTGGGAAAAAGCCTGAACATTGACACACCGCTTGCCGAACTCATTGCCGAAAGTTTGCGTATGATAAAACTCACCGCCGGCAATTTTAACGTTTTTTTGGAACCCGTTTCCCGTTTATATGAAGGAAAATTTTCTGCATTTCCGATTGAAAACACGGATCCTGAGGCCGGGCTAATCGCTTCGGCCTTGAACAAAGTGTTAAGCGGCGAAGAAACGGAACGCGCCGTCATACTGAACGGAAACGAACTTTCATTTTTACCGCATAAAGATTCGTTTGATTACAGCTTTAATTTCGGCGCAATAGCAAAGGGGTATGCTGCAAAAAGAATCCTCGATTCATATCCCGACGGTACCTACATGCTGAGTTTGGGAAGCAGCACCATTGCAGCCTCCGGAAAAAACTACCGCATCGGGGTCGCTTCACCTTATTATAAAACCCTTGCTCTTATTCAACTTGATTTACCCGGCGGCATGTCGCTTTCCACATCGGGAACTTTGAACAATTACTATATATCCGCAAGCGATTCTCATACCATACGCACACATATCCTCGACCCGCGCACCGGATACAGTCATGATTGGTGGTGGTCGGTTGTCGCTATCAGCGACAATGCTCTTGTATCCGATGCTCTAAGTACAGCCCTTTTCAATGTAAACGATGAAAAACAAATACTGAACATTATCGACGCCGTAAAAACCGCATACGGATGCAGCATCGAGGTGTGTTTTGTAAAAGATGAAAATCGCGAAAATAAAACGCTGTCCCTTTTAATGACGGAAGGTTTTGCGCCCTACATCCGAAAAGACTATGAGGGTATCGGTATCATCGCACAAAAAATAATTCAATCCGGCACACGGCTTCCGACCGCTAATCCGGTTCCAATCGGCAATAAGGATTTGTTATGAAACGCATACTCTTTTTTTTCATAGTCGCTTCGGCAATACTTTATAGCCTCGCCTCATGTGCAAAAAATAAAACGGTTTCGCCTCCCGACGCACACGCCCTGCCTGCAAAACCCAAACCCGAAAGTATGCTTATGAGCGAATCTCCTATAAAGCCCGACAATATTGATAATTACCTGTTTATCGAAAACACTGTATATGTAGACCTTCGTTCTCCCGAAGCATTTTATAAAGAAGGGCACATTGCCGGATTCACAAACATTCCTTTTTACGGCTATATTGCCGACTTCCCCAATTCGGATAAAGCCCTGTTTTCCCTCACACGCAACGGGGGACTCTATTTAGGAGATACGGGTTCATTTGAAGCAAATTATAAAGAAGCGGCCGATATACTGAACGATATATTCCCAAAACATAAAGCAATCGTTGCAATTTCCACAGCCGGTGTTGAATCATGCTATTTTCTCAATCTGCTTGTACAGTTAGGCTATAATCCGGAAAAACTTTACAATGCGGGAAGCTTTACAACCGGTATGGGAAGCGATCCTGCATACCGAACGCTGCCGGATGTACAATATCTTGTCGACGGCATAGAATTGTACGATACCGCAATCAATTACAGCTTTCAAAATCTTACAAAAATCAACATACCCTGACGCGAGCCTCTGGGTATTAAAACCCGCCGTACGAAAGCTTTTCGGTTTGATTTAACGTGAGCCAATCGCCCCCTGTTATTTTTTTGCCTTTTGTGTTACACTTATCGGTATGAAAATCATTATTATCGGAGCGGGCTTTACCGGTATTCAGCTTGCACGCCGCTTGATTTCCGAAAAAAACGATGTTGTTATCATCGAAAACAATGAAGAAACGGTACGCCTTGTTTCAAACCGCTTGGACTGCATGGTCATTCAGGCAACGGGGAATAACTTAACCGTTTTGGAAGAGGCGGGTATTGCAAAGGCCGATGCCCTTGTCGCCGTCACCGAGTCCGATGAATTGAACATGATTACCTGTTCCCTGGTTGATTCCGTATATCCGAATATTATAAAAATCGCCCGGGTCCGCAATTACGATTATTACTCCGACGTCGCCGAAAAAAAAGATACGCTCAAACAAAAAGGCGGCCGGCCGCTTTACGGCATAGATTTTATGGTGCATCCGGACGTTGAAGCCGCCGAAGCCATTGTAACCGCAGTTGAGCACGGAGCGGTAACCGAAGTTGTCGATTTTGAAAACTGCGATTTTGAACTTGTTTCATTATATATAGAAGAAAAAAGTCAACTTGCCGGAAAACGCATTCAGGATTTACGCAAAATTACTTCCACCGGATTTTTGGTCGGCTTTGTCGAAGAGGAAGAAAAGACTTTTTTGCCGACAGGTTCAACCGTTTTAAAAACAGGAACAAGGGTCGGCCTTGTGCTTCATAAAAACAGTTTGCCCGAATTTTTAAATCTGTGCGGTTCAAAAATCGATGTTTTAAAAAAAATCGCTCTGGTTGGGGCCGGCAGAATAGGAACGGGAATTGCGGACAAACTGATTGTACAAAAAAAATCTTTGCTGCCTTTAGTTTTTTTTCACAAAAAAAATAAAACAAACCAGGATTTTATTATTATTGAAGCCGACCCGAAACGTGCAAAAGAGGCAGCCGAACGCTACCCCGCGGCAACCGTGTACAATGCGGACGTAACCGATGAAAGCTTTATCGAAGAAGAAGACTTAAGCGCTTTTGACCTTGTTATTGCCGCAACAAACAACCATGAACTGAATATGATAACTTCCGCGTATATGAAAACGTTGGGTGTAGGCAAGGCGGTATGCCTTGTACAAAGCAGCAACTATGCAACCATTGCGCGTGATATAGGCATAGATGTTGCCGTTCCCATAAAAGATGCCGTCGTCGATACAATTTTAAGTCATTTGCGCGGAAAAAGCGTAACCGGTATTCACACTTTGGCCGAAGGAGAACTCGAAATAGTGGAAGCCGTTTTGCCCGCCTCGGCTCCTATTTTGGGAAAAGAACTCAAAGACATCGCCGTGCCCGGATCTTTTATCATTTTGCTCATTCAAGAGCAGGGCACAAATAACTTTGTGATGCCCTACGGCAATACCGTATTTGCCGCCGGCGACAGACTTGTTACCCTTATGTGCGCTAAAGACATTCAGCGCACAATGGAATTATTCGGAGTCGGAAACTGATGGTTCTCTCGATTATACGCATTATAGGTATTCTTTTAGCCCTTGTTTCTCTTACGATGTGCATTCCCGTAAGCGCCGCTCTCGTATATGCCGAATACGCGGTTCTTCCGGCCTTTTTAATTCCGATGGGAGTTTGTCTTGCGGTGGAGGCCGTGTTGTTTTTTATTACCCGCGGCTATGTTTTTAAACTGAATACACAATCGGGCTTTGTCGTTGTAGCCGTTTCATGGGTAAGCACATGCTTATTCGGAGCGGCTCCCTTTTTAATTTCCGGCTGTATCCCATCCTTTGCCGACGCCCTTTTTGAAAGCGTTTCCGGATTTACAACAACGGGCGCAACCGTTTTACCTTCAGTCGAAAACCTGCCGCGTTCAATAAACTTATGGCGTATGCAAATGCACTGGCTCGGCGGTATGGGGATTGTTGCCCTAACCGTTGCCCTTTTACCCGTATTGGGTGTCGGCGGCTTTCAGCTTATAAAGGCCGAAACGACGGGTCCCGAAAAAGGGAAGATTACCCCTAAAATAACGGTAACCGCAAAGATTTTATGGTTTATTTATATAGCGCTTACCGCCGTACAAACCCTTTTGCTTATGATTGCCGGCATGGACTTTTTCGATGCCCTCGGACACAGTTTTGCAACCGTCGGCACGGGAGGTTTCAGTTCGCGGAATACGAGTATAGGTTCTTATCAAAGTCCGGGTATCGAATGGATATGTACAATTTTTATGTTTCTTGCAGGTATAAACTTCAGCCTGTATTACCGCGTACTGGTAGGACGGGGCATAGAGTTTTTGCAAAATACCGAATTAAAAGTATATACGGCCATAGTTATTATTTCCTCACTTATTATAGTTCCCTTTATTATGCCCCTGTACGGTTCATTCGGTGCCGCCCTGCGCAACGCATCTTTTCACGTAGCCTCGATTATTTCAACCACGGGCTTTTCTACAACCGACTATGCGCAGTGGCATCCTGCAGCACAATCCGTATTGTTTATGCTTTTGTTTATAGGCGGCTGCGCAGGATCAACGGCGGGAGGCATAAAGGTTATACGCTGGGTGATTATGGCAAAACAGATGGGCGTAGAAGTAAAACGGTTGCTCCACCCGCACGGAGTGTTCAGTATTCAGCTGAATAAAAGACCGGGACGCGAAGATGTGGTATATAACGTTGCCGCCTTTATGTTTTTATACTTTTTTATGCTTTTACTGACCGGTTTTGCGGCGGCAGCCGACGGAGCGGATTTACTCACGGCGGTAACGGCATCCCTTGCACTGGTAGGCAACGTGGGCCCGGGATTCGGAGGAGTAGGACCTGCGGAAAATTTCGGTTTTTTTTCGGCGGCGGCAAAGTATTGGTTTTCTTTTGCCATGCTTGCAGGCCGTTTGGAACTTTATACCATGCTCGTGTTTTTTATGCCGACATTTTGGAAAAAATAGTCCGAATTGAATTTTGCAGTTTTATACTTATTTCCGATATTATTTCCGGGCATGCAGTGTATTGCGTTCCCAAAATACGCCGCCGGAGTACCCCTGAATTGTTTTATCGGTTTCGGCAAAAGCCAAGCGTTTTTCCGCCCAACAGCAGTATTCTTCATTCATTTCTATGCCGATATAATTGCGTCCCAGTTTTTTTGCCGTAACGGAACTTGTACCGGAACCCAGAAAGGGATCGAGGACAAGACCGCCTTCGGGGCAGCTTGCCAAAATCAGTTTTGCAAGCAGTTTTTCGGGCTTTTGGGTCGGATGATCGGTGTTTTCGGCCATCGACCAATAGGGTACGGAAATATCGTCCCAAAAATTACCGGCACAGGTGAGCCGAAAATCGCCGTCTTCGGTTTGTTCCCAATCCTTGGGTTTTCCGTTTTCACGGTAGGGGGCAAGCACCCGCCGTTTTTGCTTTACCGCATCGGCGTCAAAATAATAATCTTCTCCGATTGTGCCGAACCATATATCTTCACAGGCATTTTTCCAATTTGCCCGAGCACCCCTTCCCTTTTCGCGCTGCCATATAATCCGATTCCTTATCACGGTATATTTTTTCATTACAGCATAAAGGCAGAAAGAACTTTTCCAATCGCCGCAAATATAGACGGATCCGGTCGGTTTAAGCGTTTTTAAAAGACGCGGAAACCATGACTCAAGATATGCCGTATAACCGTCATCGGTGCTTTTTGAAAATTTAAAACCGTGAAAATCTTTATCAAGATTATACGGCGGGTCTATAAACAAAAGATCGGCGCATTTAGGCGGCAGGTTATCGACTGTGCTTAGTAAATCGGCACAGAGGGTTTTGTTCAGTATGCTTTTAAGAGGAAAAAATCCGCAGGTTTCTCCTTCCCCATCGGAAAAACCTGTCGGATATACAAGACGTTTTTTATAAAAGGTGCGTTCGTCGGCAGTTAAAATAAGCGTTTTATTTTTTGGCGATCGTTTTTTTTGTTCAAGCTGCATAAGATAACTGCCGACTTCACCTAATCAACCGTTCCGATTCAATTACGCGTCGGTACCGTTTTTATTCGGAATTACCAGATTCAACAGAATACCGACTACGGTTGCAAGGGCAACGCCGCCGAGTGCAAACCTGAATTCGGAACCGATGTTAAACTGCAAGATTCCGCCGCCGATACCGATTACCATAATGACCGAAGATATGGTTAAATTGCGTTTGTCTTTGTAATCGACGCCGCTTTCGACTATAGTGCGTAAACCGCTGGATGCAATCAGTCCGTATAAGAGCATGGACATACCGCCCATAACGGGGCCGGGAATGGTTTGAATAATCGCGCCGAACTTTTGTATAAAGGATAACAAAACCGCAACAACGGCTGCCCCGCCTATAACCCATACACTGTATACTTTGGTAATCGCCATAACACCGATGTTTTCGCCGTACGTGGTGTTGGGCGGACCTCCCCACAATGCGGCCCATGCGGTGGCAAGACCGTCTCCCAAAAGGGTGCGGTGTAAGCCGGGGTTTTTATAAAAGTCGCGGCCGACAACTTTTGAAGTAACCATTGTATCGCCCAAGTGTTCGCAAATGGTTGCAAGAGATACGATGATAAAGGTCAGCACGGGCACAAAACCGAATTTGGGCATGGCGAATGAAGGAAGTCCGAACCATGAAGCCTTTTGCACAATCGAAAAATCGATGATTGCATAGGCGGGGAAAAAGAAGCCCATAATCAAGGTAAACAGGTAGCCGCCTACCAAACCGATGAGGATTGCGATTGTGTTAAAAAAGCCTTTCAAAAAGACGCTTACGATTATGGCGATAGCAAGCGTTACCAAGGCAATCGAAAAATACACAAGCGAATATGTTCCGTTATTGTACATCGAAGACTGCATGGCAACGGGAGCAAGGTTAAGACCGATGACGATAATAACCGAGCCGATAACCACCGGCGGCAAGGCTTTATCGAGCCAGCGTGTGCCGGCAACCTTTACCAATGCCGCGACCAGAGCATAAAAAATACCGGCACAAAAGGCTCCTCCGAGCGCATAGGGCATTCCGTATGCGGCCGAAATCGCCGTTAATGCCGGTATAAAAGCAAAGGACGAACCCAAAAAGGCCGGCACCTTTGCTCCGGTAATTAAAATATACAAAAGCGTTCCGGTGCCCGCGGTAAAAAGGGCTGTTGAAGGACTTAAACCGGTCAACAACGGAACGAGCACGGTTGCGCCGAACATGGCAAATACGTGCTGAAAACTGAGCGGTATCCACCGCGATAAGGCCGGGCGATCCGCCGGTCCCAAAATTTCATGTGTACTCATGTACTCTCCCCTGCCGCAAAAGCGGCTTTATTAAATTAAGGCTCCACAGCTTGATAAATCAGTGCAAAACTCTCGGCCGGCTTTACCCGTTCCGGATTTTTGCCCGCCGTTTATACCGGCAACGGCCGTATATCCGTACCGCCGAA
Organism: uncultured Treponema sp.; assembly: GCA_963547555.1. Taxonomy (GTDB): domain Bacteria; phylum Spirochaetota; class Spirochaetia; order Treponematales; family Treponemataceae; genus Treponema_C. The sequence continues at coordinate 1,683 of CAUURR010000008.1, read as the reverse complement.
TACCCCCCTGTGAATGCCGAAAAACTCGACTTTAAATCGTTCGCTTCCGCCGGGAAAACTCACCGTTGCAAAGGCGGGCGGTAAACGGTCGCGCGGACTTGAACAGCTTCCCGGATTCAAAATCAGAGTGCCGCTTTCTTCTTCGCGATGCACACAGTGTGTATGACCGAAAAACACCATATCCGCATCCATTGTCTGCGCCGCTGACAAAAGCGTTTCCGTTCCCCAATCGACACCGTGGCGGTGCCCGTGAACTGCAAGAATATTGCGTCCTGCCGCCGTCAATTCCAACCGCAGCGGAGCAAGTATTTTACGACAGGGAGCAGCCTCTTCATCTTCGTCTTCACCGCTGTGCAACAAGTACGAGTCGGCATCTCCGTTACCCCGTACGGCGGCAATCACCGGCGGAAGAGCTTCTCTTAATTTTTCATCGCGGAAAGCTTCTTCCAAACAGGCTGCTATATCGCAAAATCCGTCGCCGCAAAAAATCAATGCGTCCGATTCGGCACCGAATTGCATAATAATCGAGCGGACGGTATCGAGGTCTCCGTGGCTGTCGGAAAACACCAATAAACGCGCGCTGTTTTGCGTTTCAAGTGCGGCAATCGCATTTTCCGAACCTATAAGCGCCGAGTCTTGCTGAATCAATGCATTCATCTTTTATCCTTGGGAGCATCGGTAAGCACATAATGATTTTTTGCCCTAAGTCCGGTAACAGGATCGTTATACATTATCAAATTGCAGCCTGTCTGCCGAAAAAATTCGGTACGTAATGCGGGTATAAGCATTTCATCGTTCTTAATACGGTCCCAATACAAAACCGCTTGAATAAGGGGAATAAGCACCCGATCGGACTTACCCGCATATTCGTAATCACTTTCCTCCTGAGCTGCAACTTCACCGGCACTCTTGTCCTGCAATGAGGCGGGCCGGTAATCAAACACTAACGAAGAACCGGCTTCGGTACCCAATACGTCATCCTGAGGAAAAAGCGAAAAAACGGGTATATTGATACCTGCATCCTGCAGAGCGGCAAGCACGGTATGCGTTCCCTGGGGCGCACCTGCGCTGATAAAGCCGGTTAAAGCTTTTTGGGCGTGCAGTTCTTTTACTTTTGCCGTTAAAACGGACATGCGAACGCGGCCCGAAACGCTTACATCTTCGGGATAGGTTAAAACCGATATAAGTCTGCCGTCATCGCTAAGGCCGTATATGCCTTTAAGAGCGTCAATAAACACCTGTTTTTTTTCGCTTTCGGAAAAGCCGTACCCTAAAAAGAGCACGATATGGTGCTCGGATTTTTTACGGTTATCGACATCAGCCGCACCGGACAATAAGGAAGACATTGACAAAGAGGTATCTTCGGAGCCTGTTTGCATAACATGAAAACCTTTTGACTGATGCCCCGCAAAGCGGGAAGACTTTTTTTCATCGGGCAGGGAACGAAAACCTTCGGCATTAAAACAAGCAGAGATAAAAAAAAAGAGTGCCGCTGTAATAGACAACAGTCCTCGTTTTAGCATCCGCTGCCTTAAAAATCGAGAAAAAATATGCAGCTTTCCTCTTTTGATCACGGCAGTATTTTATCATAATCAAAAAAAAATGAAAAGAGGGGAGAGATAACGAAAAATTCTCCCCAAAAAACATGCTCCGCCTGCACCGTTTTTTAGCGAAACAAATGCA
>CAUURR010000007.1:0-25597 GCA_963547555.1 uncultured Treponema sp. | reverse complement strand
TATTTTTTTGCGGTTTCGGCATCGCGCACGCCGCCTGAGGCTTTTACCTTGGCTTTGCCCTTAACCGTATCGAGCATAAGCTGCGCATCTTCAAAGGTCGCCCCGCCCGTTCCGAATCCGGTCGACGTTTTTACAAAATCGGCTTTTGCCGCAACGGAAAGCTCACAGGCTTTACGTTTTTCGTCATCCGTTAAGTAACATGTTTCGATAATTACCTTGAGTACGGCGCTGCCGATTGCGGTTTTTATTGCACGGATTTCATCTTCAACTTCTTTATATTTTCCGTCTTTTAAAAATCCGACATTGATAACCATATCGATTTCGTCCGCACCGTTTTTAACCGCATTTTCCGCTTCAAAGACTTTGGCTTCGCGGCTCATAGCTCCCAAGGGAAAGCCGATAACCGAGCAAACCTTAACATCCGTTCCCTTTAATTCGCGGGATACGAGGGGTACCCAACAGGAATTAACGCATACCGAGCAAAACTTATATTTTTTTGCTTCGGCGCATAAACGGACAATATCGGCTTCACGGGCATCCGCTTTTAAAATCGTGTGATCGATATATTGATTTGTGTTCATTTTTTTCTCCTGCTATACCTGTTGCCTTTTTTTACAAAGCCATACCGCCGATGATTTTTATGCGGCCGTCGGTTTTCGGTACAATGGGCTGAACCAAGGTTTGCACATAATCAATCACAACATCGCTTAAAAGCATAGAGGTATTAAAGGTTTCGATTGCTTCCGTAAAAACGAGATAACCGTCGCCGCCTTCCGCAAGATAATCGTTTACGGCTATCTTATAAGAGCGTGAAGTATCTATCGGTTTTCCGCCTATCGTTACGTTTTCGATTTTACCCGCATCGTAATTCAGCGTCATGTTGACTTCTTTGGAAACCTGTGCAAAGGCGCCGGCTCCCTGCGGAATCGTTCCGATAAAGTCGAACAATTTAACGACGTCCGAGCCTTTCAGCGTTACAACATAAACGTGATTTTCAAAGGGTAAAACGGTTAAAATATCTTCACGCGTAACATCTCCTTCGGGCAAGTGAGTGCGGATATTACCGCCGTTCGTTATTGCAAAATCAACGGGAACGCCGATTGAAGCAAGATAAGCGGTTTGCGCATCGGATATCAAATCACCCAGGGCAATTTCCTTTTTACGGCTCAACTTGCTTCCGAACTCGAATTCGGCGGCGGTTTTTACAACTACTTCTTTTAAACTTGCGTCGGCCTTTTCTTTATAGGGCTGAAGCAAGGCGGTGATTTCCGGATCGGGCGAAAAGGCGGTTGTGGTAATTTCAACCGGCGTCCAATCAAATGAAGTTAATTTTCCGTTTTTTACGGTTATGCGGCCTTTGCCCATAAATTTACCCCACTCGTTAGCCGAAACGATGTAGGTATTGCCGACTTGTAAGGGTTTTTCAAATTTGGCATGGGAATGCCCGTCGATAAACAAGTCGATGCCGGGGACGTTTTCGGCAACCATAAGGGAAGTGATGTGATCTTCCGATTCTTTTATGCTGCCGACGTGCCCGACAACAATAACGATATCGCACTTTTTTTTGTTCCGCAATTCGGCAACGATTTTGCGGGCGGCTTCAATTTCATCGATAAAGGTAAGGCTTTTATCGGGCTGGGCGATAACCTGTGTACGCAGGGTCGTAAGCCCCATAATGCCGACACGGAAACCTTCAAAATCCTTGATGATATAGGGCTTTACAAAATAAGATCCGCCCTTTTTAATATTTGCCGAAATCCACGGAAACTCCGACCATGAGATTTGTTTTTTCAGTTTTTCCAATGTGGAATCGAATTCGTGGTTACCCAGAGTAACCGCATCATAGCCGATTTTATTGTATGCACGGATATCCGGTTCGGCATCGAACATATTGGACAATGCGGTTCCCGCATTCATATCACCCGCATCCAAAATAAGAACGTTTTTTTCCGCATTCCGTACGCTTTTTATAAAAGTGGAACGCTCGGCAAGACCGCCCTTGCCTTCTTTTGCAAGCGGACTTCCGTGATGGTCGTTTGTGTGCAGTACGGTTAAAATATATTCTGCATTCGCGTCCCGCCGGGGCGCCGTTGCACAGCCGAACAGCATAAAAAATGCCGCAAGCACGGCAATTACCGAAAATATTTTTTTCATTTTCTCGCCTCCTGTGATAATTATACACCTTATTTACAACAGCGTAAAGGAGATTGTGCTACCGGCCCAAAATGTCTTTGCGGTGTGCAAGGCCGACTTGTTCGATGTTTTCGGCAAGCGAAAGAGAACTGTCCGCCCGTTCTTTTAAATCGATTAAAAAGCGGTTCATCGAAAAATGCTGATAGACAAACACCTGCGATGCACAGTTCGGTCTGCCGGATGACGGGGCGGGACATTCGGCATAGGCTGAATTTAGAGTATCGCGGTAAACCGAAAAAAGGCCGCGCTCTCGAAGTTCGGCATAACCGATAAGCCAGAGTTTACACGGATTACCCGTATCGTCGGCGTCGTACAATGCGCGGTGCAGGCGGACGGTCGCGCGGGCAAACCATACTTGGCTTTCCCGTATAATTTCGGCAAAAAGAGGATTGCCTTCTTTTATGATGAGTGCAAGTTCCTTTGTTTTTGCCGTGTGCAGGGGCGTTTTGTTCAATATGAGAACGTTTTGGCGGAAATCGATGTTCAGTTCGGGATTTTTACGGAAAAAGCTGTCGGCGATTTTCCCCGATTGACCGACCAGATAGCGGCGGTTACAAGCATGCTGCTCGTCTTTTCCGGGATTGTCGCCGATTAAAATAATGCGTATATCGTCCGTTTTTTGAATATCGTCGAGGGCGCTGTTATACACAAGGGGCGTATCCAAAGAATAAGGCGGAACGGCGTCCCGGTCCGCCGCCTTTTTTTGAAGGCTTTGCAGTTCTTCGAGGAGGCCTGCCTTTTCGATTTGTCTTTGCCATGCGCTTATCCGTGATTTAAAATCTACTTTAAAATCCCGTAAAGCCCGCCACTGTACATCGTTCATAGTATGTGCGAATCGAACCTTATTCAGCTTTCCGCGCGCGGATTACTTAAACTCAAACACAACCCTAAGGGTAACCGACACTTCGGTTTCGCCGGGTGTAATGGGTGTGGAAACGCTACTCATTTTCATGGCTCTTTCTTCGAGGACATAATCGGCCGAATTGCGGTACGCCGAATGATTTTGGTATTCTTCGATAAAAAGCGCTTTGCCGAGTTTTTTACCGGATGCTGTACTTAGGGTTTCGGCCGCGTTTTGTGCGTGTAAGAATGCCTGCTTACGTGCCTGTTCGTATGCGGCGGATGTATCGCGCGCATAAAACGAGATGTCCGAAAGCTCATTTGCTCCGGCCTGTAAAGCCGCATCGATGATTTTCCCCGTATGGGCAATGTCGCGCACGGTAACGGTCAGGCTATTGCTTACGCGATAGCCGCGGTATTCGTTTGTGCCGGTGTTGGAATTATAGCGCGATTGACGGTACAGATTGTAGTCGCGCGTTGCCGTATCTTCGGCGGCAATTCCCGCCTTTTGAACGGCTTTTATAACCGCGTCCGTAAGTTCGGCGTTTTTTGCGGCGGCTTTGGCAGCCTCGTTGTCTTCGGTAACCACGGCAAGACGTATGCGCGCCGTATCGGGCTTAATACTTACAATTCCCGTTCCCGTAACCTGTATACCCGTATTTTCGGGTTTTGATGATGCAAACAGCAGAGTACCTGCAAGCAAAAACGCAAGTCCCGCCGCGGCAATTTTTAACAGTCCGTATTTTTTCATAGAACCTCCGATATTGTATAAACACTTGAGTCTAAAAAAAGCTACAAAAGCGGCAGGGATTGGAGGGGGCGGGTTATCGATAACCCCGCTTCCGAAGGAATGGAGCGAAAGCGGAACCCCGAAAAGCCCGGCGGGGCGGAAGGCGCCCCGGCCGCCCTAAAAAAAGTGATAAATCCCGGAATTCAAACCGTTTTTTGCGGTGCCGATTATATCGAAAATGTTTCTCCGTATTTTACGATATGGACGTTGTTATAGCCGTTTGTGTTCAGGTAGTTTAAAAATGATTCCTGAACGCCCTTTTCGCCGTGCACCATAAAGATTTTTTTAAGGCGCGAGGTGTCGATACTGTCGAGCCAGACTTTACATTCCGAATAGTCGGCGTGGGCACTGAAAGCGGCGATACGATGAACTTCCGCATTAACTTTGTACCAATCGCCCATAATGCGCACTTCTTTTTCACCGTCGGCAATGCGGCGGCCGAGAGTATTTTCCGCCATGTAGCCGACAATCAGCACGGTGTTTTCGCTTTTTGAAATATTGTTTGCCAGGTGATGAACGACGCGGCCGGCTTCACACATACCGTCGGCAGATATAATAATCATGGGGCCGTTTTTTTTGTTCAGCAGTTTCGATTCGTCAACGCTCGTAATAAACGAAAGCGCATTAAAACCGAAGGGATTTTTGTGGTGGGTTAAAAAAGCGTTGAACGTTTCCTGATCGTAACATTCTGGATGTATTTGAAAAATGCTCGTGGCATTGGTCGCCATCGGAGAATCAACATAAATCGGGATTTCGGGAATGCGTTTTTTATCGACGAGCAAATGAAGGTAGTATACAAGTTCCTGTGTCCGCTCTATCGCAAAGGCGGGGATGATGATTTTTCCTTTCGTTGCAACTGTGCGCCGCACCGTTTTTTCCAATTCGTCCATTGCAATATCGGAGTTTTCATGTAATCGGTTTCCGTAGGTACTTTCCAAAAAAATGTAGTCGGGAGCGGGAAGGTTTACGGCAGGGTCGCGGATAATCGCCTTGTTTTTTCTGCCCAAGTCGCCCGTATATGCGATGCGGATATCGCCGTCTTTTTGATTTTTGATTGTTACCATCGCAATTGCCGAGCCGAGAATATGACCGGCATCGAAAAATTCCAGTTCAACATCGGGGGCGATGTACATTTTTCGCTGATAGGAAAGGGCGACAAATTGATTGGCGGTAAGCACCACGTCTTTTTCGGTAAAGAGGGGCTGCCAGGTAAAGGTTTCTCTTTTTTTTGCAGCCTGCTTGCGCAAATATTCGGCATCGCGCGCTTGAATGCGGGCGCTGTCCATCATAATCAGGTTTGCCAAATCTCTGGTTGCGGGCGTTGAATAAATATTGCCGCGGAACCCTTTTTTGACAGCCAGGGGCAATAAGCCGCAGTGGTCGAAATGGGCGTGCGTCAAAATGACGGCTTCCAGCTTATCCGCGGGAACATCGAATCGGCGGTTTTTTTCGTCGGCTTCTTTTCGTTTACCTTGAAAAGCCCCGCAGTCAACCATAAAGGGGCGGCCGTCCACTTCAAAGATATGCTTTGAGCCGGTTACTTCCTGTGCGGCCCCTAACGAATACAGCGAAACACTCATACATATATAGTAACACCAAAAGCCGCGTTTTGCAATGAAATAAAAATGTTTGTTGTTTTAGAATGATATTGCGGAAGCGGAACGGAGGCGGGGACCGAAAGTTCGGGGTTTCAGTCCCCGTTTTTTTATTTGCCGAGCGGAAAGGCGGCCTTAAAGGATTCCATAATAATTTCGGTCGCCGGTTTTGCGTCTATATTTTTGAGTAAGTTTTTCGAGCGGTAAAAATCAATCAGCGGTGCTGTTTGAGCGCGGTATACTTCGAGGCGGTGTTTTATCGCTTCGGGTTTGTCGTCGTCGCGCACGTAAAGCTCTCCGCCGCAGAGGGTGCAGATATTTTCTTTTTCGGGCGGCATAAATACGACGTGAAAATTGTGCGAGCATTTGCGGCATACGCGGCGTCCTGAAAGCCGCTGCACAACTCCGTTGTCGTCGATGTCGAAATTGACGGCTGAGTCGATTTGTGCGATTTTTTCAAGGGCTTCGGCTTGGGCGATGGTGCGCGGAAAGCCGTCCAAAATAAAGCCGTCCTTTGTATCGGGCTGAGAAAGCCGCTCTTTAATCAATTCGATTGTAATATCGTCTCCGACCAGAGCTCCCGAATCGATAATCGCCTTTACCTTACAGCCCAGAGGTGTTTGAGCTTTGATGGCGGCGCGGAAAATCTCTCCGGTCGATATATGCGGAATGCCGTAGGTTGCCGAAACGGCGGCGGCTAAGGTCCCCTTGCCGGCTCCCGGCGGGCCTAAAAAAATAAAATTCATACTTTGTCCTCTAAACCATACTTTAGCATGTTAGGGTAAAAAAAGCAACACGGGAGTTCCAATCGACAGGTTTCTTTTCCGTACTGCCGATAACGAGGGATTTAAATTGTTCCGCCGCATCCTTGCCCATGAATGCGTTCACCGCAGCGCCGTATGCCGAGTGTTCAGAGTTAAACCAACGCTCGATTTCTTCCGCACTTATGCTGCGTTTTTCGCATAAGAGGTGCACATAGGTATAAAGTTCGGCGTTGTCCGCCCCTTGTGCAAGGTTTTGTTCAAGCGTTTTTTCATTCCAGGAAAAAAGCGGATTTGCGCTGTCGGTGTAAAAAGCGTTTTCGGCCTTTTGTGCCGCCTCTATAAGCTGCTTATATTCGGTATCGGCATAGAGGGGCGTTAAAAGTTCGGAAAGCCGCTGTGAGGCCGAGGGGATTTTTTGTGCGATAAGAATACACCCGTTTTGTGCGATAAAGGGGCGTAAAAGGGCAAGTTCGTTTTTCAGTTTTTCAATATCGGAGGCGGTATTTACGGGGTTGCGGTAAAAAACGCGGTCAAAGAGGGTGTCTGAAAAAGCTTCATTTTCCAAGGCGCTTTGTAAGCCGATTGATTTATCCTCCGGGATCGGAATCAGCGCGGGACGGTGCAAATCTTCCAGAGTGCTTGTGTATTGCTCCAATATTTTCAGATTTTTTTCGCTCCTGCATAAACCGACCGTAAAGCCGTCGGGAGTTTTGCGGTTTATTTCCCAAACCAAAAGGGCATCGTCGGCGTTCATAATAAGGCTTCGTGTGTTTGCAGTCAAAGCGGCTCTTTCTATCAAAATGTCACGCAACGAGCGCAGTATTTCGGTTTTGCCGCTTTCCGTCCGTCTTTGCCAAAAAGCGGTGCCCAAACTGGCGTTTTGCCCGATAGCGGAAGCGGGATTTGTGAGGTCTGCGTCTTTTTCTTCAATATTTTCGAGCATTGCGGCGATTTGCAGTTCGCGCCTGCCCAGCACTTCATCGCGGATGGATTTTTCGTAGCCTTGCCCGCTCGGATTGTAAAACACTCTGCCCGATAAATTATCGGGTAAATACTGCTGTGCCGTCCAGTGGTCTTTGTATGCGTGGGGATACATATAGCCCTTGCCGTGTCCGAGTTCTTCGGCATCGCGGTTTGCGTCTTTTAAGTGGTTCGGTACTTCGGCATTTTCTTCGCCAACCGATTTTAAGGCATCGAAAAAGCAGAGGGTGCTGTTTGATTTGGGGCAGGTTGCCAAATAGAGGGCTGCCTGCGTAAGCATAAAGCGGCCTTCGGGAAGTCCGATGCGGTCGAAGGCGGCGGCGCAGCTTTCGACAATACCGAGTGCATGAGGGTCGGCAAGTCCCGTGTCTTCGCAGGCGGAAATAAGCATACGCCGGAAAATAAAGTGCGGGTCTTCTCCTGCGGCAAGCATACGCGCCATCCAATACATAGCCGCGTCGGGGTCGCGCCCGCGAAGGCTTTTTATAAAGGCGCTGATTATATCGTAGTGATAGTCGCCGTCGCGGTCGTACAGCACGGCTTTTTTTTGAATGCTTTCTTCGGCGGTTTCGCAGCTTATGTAAATAAGGCTGTTTTCGGGCGGCTCGCAGGGGGTTTCCTGCGGGGCCCAACGCTCAGGAGTGGTTTCGACTGCAAGTTCAAGGGCGTTTAAAAGGCTTCTGGCATCGCCGTTTGCCGTATCGATTAAGTGTTCGAGGGCGCCTTTTTCAAATTCGACCTTCCATCTTCCGTAGCCGCGCTCTTTGTCCGTAAGGGCGGCGCGGGCGGCCTTCATTAAATCGTCATTTGTAAGCGTAAAAAGCTGAAAAACGCGGCTTCTGCTTACGAGGGCTTTGTTTACTTCAAAAAAGGGATTTTCGGTTGTGGCGCCGACTAAAATAATCGTTCCGTTTTCGACCCAGGGCAAAAGGGCGTCCTGCTGGCTTTTATTCCAGCGGTGTACTTCGTCTACGAATAAAATGGTGCGCCGATTGTATAACGAACGCTGTTCGTCGGCTTTGGCAATCGCATCGCGGATTTGCTGTACACCGCTTAAAACGGCGTTAAGGCTTACAAAATTGCTTTTTGTGTGATGTGCGATAACGCGGGCGAGGGTTGTTTTGCCTGTGCCGGGCGGCCCGTAAAAAATAACGGAACTTAAACGGTCGGCGGCAATCGCGCGGCGTAAAAGCCTGCCCTTGCCTACAATATGGTCTTGCCCGATGTATTCGTCAAGGTTGCGCGGCCGCATACGGGCGGCAAGAGGGCCTTCTTTGAGCGACCGGTCCGCCGCCGCACCGCTGAACAAGTCCATAGCCGCCGTTTATTCGTAGTTCCAGTTGCCGCGCGAAGGGTAGTATCCCCACAGGGCATTGTATTTGCTCAACGAAGCTTTTCCCGCTCCGGCATAAGTCGTATGGTTGGAGCCGTCGGTAGAATGAAAAACCGCGACGCAAAAGATTTCGCTTTCGCCGAATGCGGCTTCCGCATTGCTTTCGAGATTGCCTGCGCTTGTCGGTTTTTTAGACCCGTCAAGTTTAATTTCTTCCAAGCCTTTTTTTGTACCGGCAATAAGCCTCCCATTTACGGAATCGCATACAAGGCAGGTAATAGTTTCGGCAGTCTGTACGGGAGTGTTTGTCAAGTCGGCATTTGTTGTCCCCCATTTGATTGTTTTGCCGTCGTCGGCGACACTGTACAGCTTTGAACCGTCCGAACAAAAAGCCCTCGTGTCCGAAAAATAGTCGCCGGAACTGCCGGCGGCCGCTGCAACGGTTTTTGTACCGGCGCCGTTGGTAGCGGCCCACGACGGTAGTGTCGAGGTAGTTGTCCCGTTTAAGGTTTTTACAGTTCCGCCTACGCGCACGTATGCATTGCGGCCGGGTGCATGGATTACTCCGTTATCAAAAATGACGACTTCATTCGCTTTTCCGCTTGCACCGCTTACTTCCTGCCACGTATTTCCGTTTAAAACGTATACTTGACAATCGTTTTTATCGGTTCCCAATGCGTAGACATGGGTGCTTGAAGACGCAAGGTATGCCGCAAATTTCGGGGGGGACGGTATTTTTTCCCAGCCGCGCTCGCTTGTACGATGTTTTCTGTATACGTTGCCGTTTGCCGCATAGAGGTAATCTCCGCAACGGACAACTGAATACACATTGCCTTTTATCGTAGGTTCTGCAAGTTTTATTTCCTGCTCTATAGCCCAAAATATGGGCTGTTGGGGACAGGAAAAAGTTATCAAACCGAGTAAGACGGCGGATACAATTCCGTAAATTTTTTTATAAGTAATTTTACAAGTATCTTTACGCATATAAGTTTTCTCCGTTAAAAGTGATAGCGGACGCTTAATCCTATGTCGTGAATAAGACCCGTATAATTGTGTTTCGGGTTTTTATACCATTGGGGCAGTATATACAGTCCGGTGTGTGCGCCGAAAGACCAAGCGTTGTTATAGCGGAAAAAAACGGCGGCGTTGGGGTGGACGGCTAAACCGAAGTAAGTACGGTCAAGATAATTTTCAAAAGCGCCGCCTATTCCAAGCGACAGGGGAAACTCGAATTTGCCCGCCGAAAACTGCCAGCCGGCGCGGAATAAAATCGGCACAAAGTAAAACACGTTTTTACCGATTGTTTGCGAATAAGCAAAACTGACGTCCCCGCCGAGGGTTAAACCTTTAACAATAAAACGTTGATATCCCAAGGTTCCCGAACCGCCGACAATCAATTTTTTAAAGGGGCGGTAGGGAACATCAACGCTTAATTTTAAAATCATGTATTGATCGCCGGCCTGATTTGTTTTATAGACAACATCGCTTTGAATATTGTCCCCTTCGGTGTCCGTGTTTTCCGAGTCCGCTTCCTGATTTTCAGAGCCGGGTGCGGAAACAAATCCGTCGGCATCCGTTGTATCGGAATTTTCGGAAACCGCTTCATCCGTCAAAACCGTTTCCGGTGAGGAATTCGTCCCGTTCTCCGTTTGAGAAAAAGCGGGCAAAATCAATAAAAACATAAAACTTATTGCTAATAAACGTTTCATACTGCTCCAATGGCGGACGCTTCCGTTGTCGCAAACGTCCTATAGAAATAAAACCGTAAAACGGATATAGTTAGGATTAAACCTGTTCGATAACTTCCGTTTCAGAACAGGTCTATTATACTCCGTTTCGGACTTGATGTCCATTATGCTAAACAATTTTTATAAGGAATGAGTTACATGAGCGCACGGATAATAGACGGTTTTGCCATTGCGCAAAAAATACGCGGTCAAACCGCCATTGAAGTTTCCGCGCTGAAGGAAAAGGGAATACATCCCTGTCTTGCGGTTATCCTTGTCGGTGAAAATCCTGCAAGCGTTTCTTATGTGAGCGCGAAAAAAAAGGCCCTTGCCGAAGCGGGAATGGCCGACCGTTCGGTCAATTTGCCCTGCGATGTAAGCGAAGCCGAATTGCTCGGAATAATTGCGGATTTAAACCGCGACACAAGCGTACACGGCATTTTGGTTCAGCTGCCCCTTCCTTCTCATATCGATGAGCAAAAAGTAATTGCGGCGATTGCGCCCGAAAAAGATGTGGACGGCTTTCATCCGGTAAATGCGGGAAAACTTTTAATCGGTCAGATCGGCTTTGTTCCCTGTACTCCTTACGGGGTTACGGTTCTTTTAAAAGAAGCGGGCGTACGGACCGACGGAGCTCATGCGGTTGTTGTCGGGCGTTCGAATATTGTGGGTAAACCCCTTGCTCTGCTTTTGGCGCGAAAAGACATAAATGCAACCGTAACGCTGTGCCATACCGGAACAAAAAACCTTGCATCTTTTACGCGCAGTGCCGACATCCTTGTAGCGGCGATGGGCCGGCCGAACTCGATTACCGCCGATATAATAAAGCCGGGGGCCGCGGTTATAGATGTGGGCGTAAACCGCATTCCCGACAATACAAAAAAAAGCGGCTTCCGTTTAACCGGCGATGTAGACTTTGAAGCAGCCCTCGGTATTGCCGGATGGATTACGCCCGTTCCCAAGGGGGTCGGCCCGATGACTATCGCCATGCTTTTACGCAACACCATTCACGCCGCACAAGGAAGCTTTAAGTGATTGATGTTCAAAATCAAAAAGACGAGCGCGAAATCCCCCTGCAAAAAGCGGGCGTTAAGGGCTTGCGTTACCCGATACAAGTGCTCGACCGCGCTCATAAAATTCAGCATACAACCGCATCCGCCGACTTGTTTGTAAATCTTCCTCATCATTTTAAGGGAACGCACATGAGCCGCTTTGTCGAGATTTTCCGCGATTATGCAACGGATTTTTCGATGAAAAACTTTTTGGCGATGCTTGAAAAAATCAGAGAAAATCTCGATGCCGAACGCTCTTTCGGGCGTGTTTCGTTCCCGTTTTTTATCGAAAAAAAAGCACCCGTTTCCGGTCAAGCCGGTATGATGTGTTACGAGTGCGCTTACGAAGGCTGCTCCGATGCGCAAAGCAAAACCTTTTACGTATCGGTTGAAGTACCCGTTACGACCGTGTGTCCCTGCTCAAAGGCGATAAGCGAATACGGCGCTCACAATCAGCGCGGCATAGTGCGCATACGGGTATGCGGCACAAGCTTTTTTTGGCTTGAAGATATTATCCTCTTGGCCGAAAAAGCCGCCTCGTCGGGGGTGTATTCGCTTTTAAAGCGTTCCGACGAGAAATTCGTTACCGAGAGCGCCTATGATAATCCGCGTTTTGTTGAAGACGTGGTGCGTGAAGTATACGCCGCCCTCAAGCGTTTTCCGATAGAACCGCCGTTCGGTTCATTTACCGTTGAAGCCGAAAACTTTGAAAGTATCCATAACCACAACGCTTACGCTTGCGCCGAGTATAATGCAAGTGTCCAAAAGTGCTGAAGAAGGGGCACCAAGCGTTTGCCTTATTCTCTTATCATAATTTTTCCGTTTTTTACGTACACCGTTTTTCCGTCAGGGAAAAAGTGCCGTTTTTTATTCGTGCGGAGGGGTTAATACCCCGCGCTCTGCGTCGGGGGTGTTGATTTTATGAGAAATTTTGTCATTTTTTTTCGGAAAAAGTCTGTTTTTTTTCTAAAAACGTGCATTTTTTTCATATCAAACCCAATAATATATATGGAGGTTGATATGAAACGGATTGCACCTAAGCGGACGTATAAGGACTCCGTATTTGCGGATTTATTCGGGGCAGACAAGTCTGCTAAATCAAACTTTTTATCACTATATAACGCGCTTCACGGAACAAAGCTGACACTTGACTGTGAGCTTCGTCATATCAGGCTTGAGCAAATCCTGTATATGAACTTTTACAACGATGTGTCCTTCCTTGTGGATAATAAAATCATTGTACTTGCGGAACACCAATCTACCGTTAACGAAAATATGCCGTTTCGCTTTTTAGAATATGTCGTTCGGCTATATGAACAGCTGCAAAATCCGCGCGATAAATATTTACGCCGTTTGGTTAAAATTCCTACGCCCGAATTCTACGTCTTTTATAACGGGGAAGAAGAGTATCCAAAGCACAAAACACTGAAACTTTCGGATGCTTTTATGACGAGTGCTACTCAGACTCAACTTGAACTTACCGTTGAAGTGGTGAATATCAATCACAATAAAGCCCATACGATAGTTTATGAATGCAAACCGCTTGAAGAATACAGCCTGTTTGTAGATACAGTGAGAAAACACCTGAGATTTGATAGGGAAAAAGGCTTTGAAAAAGCTGTACAGGAATGTATAAATAATGGTATACTAAGGGAGTACTTGGAACGCAAGTCGCGGGAGGTAATGAATATGTTATTAAGTGAGTATGATTACGCAACCGATATAGCGGTTCAAAGAGAAGAAGAGCGTGAAATAGCCTTGGAAGAGGGTGCCTATCAAAAATCGCTTGAAACGGCAGCGGCCTTTAAGCGGCTGGGTGTTGCGCTTGATACAATAGCGGCCGGAACCGGTTTAAGCCGTGAAGAAATAGAAAAACTGTAGTTTCCTCTAAAACTGCGATTTTTAGAGGTTTCCTGTAAAATCATCCTCCGTGTACACACATCTTATCCGCTTGCTTTTAGCTCTCTTTTTTTGTATATTTTGAAGCTTGTAAGCTAGAATTGATTAACAGGGGTTGTGTCCGCTGTGCCTTTGTCCGTGCAAAATGCCTTTTTCGGACAATATACAAGGAAGAATCCCGGAATCGGAGAATGCATGAATCAAAAAATAAACCTTGACGATACGGTCTTTTCGATAACCGAAAAGTATCCGCAGGTCATTTCGTATTTGGTAAAAAAGGGTTTTGCCCCCCTTGCCAATCCCGTTATGAGAAAGCTTATGGGAAGCAAAATCAGCTTAAAAAAAGCTCTCGTGTCAAAGGGCCTCGATGCAGGAATATGCGAAGCCGAACTGAACTCTTTAATTGAAACCGAAACCCTTACCGATAGGGCGGACTCTTCGTTAAAAAAACTGAACACCGACCCCTTTGCTCATCTTAAAAACGGAAGTCGCTGTATTAAAATACAGGGTGTTTTACCCTGTCCCGTTCGGATTCCCCTTTTGGAAGCCTTTGAAGAACTCTACGCTTCTTATACCGAATCTCATGCCGACGAGATAAAAAAAGCGGGTTACAGCTTCAGCTATGATTTACGCTCGGCAAACTTGGGGCTTGATTGGCTTGCCGCTGCTTTTGAGGATACGGACAGAGTTCCCGACCTTATGCTTTCTACGGGCTTTGACCTTTTTTTCGATAAAAAGCGTATGGCCCCGTATACGCAAAAGGATATGTTTTACTGTCCCGTCCCGCGCATGAATGCCGATTTTTGTAGCGAGTCCGTAGACTTGCGCGATCCGGATAATGTGTATGCGGTAATCGGGGTTGTTCCCGCCGTGATGGTGGTAAACACCGCCGCTTTAAATGGACGACCGATGCCGAAACGCTGGGCCGATTTGTTTACGGATGAATTCGAAAACGCTCTTGCTCTTCCTTTTAAGGACTTGGACTTATTTAACGCCCTTCTTTTGAACGTGTACAAACTGTTCGGCGATGAGGGAATTCAAAAACTTGCAAAGGCGTGCGGTTCGTTTTTACATCCTGCACAAATGGTAAAAGAAAAGTATACCTATAAAGAAGGGGATCCGGCAGTCCATATTGCGCCTTACTTTTTTTCGACAATGATTCGCGGCAATTCCTCGTTGAGCGTTGTATGGCCCGAAGACGGTGCCGTCCTTGCTCCGATTTTTATGATTGCAAAAAAAGAAACTTACGAACAAACAAAGGTGTTTACGGATTTTTTCCTTTCAAAAGAGGCCGGAACCGTTTTGTCGCAAAACGGCTTTTTCCCTTCGACAAATCCCGATGTCGATAACAAACTTGACAAAGACAAAAAGTTTTTGTGGATAGGCTGGGATTTTCTTAAACAAAACGATATAGGCGAACTTCTTAAAAAGCTGAATGCCGACTTTGAAAAAGCCCTTGCGGCAAAAACCGAAGGGCGCACCTCATGAATGCGGTTATAGTATCGGGACCGCCTTCTTCGGGAAAAACGAGCGTTATTTTAAAAACGGTTGAAGCCCTTAAAGAGCAGGGTATCCGCGCAGGTGTTGTCAAATTCGACTGCCTGTATACGGACGACGATATTTTATACGAAAAAGCGGGTATTCCCGTGCAAAAGGGAATTTCGGGCGCCCTCTGCCCCGACCATTTTTTTGTGTCGAATATCGAAGAAATCGTACAATGGGGGCTTGCACAAAATCTTGATATGCTGATTACCGAATCGGCCGGATTATGCAACCGCTGTTCACCCTATATAAAAGAAGTGCCGGGAATCTGCGTGATAGATAATCTTTCGGGTATAAATACGCCGAAAAAAATCGGGCCGCTTTTAAAAGCCGCCGACATTGTAGTTATCACAAAGGGCGATATCGTATCGCAGGCCGAGCGTGAAGTATTTGCCGCAAAGGTAAACGCTGTAAATCCTAAAGCCCTGATTATGCACGTAAACGGTTTAAACGGCCAGGGCGCCTTTGAGTTGAGCCGTCTTTTAAGCGAGGCGCAAAGCCTTACAAGCGTGGAAGGAATGGAATTGCGCTTTCCGATGCCGGCGGCCCTGTGCTCGTATTGTTTGGGCGAAACTCGGATAGGCGAAAGCTTTCAAAAAGGCAATATACGCAAAATTAAAATTACGGATAAGGATGAAGACGGTGGAGCCTCTTATTGACAATATATATACCTCGGATAACTCGCATGTTTGTGCGCAGGTTTCTGCACTTGCCGAACAAAGCATAGATGAACTTTTAACAAATTATCCTTTTATAGAGGATTTTTTTACGGAAAACCGTCTGCACGATTTGGGCGTATTCGATAAAACCGATCTTACCTTTGCCGGTTTTTTGGATTCGATTCATCCGCAGGCTGCCGAAGACGCCGCCCTCGATAAGGCCGAAATGTATAACTCCTTTTTCGACTTTATTATTCAAATGAAGGAATTTTTGGACTTGGACGATTCGAGCGCGGTACACAGCATACGTATTTTGCCCGGAACCGATAAGTCCGGAACGCCGGAATCTTTTTCGGAAATAACCCTCTACCGTTCGGAAATCATTGCGATTGTCGGGCCTACCGGTTCGGGAAAATCGCGCCTGCTTGCCGATATAGAATGGGCGGCGCGCGGCGACACTCCGACAAAACGCAGCGTTTTGGTAAACGATAAAATACCGGATAAGGCGGTACGTTTTTCGGCGAACAATTCGCTTGTTGCCCAATTGTCGCAAAACATGAATTTCGTTATGGATTTGACGGTGGAAGAATTTATCCGTCTGCACGCCGAAAGCCGCCTTGTAGAAAATAAGGACGAAGCCGTGTGCGCCGTTCTTGAAGAAGCGAACCGTTTGGCCGGAGAAAGCTTTAAATTACAAACACCCGTTACGGTTTTGAGCGGCGGACAGTCGCGTTCCCTTATGATTGCCGACACGGCGATTTTAAGTTCATCTCCCATAGTGCTTATAGACGAAATTGAAAACGCGGGCATAGACCGCAAAAAGGCGCTGGAATTGCTTGTGTCCAAAGAAAAAATCGTTTTGATGGCAACCCACGACCCCGCCCTTGCCCTCTATGCCGACAGGCGCATTGTAATTAAAAACGGAGGAATCGCCGCGGTGCTTGAAACCTCTGCCGAAGAAAAAGCCCTGCTTGCCGAACTTGAACATATAGACGAAAAGCTGTATAAGCTGAGGGCCGCCCTGCGAAACGGAGAGCGGGTGGGGTAAAGCCGCAAACAGACGAAAAACAAACCGGTTTTTGAGATAGAGACAGCATTTCCAAGGAAAACTATTTCCACGGAAATATAAAGCTTTTAAGGTCGCGCGGCCCCAAGGTTTCGCGGTCTTCGGCAAGCAATTCGTCCCAGGGAATGCTGCGCCGTGCCTGTTTTGTCGGGAGTTCGGGATGTTTTTCAAGCCAATCGTATTTATACATTCGCAGGCGCAGGGCGTTATTGTAGCCTAAAATCAGTCCGGTAATGCCGGGCGCCATAAAGGCTAAAAAAACCGACAAAAAAAACACGATGCATGAATATATAAACATAAAAATCGAAAAGCCCGTATTATCGAAAAATAAAATAAAACTTTTTTTTACGTTTTTAATAACGCTTCCGCCGAAATATGACTGCAAGGGCATAAACCACTGTAGCGAAAGAATTGCGGCAACAAAGATCCAAAATATAACCGCACCGAGGGCAAAGCCTATCATATTCCTCATGCCGAAATAAAAGGGAAGAACTACCAGTGCAATAAATATAAGCACAAGTTCGATGACGCCGAATAAGAGGCCCGCTTTCCATGTTTGCGCAATTCCTGCAAAGGTTTCTTTTACGGAAACGGATTTAAAGTCGGCAAGCCGCAGTGCGGCATCGCTTAAAGCGAAAAGCGGTATATTTATCAGGCAGATAAAAATCACGGAAACCGCAACGGCGGCAATTACGGATATGTCTATAAGGAACGATACGGCAAAAAAAGCTCCGCTAACGATGCCGATAATAATCAGGTTGAATAGGGCTAAATATAAAAGATTGTCCCAACCGTCGCAAAAATTCTTTTTTATAAAAAACCAAATCATAATCGAATTGTACGTAATAAAAGAGGGCTCGTCAATGCTCTGGTCAACAAGGCTCTGTCGTGTTATACTGATTTTATGGAAGACGATTTAAGCGGTATATCTTCTCTTATATCCAAAATAAGTACAAATATTTCCTCCTATTTGAACCGCAGCCTTGCCGAACGGGGATTTGCGGGAATCGCTTCTTCGCACGGATTTATTGTATACCTGCTTGCCAAAAATAAAACAATGAATATGGGCGAATTGGCGGAGCGGATTCATAAAGATAAATCGACGGCAACAGCCCTTATAAAAAAGCTCGAAAAAGAAGGCTATATTCAAAAAGAAAAAAGCGATAAGGACAGCCGTGTTACCTTTGTGTCTTTAACCGAAAAGGGCAATGCCTATGCACAGGCCGCATCGGATATATCGCATACCCTTATCGATACCTGTTACAAAGGATTTTCCGAAAAAGAAAAGCGCAGTTTGTATGAATTGCTGTGTAAAGTGGAATCGAATTTCAGCTAAAGCGGCTGCGGTCGCGAATCCGATGTAAAATCACATAGAAGATTGCATATAAAATCAAGGTATTGCGGAAAAATATATTTTACTTTAAAATGAAAAAAGGGCCGCTAAAGGAGGAGGAAAAGCGACCCTTTTTATAAATTGTTGCTGCTGAGGTTAATATACGGTAAATCAAAAAAAATGTCAATATATTTTATACGTTTTCTTGCGTTTTTTTGCATTATTCTGCAAAATGATTAAAAAGGCGGTTTTTTTATGAAAATAGGTGTTATAGGCGCTATGAGCGTTGAAGTTGATTGTTTGAAAGAAATCCTTAGAGATATCCAAACCTCCGAAAAGAACGGGCTTACCTTTTATGAAGGCACTATTAACAATGTTTCCGCGGTTATCGTTCAATGCGGGGTCGGCAAAGTAAATGCCGCTATGTGTACTACCCTGCTTACAAGCTGCTTCGGTGTAACCCACGTTATCAATACGGGAGTTGCCGGCGGTTTGGCTGACGGTATGCACGTTTTCGATACGGTCGTTTCTACGGATGCCCTTCATCACGATATGGATGCCACAGGATTCGGCTATAAGCCCTGCGAGATTCCCGGTATGGGAACGGTCAGCTTTACCGCCGATCCCTTTCTTATCGGCATCACAAAAAAAGCATGGGAAAAATGCGGCTATGCCTTTTCTTTAATCGAGGGGCGGGTTGCATCGGGCGACGTGTTTGTCAATTCGGCAGAACGCAAGGCGCGCATAAAAGAGTTGTGCAACCCCGCCTGTGTTGAGATGGAAGGGGCGGCCGTCGCTCAAGTATGCGCGTTGAATAAAACGCCCTTTGTGATTATCCGCTCGATTTCGGACTTGGCGGAAAATACCGGCGAAGTGTACGAAGAAACAAAAGCCGCCAAAATAAGCTCCGGCTTGGTTGCGCAGATGTTCGGCTTATTATAGAATAAGGGACAGTTGTGAAAAAGCTTGCCCTTGCCGTTATTCCGGAGCAATACACCGAACTGTTTACCGAAACGGTACGGAACACCGTATGCGGAAAACTGATTTTGTTGTCCGGCAGAGGAACTGCAAGTTCCGCTTTATTGCAGCGTTTGGGAATAGGTTCGACACAAAAAACGGTTATCGGTTTTTTATCCTGTGAAAAAGCGATTGAGGCTGTCTGTCGTATGTGTGAACGGGAAGGGCAGCGGCATAAGGATTGCGGCGGTATTTTATGTACCGTTTCAGCGGAGAATACTATGGCAAAAAAATCGGCACATCGGCTTATCTGCATTATAGTTAATTCCGGTTACGGTGAAACCGTTATGGACGCCGCTCGTAAGGCGGGTGCTCCCGGCGGCACGATTATAGATGCGCGGGGTACCGGTACCGAGCAGGATATGAATTTTTTCGGCATACAAATTACGCCCGAAAAAGAAGTTGTTTTGATTGCAAGCGATGCCGAAACATCCGTACGGATTACCGAAGCCGTACAAAAACTCCCCTGTTTTCAAAATCCCGGTTCGGGCATGATATGCAGCCTTCCCGTTGATTCTTTTTTCCATTTGGGAAAAAAGCTTTCCGAAGAATAAAAGCGAAGCTGCCGATGAATAATCCTTTACCCGAAGCCGAACGGCTGTCCGAAAATCTTATAGAATCTTTTTTATCACCGCGGGCCCTGTCCGTCTGCGGCGGAAAAATAAAAATATTCAAAACAATCGATTCGACCAATACCGAAGCGAAACGCCGACTTGAGTTATCTCAACATCGGCTTGCTGCAAAGCAATGTCGATTTGGGGCAACGCAACACCGATTTGCCGAAAGGGAACATCGAGGTTCGGTTATGCACGGCAGCGTTTTAATTGCCGAACATCAAAGTGCGGGGCGCGGCAGGCTGGGTAAAAGTTTTTTTTCGCCCGAACGAAGCGGTATTTATTTAAGTCTTGTGTATATACCCGAAGCCTCTCAAGTACCCGATACGTCTTTGTTTACGCCCCTTGCCGCCGTGTGCGTATGCCGCGCTTTGGAGAATTTAGGTATAGAATCGGCGATAAAATGGGTAAACGATGTGTTTGTGAACGGTAAAAAAGTATGCGGCATTTTAACCGAGGGCTGTATGGGCACAAATGATTCGGATTTGTCGGCGGTTATTGCAGGTGTCGGTATAAATCTGTATGAGGCGGAGTCGGGTTTCCCCGAAGAAATACGCAATACCGCCGGATGCCTGCCGAACGGAAAATCTATCGATAAAAATGCCCTCACTGCTTCGCTTATTTCGCTTATGATTGACGCTTTTTCAGGCGCAGCGGATTACCGTGTGCTTATGGAAGAATATAAAAACCGTTCCTTTATTTTAGAGAAAACGGTTACCGTTATTTCTCCCCGCGAAACCTATGAAGCCGAAGCCGTAGACATAAGCGGCGAGGGACATTTGATTGTCCGCGATGCATCCGGTACGCAGCGCGAACTTCTTTCCGGAGAAATCAGCTTGCGCCTGTGAGGGCAAAACTACGGATTGACAGTCCATGTTTCGTTATCGCGATAAAACCGGCGTGTATCATATGTTTTTCCGGAATTTTTACCGATTGCCGAAACGGCCTTGTCTTTTACAATAGCTATAGTTCTATCGCTACCGACGGGAACAATTACGAAAATAAAGATTTTTCCGGTTGTGACATCGAGGTCTTCTCCGGTTTTGTTATATACCTTGACTCTTACAAATTCAGCCTGATCAAGCCAATCACACTGTGTAAAGATACAGACGGTAAAAAACAAAGCTGCGCATAGAAAAAGTATTTTACCGAAGCCGCGTTTTTTTATGTTTTGTCTATCTGTCATAAGCCTTATTATCTCACATTCCGGCCGCTTGTCAAGACTGTTTTTCAGTGTTTTCAGTGGCGTATCTTCAGTGCGCGCATTGAATTCAAAACGGCAAGCAGGGCAACTCCCGTATCGGCAAAAACGGCCGTCCACATATTTGCAATACCGAAGGCGCCGAGAACCATAACGGTGATTTTTATACCCAAGGCAAAAACGATGTTTTGGCGGATAATGCGGATGCTCCGCCGCGCGATACGCATACTCAAAGGCAGTTTTGCAGGGTCGTCGTCCATCAATACCACATCGGCGGCTTCAATTGCCGCGTCGCTTCCCATCGCCCCCATAGCGATTCCTATGTCGGCAAGGGCAAGAACGGGTGCGTCGTTTATGCCGTCGCCTGCAAAGGCGAGTGTGCCGGATGCCGCCGTTTTTTGAGCCGTTCCGCTCTTTTTTCGATTAAGCGGTTTTGTAAGCAGTTTTTCCACTATTTCGACCTTTCCTGCAGGGAGTAAGTCGGCATATACTTCGTCAACATTCAGTTGGGAAGCGATATAATCGCCTGCCGCCTTTGAGTCGCCGGTAAGCATAACCGTTTTTTCAACACCGGCCTTTTTTAACTGCCGCACCGCTTCGGCCGCATTCGGTTTCGGCTCATCCGTGATGACAATGTGGCCGGCATAGAATCCGTCAACAGCTACGTGAACGATAGTACCGAAACGGCTGCAATTACGCCATTTTGCGTTTATTTCGTCCATAAAACGGCTGTTTCCGGCACAAATCTTTTTACCGTCCACAACGGCACTTATTCCTCTGCCGGCGATTTCGTTTACGTTCGTTACACGCTTTTCAAAGGCTCCGCTTTCGACATTTTGCCCGGTGCGCTTGCGGTATTCAGCTTTTATGGAAAGTGAAATCGGGTGGTTTGAATAACGCTCGGCAATGGCGGTTAATTCAAGCAATTGTTCTTCGTTGATTGTATCGGCGTGGACGGCGGTTACGGTAAAAACGCCGCGTGTAAGAGTGCCTGTTTTATCGAAAACGGCGGTTTTAACTTGTGCCAAAGCTTCAAGATAATTGCCGCCTTTGATTAAAATGCCGTGTTTGGATGCACAACCGATGCCAGCAAAAAAGCCGAGCGGAACCGATATAACAAGAGCGCAGGGGCAGGATATAACCAAAAAGATGAGTGCACGCTGAACCCATACCGCCCAATCGCCTGCGAAAAAAAGCGGGGGTAAAACCGCCAGAAAAACCGCGCTGAATACGACAATCGGCGTGTAGATGCGGGCAAAGCGTGTAATAAAGGTTTCGGTTTTCGCTTTTTTTTCGGCAGCATGTTCGACCATTTCAAGAATTTTGGAAACGGTCGATTCGCCGAATTCCTTGGTGACTCTGATTTTTAAAAGACCGCGCAAATTGACGCTTCCGCTCAATACCGCATCTCCCGTGTACACATCGCGCGGAAGAGATTCGCCGGTTAAGGCGGCGGTATTTAAACTGCTTTCTCCTTCAACTATGATACCGTCCAGAGGAATCTTTTCGCCGGGTTTTACAACGATGATATCTCCGGCCTTTAATAAATCCGGGGCGGTTTGTACAAGCTCGCCGTTTTTTTCGATATTCGCGTAATCGGGGCGTATATCCATAAGGGCGGTAATCGATTTTTTCGAGCGCCTGACGGCGTATCCCTGCAAAGCTTCGCCGACCTGATAAAAAAGCATAACCGCCGCCGCTTCAATGTATTCACCCAATATCATTGCGCCGATTGTCGCAACGGACATTAAAAAATTTTCATCGAAAAAATCACCGCGTAGAATATTTTTAACGGCAATCCATAAAATATCATAGCCTATAATAAGATAGGGAATTACATAAAGTAAAACCGCGGCAAAGGCATATTCGGCGGTAAAGGCAAGCAATCCCGAATATTCAAGTATGCGGATTGCCGCAAAACTTAAAACCGTTAAAACAATGCGCAGTACCATGTGGGAGCTTGAGCCGTGCGAATGGCAGCATCCGCATCCGCAGCCCTGCGCTTCTTCATGGCAATGGTCGTGTTCATGACATTCATGCTCGTGTATGTGTTCATGTGCGCAGCCGCATGACGCGTGTCCTGAATGGCTATGTGTCGAACATGCCGAATTGCAGTGTTCGTGTGTATGTTCACAGTGTTCATCGCTCTGTTTGTGTGTGTGTCCGTACTGATGTGTGTGTGTGTGTGTATGTCGATGTTCCATTTTGTCCTCCTAAAAGATACCGTCAAAAACCGGGCGGCTTTTACGGTAATTCCGTTTTTATTCGCAAATATGTTCCATACCCTGATCGATAATTGTAACGACGTGATTATCGTTCAAAGAATAAAAAAGAGATTTTCCCTCGCGCCTGTTGCGCACCAGTTTGCTTTGGCGCAAAATCTTCAACTGGTGGGAAACCGCCGATTGGGTCATATTTAAAGATTGAGCCAAATCGTTTACGCACAGCTCTTGATTGCGCAATATATACAGAATTTTAATTCGGGTTGTGTCGCCGAAAATCCTGAATAAATCCGCCAAATCGTAAAGCTTTTCTTCATCAAAAAAATTTTTTTCGGTTATATCTGTCATACGGTTCCTTTTTCTATATATGATTGATTATTCATATGTCTATATGATTATATGATTATGTGTTAAATCGTGTCAAGAGGTTTGACAAGGTTTGAATGATTTTTTCGGAAAAATCGGTGAATATTAAAAAGATAAAACGGAAAAAACGGCTGCTTTTATTCGTGCGGAGGGTTTAATACCTCGACGCGAGCGTCGGGGGTGTTGATTCGGCGAGTATCGTATAGGCTTTTATAAGTTTTTCAAGCGGCCAGTGTGCGCGGTTTGCGGGACTGGTGGAAGGAAGATATACCGCTTCAATTCCCGTGAGGGAAAGACAATGTTTGTTATACAAAAGGTGCGCCGTCTTTCCGGTTACATAGATACGTTTTATACCGGCTTTAATAAGCGGCGTTAAATCGTTAGCCCGTTCTTCGCGGATGGAAGAATCGGCAGCTCCGGTAATTGTACAGGAAGCAAGCACATCCCAAAGGGCGATACCGTGCTTCAGCACAAAAGCGCGTTTTTCTTCGTTTGTTACGGGAATCGATTCTTTAAAAACCGCTGCCAAAACGGGCCAAAAACGGTTTTGAGGATGTCCGTAGTAAAAGCCGTTTTCCCTCGAACGCGGCGAAGGAAAGCTTCCTAAAATAAGGAGGCGGGAATATTCATCAAAAACGGGTGCGAACGGATGCGTCATAGAAAATTGCAGACGGTTTATTCGTGCAGAGGGGGTAATACTCCGCCGCTTGCGTCGGGGTTGTTGATTATGCGTTTCATCAGGCGATGCGGACGTTATATCCGAAAACGGATTCAAATAAGTCTCCTTTTTCGGAAACGGCGGTTTTTTCAAGGTTCATATTGTCTGTACGCGGTGTTTTAATAATTAAAGAATCTTCTTTTAAAATAATGCGGATATCGGTTATATGTTGAGAATGGCTTCTATCCAAAGCATCGGCGACGCGCAATATTGCGGCAAGCTTTAATACCATTGTACGGTCGCTTCTGGGTAACATCAAAAATGCTTCTTCCGACAAGCGGCGCAGCGGCCCGTTGTGATACCGTGCAACAAGGGCGACAATTTGAATACGGTCTTTTGTTAAACCGAATATATCCGAGTGCAAAATAATGTACTGACTGTGCAGCTGATGATCGCTTGCACGTATAAACATTCCCACATCGTGTAAAATCGAAGCGACTTCAAGCAAAACGCGGGCTTCTTTGTCGAGCCCCAATTCGGCTTCCATTTTGTCGTACAAAAGAAGCGCTATTTTACTTACATACAGAGCGTGATTTTCATCGATGCGGTATTTTTTGCCGATATTCAAGGCGGAGGCGATAATCTGCGATATAAAATCTTCCTGTAAATTGCTTTGTCCGGGAAGTTTACTCAACAATAAACCTTCGCGGATGTTTGTATCCGAAACGATGATTTTTTTTACACCGGTCAGTTCTATAAAAAGCTTGTATGTCAAAAGTCCTACGGGCAAAGCTTTTGCTTCCGTATAACCGATTTTAAATCGGGCCATACATTCATCGGCGGAATATTGCTGCACTTCATCGACAAAGGCGGAAAAACGTTCTCTATCTATGGAGCGGATACGCTTCCCGATTTTTTTGCCTATTTCGCGGGCGGCAATTTGCATTTCGCTTCCGACCGTAATAAATTGACGGATTTTTTGTAAGTTAGCTTCGGTATTCAGATTGACGCCGGCATTTTTGATAAAATCCTCTAAAAACCGCCGTGCATCGTGACGGGTACCTGTTACCGACTTTATATAGTGCTCTATAATAACGGTTCCGAGCCGCAGACTGTGGACGGCCGCCATCTTGCCCTGTTCAAAAAGCATAATTTCGGTTGAGCCGCCGCCGATTTCCAAAATTACCGTATTTTGTCTTTGTATACGCGGAGCGTCCCGGCGCAAAACTTCCAAAACCGCTAAATATATAAAGCGGTTTTCTTCAATGCCGTTTACAACCCGTATATTGAATCCCGTTTTTACCTGTATGCGGTCTACGATTGTATCGCGGTTTCGGGCTTCCCGTAAAGCGCTTGTTGCAATAACGGTAATATGTTCATTGTCGATTTTCCAGCCCGCAATCTGCTCCCGAAAACGGTTTAAAATACGCAGACATTGCAAGAGGGTATCCCGACTGACCGTTCCGTTTGTAAAAACATCGCGCCCCAAAGAAACCGGCTGCTCGGAAAAATCCGCGGTTTCCCATGAACCTTGAGGAGAAAGTTCGCATATCATAAGCCGTATGCCGGTAGAACCTATTTCTATAACCGCTTCCGGTGATTTCATAAGATGCCGCCCTTAGAGCTTATCTATGAGCATTGAACATTTGCCCGAAGGAATCGGAAGCGTTTTTTTATTTTTACCGAGAAAAATGATGGTGAAATAATAAAGCTTTTCGCTTTACCATTTTATTTACCAGCCGCGT
>CAUURR010000006.1:0-26383 GCA_963547555.1 uncultured Treponema sp. | reverse complement strand
AATTACTTACATTCAAAATAAAACAAGCCGAACGGCAAGCTCCCGTTAATTAAGGTGGATAAATCATGTATTCAAAAAAGTATTTTTGTGCGGCGGCATTTTTTGTGTGTCTGTGTGCTCATCCTTTTTCGCAGTCAAAAAAAGACGAGTTTTATCTAAAAAACGTGCCTTCAGAATATATCGGAACATATATTCCCGTACAATATGATAATATTCTGAAAAAGACCCGAAGCCATTATGCAGCGTTGTTTTCCAATGACGCAGATTATCATGACGTTTTATATGTGCAGAAACATATATGCTACAGCGACTTACGCTTTCATGACGGCTATGCAATAACAGCTGAAGAGTTTAACACCTACTCCTTTATAACGAAAAAAAGCGGGACATACATCATTGACGGAAACGGAAACTCGTATAAAAAAATAGGAGATAATCACAATTCTACCGATGTACACCGGTATATTTTGAGCCTCATTTTTGAAGATGCCATTCAATTAAAAAATGTAGAGTTTACCGAAAGTGGAAGTATAATCATAAACGGTGTCGAATTTGACCCCGTTCTTAATCCAGTCTTTTTTGAAACGGACAACACTGCATTATGGCTCAGATCGGAACACCGGGAATGGGTTGCTCTGAAAAGGGAAGGAATCGGAGCCGTTTTGTATAAAGCAATTAAAGGGGATTATGTAAGTATATCCGATACGGTTGAGTTCGACTTTCCGATGTTTTACTGGAAAGATGCCGCATACCCGCATATATATGTATGGAACTTAACAAAAAAGGATCTTCGGTACATGAGAAATCTTATTTTTGCAAAACACGGCTATACGTTCAAATCCGCGGATTTAAAAGTCGTGTTTAATAATTTCAAATGGTATAAAGAAAATCCCTCATTTACTGAAACTCTTTTTTCCGAAGATGAAAAGAACCTGTTGGATACCATTACGCGCGCCGAATCGCAAAAATAAGCTATAATCATCCGCTTTTAGAAAGAGCCGGCAGAGAGCGGACAAAGCTTCCCGCCTTTACCGGCGTTCAAACTACCCAAAAACCGAAGTTTTCAGGCAGCCCGATTATTCAGCTTTCTTTGGGCTTTCGGTTGCTTTGCGCAAGCAAAAAGTCCTTGTTTTTTAACATCAAAATAGGCTGCCCTGTTGCATCGATAACGTCGCGCCACAACGAGCCTTCCGGGTCTACCGTATTGCGGCGGCTTGTTACCAAACGTGTGGGCAAGTGCACGTACTTGTTGTGTATAAGTCCGATAACGAGCTTTGTTTTACCCGCCATCGCCGCATGTACGGCGTTATTTCCCAAACGCTCGCAATAGATAGAATCGGTTGCACTTGTCCGTGCCGAACGGATTTGATAACTCGGATCGATATATTTTAAGTTAATCGGTATCTTTTTTTGCGCAAAGTATTCTTCTATTTTTTCTTTTAAGAAAACACCTATATCGCCGAGCTTTTTATTTCCGGACGCATCCTTTGCATCCGAGGCTTTAAGCAGTTCCTGCCCCGCCCCTTCGGCAACGATAACCACCGCATGGTGCCGCCTTTTGATGCGCTGTTCAAGGACGTCCAAAAAGCCGCCCTCCCCGTCCAAATGGAACGGAACTTCGGGAATAAGACAATAGTTTGCTTCGTGACTTGCAAGGGCGGTCGCTGCAGCAATAAAGCCCGACTCGCGTCCCATAAGGCGGATAAGACCGATACCGTTTATTTGAGAATGCGCTTCCATGTGGGCGGCGGCAACGGTTTGGGTTGCCTGCTCAACGGCAGTATCGAAACCGAACGATTTTTGAATAAAGATAAGATCGTTATCCACGGTTTTCGGAACACCGACAACGGCAATCTTTAATCCGCGCTTTTCTATTTCTTCGGCAACTTCCAAAGCACCGCGCTGGGTACCGTCACCGCCGATGATAAACAGCATATTCAAATTGAGTGCTTCAATCGCATCGACAATCTCTATAACACGGTTTCCGCCGCCGCGGCTTGTTCCCAAAAAGGAACCGCCGGATTTATGAATATCGTCAACCAAGTCAGGATCCAAATCGATTGTGTCGTAGCCGGATTCCGAAAACAACCCCTGAAATCCGAAGCGGATACCGCGGATACGGCGCACTCCGTAGCGGTTCCATAAACAGCGCACAACCGAGCGGATAACGTCGTTTAATCCCGGACACAATCCGCCGCAAGTCATAATCGCCGCATTTACATGCTTCGGGTTAAAATAAATCAGTTCGCGCGGGCCGGCTTTTTGAATCAAATTATTATTGTAAGCTTCGGCTTCGGTTTCAAGAACATTATCATAAATATCCACATTATAACGGATAAAATCGTCATCCTTTACATAGTTTGCAATAAAATCACCGTACACCTTGGAAAGCATAATCGGCGACTGGACCTTACACGGGCCCAGCTGATCAACGGTAAAATCGAATACACCTTTCATTTTCGACACTCCTTTGATATATGGTAGTACTTATCCGAAAAAAAAGCAAGGTTTAAAACAAGCGTCTAAAATATGACCTTGTTTTAACATGAGTTTTACCGTTTGATATTACGGCGGCAAAGACAGGTAACAAATTTTCGGTACCGTGCTTGATATTCTTGCGTTTTTTCGGTATAATATATGGACTGTTTTTCTACCGAAAATCATTGCAGATTCTGCAAAACTATAATTGAGAGGTACGACAACTATGAGTTTTGATATTTCAAAAATGCGAAATATCGGTATCAGTGCCCACATCGACTCGGGAAAAACCACCTTATCCGAACGTATTCTTTTTTATTGCGATAAGATTCACGCAATCCACGAAGTACGCGGCAAGGACGGTGTCGGTGCTGTAATGGACAACATGGAATTGGAACGGGAAAGAGGAATCACCATACAATCCGCTTCCACACAGGTTAAGTGGAAAGATCACACGGTTAACGTTATCGACACACCCGGCCACGTAGACTTTACCGTTGAAGTAGAGCGCTCGTTGCGCGTTTTGGACGGAGCGATTTTGGTATTGTGTTCCGTCGGCGGTGTTCAGTCGCAGTCAATCACGGTTGACCGCCAATTAAAGCGCTACCATGTTCCGAGAATCGCCTTTGTAAACAAGTGCGACCGCACCGGAGCAAACCCCTTTAAAGTCCGTATGCAGCTGCGCGAAAAACTGGGCTTAAACGCATACATGATGGAAATCCCCATCGGTTTGGAAGACAAACTCGAAGGCGTTGTAGACCTTGTAACCATGAAGGCTGTCTATTTCGAAGGCGAAAGCGGAACCGAACTGCGTTATGCCGAAATTCCGGCACACTTACAGGCAGACGCCGCAAAATACCGCGAAGAACTGCTCGATGCGGCTTCAATGTTCGATGATGAATTGATGGAAGCAATGCTCGAAGGCGGCGAAACTCAGGAAATGATTGAACGCGCAATCCGCAAAGGAACTTTGAGCGAACAGTTTGTCGGCGTATTTCTCGGTTCGGCATATAAAAACAAAGGTATTCAGCCGCTTTTGGATGCGGTAATCAAATACCTTCCGAATCCCACCGAGGTAAAAAATACCGCCCTCGACTTAAACAATAACGAAGCCCCCGTTGAATTAATCGCCGATGAAAAACTTCCCTGTGTTTCGTTGGGCTTTAAGCTTGAAGACGGGCAGTACGGTCAGCTTACCTACGTGCGCATATATCAGGGCTGCCTTAAAAAAGGCGATGAACTGATGAATACGCGCGCACGTAAAAAATTCAAAGTAGGCCGCCTTGTTCGTATGAACTCGTCCAGCATGGAAGACATTAACGAAGGAACGCCCGGCGATATTGTCGCCTTGTTCGGTATAGACTGCGCTTCAGGCGATACCTTTTGCCATCCGAGCTTAAACTATGCGATGACTTCGATGTTCGTTCCCGACCCGGTTATTTCTTTGGCGATTACTCCCAAGGATAAAAAATCGGCAGACCAAATGGCAAAGGCTTTAAACCGCTTTACCAAAGAAGACCCCACTTTCCAAACCTACGTCGATCCCGAATCGAATCAAACGATTATCAAGGGAATGGGCGAGCTTCACTTGGAAGTCTACATTGAACGCATGAGACGCGAATACAAGTGCGAAGTCGAAACAGGTATGCCCCAGGTCGCTTACCGCGAAACGATTACTCAGCATGCGGACTTTAACTATACCCACAAAAAGCAAACCGGCGGTTCCGGACAATACGGTCGTGTTGCAGGCTTCCTTGAACCCCTGGAAGAAAAAGACTACGAATTTGTGGATGCAATTAAGGGCGGTGTTATTCCGAACGAATTTATTCCCTCCTGCGATAAGGGTTTCCGCGCTTCGATGACCAAGGGCTCGCTTATCGGTTTCCCGATTGTCGGCATCAAGGCGACCATCAACGACGGTCAATCACACCCGGTAGACTCGTCGGATATCGCTTTCCAACAGGCGGCGATCGGCGGTTTCCGTGAAGCGTATTTAAAAGCCAAACCCGTTATTTTGGAACCGATTATGAAGGTGTCCATCGAAGGCCCGACCGAATTCCAGGGAAATATGTTTGCCGTTATCAACCAAAGACGCGGCATCATCGTTTCTTCCACCGAAGACGGAAATTTCAGCCGTGTGGACGCCGAAGTACCGTTAAGTGAAATGTTCGGTTTTTCGACCGTATTGCGCTCATTAACACAGGGTAAGGCGGAATTCTCCATGGAATTCGAAAAGTACGGAAAGGTACCGAACGCCATTGCCGAAACCCTGATGAAAGAATACGAAGAAAAACGTAAAAAGAATCAATAGACGAAAGGGGGAATTATCATGATCAAACAGGATCTTATTGATCGCAGTCCGGTACGTTTTTTTGACCAGGCAACCAACGGCGGCTTAAAAGCCGGTGAAATGGGCATTCTGACTTCAAAAAAAGGATTGGGTAAAACGGCGGTTCTTGTACAAATCGGTCTTGATATGCTGTTACAGAATAAAAAGGTTGTGCACGTTTCTTTTAACCAGCACACCAATTCGATTATCACGTGGTATAAAGATATTTTTTGGGAAATGTCCAAAAAGAAAAATCTGGCAAACGCCGAAGAAGTTAAAAATGAACTGCTGGCTAACCGGATTATTCTGAACTTTAACCAAAACACGGTTTCCGCAGAACAAATCGTCAGTACATTGAAGGCCTTGAATGCCGGAGGTATGCCGACCGCCTGTTTAGTTATCGACGGCTTGAACTTTTCAAAGGTTCGCGAAAGCGATATAACCGTACTTAAAAACTATGCGGCCGAGGCGGGTTTTGTTATCTGGGCAACCTGTAACTGTGAGGATGAAGACCCCTGTACCGTTATGCAGGCGGAAACAGCCGCCCAGCTGAACACTATTGTGCACATGGAACAAAAAAACGATGCTATCGACATGACGGTTCTTAAAATGCACGGAGCCGCGGTTAAGGGAATCAACTTGCGCCTTGACCCGAAAACCCTGCTCATGGTGGAAAAATAATCACGTAAAAGGCGGTAATTACGGAAAGGGCTGAAAACCGATTTTTTCGGACAGCCTGCCGCCGCCTCCAATAAGGCTGCCCCGAAAGCAACCGGCTTTTGCGGCAGCCTTTTTTTATCGGAACTCCGAGGGGAGTACGGTCGGTACGGTTGCACAGCCGTGCCGCCGGTTTTGACGGGTTCCCTTTAAGGAAGGGGTGTATGTCGTTAAACTATAAAGAAATCGATACCGTTTTGGCGGAACTTGATTTGGAAAACTCATTTATCCAAAGCATTGTACAACCCGGTTACGACAGTCTTGCCCTGCATGTGTACAAAACAGCTGCAAAAACCGTCTATATATGCCTTGCCGCAGGAGAATGCCGCATACACGAAACCCGGCGCCCTATTCCGAAAAACAAAACCCCGCTTCGGTTTATGGAATTTTTAAAAAGCCGTATAAAGGGCGCAAAAATACAAAGCTGCCGGCAAATCGGAAGCGAACGTATTATAGAAATCAAACTGATGCAGGCACAAACTCCGTATATACTGTTTATACGTTTATGGAGCGGGGCGGCAAACATCATCGTTACCGACGAAAATCTGCATATTTTGGACGTTTTTTACCGACGCCCCAAACGGAACGAGGTAAGCGGCGGAACCTTTATCCTTCCCGAAAAAAAATCCATTTCGGCAGAAAATCAAACTCATATCAAAAATGCGGATACGGAAGCGGACGGAAATTCGGAAAAAAAGAATTTTGAAAAAAACGGTTTTGAAAAAAACGATTTCCGAAAACGCGACTTTACCGCTGAAGAATATGCCGACTGTTTTAAAGATATTGATATTGCCTCTTTAAGCTTTAACGAACAGCTGGACATCTGGTACGGCGAATACGGCAATACATCTTCACGCACATTGCTGCTCGCACAGGCGGAAAAAGCCTATAATCAAAAAGTCGGCCGCATCCAAAACGCTCTTTTAAAGCTTGAAGAAAAACGGGCTGCATTTTTGAATGCCGATTTATGGAAACATCAGGGAGACCTTATACTGGCAAACGCCCATTTAATCGGAACAAGCAGTGCGAAAATCCTGGTATGTACCGATTACGGCACCGGACAGTCCGTATCGATTCAAATAGACCCTAAAAAAAATGCTGCGGAAAATGCCGCCGTCTATTATGAACGGTACAAAAAAGCACACAGCGGTTTAAGCGATTTGGAAAAAGATATTACCGATTTAAAAGAAGAACTTGAATCCGTCCGCGGGGCATATAAGTCGGTGTGCGCAGAAGAAAATCCCATACGCATACGGCAGTTTTTACAAAAACAAAGTACGCCGCAAAAAACACGTGAAAAAAAACAGCCGGGAGTAAGCTTTTCAATCGGAGAATGGCACATTCTCGTAGGCAGAAATGCATCCGAAAACGATGAGCTTTTGCGGCATCATGTAAAGGGCCTTGATTGGTGGCTTCATACCCGCGATTATGCAGGCGGCTATGTGTTTATAAAAAACAGAAGAGGAAAAACAGTTCCGCTTGAAATCCTTATAGATGCGGGCAATTTGGCCGTTTTTTATTCAAAAGCGCGCAATGCCAAAACCGCCGACCTTTATTATACGCAGGTAAAACATTTGCGGCGTGCAAAAAATGCCCCAAAAGGAACCGTTTTGCCGACCCATGAAAAAAACATCACCGTCACCCTCGACAATGAACGAATATGCAAAATGGAGAAAATGAAAACCCATGATTGATATGACAACCGGAAAACCGGCAACACTGATTGCACGCTTTGCCATGCCCTTACTTTTGGGCAATATTTTGCAACAAACCTACAATATTGTAGACAGTATTGTAGTCGGAAAATTTATCGGAGCCGAAGCCCTTGCGGCCGTAGGGAATTCGGGAATTATTATTTTTTTACTTATCTCCATGTTTGCCGGAATCAGCATGGGGGCCGTAATTCTCGTTTCGCAATTTTTCGGAGCAAAACAGGAAGAAAGGCTTCGGACAGCGATCGACACTATTTATATCGGCATGATTGCAGCTTCCGTTATTATAACGGCGGCAGGATATTTAACCGCAGATCCTTTTTTGCGGGTTATGCATACCCCCGAAGGCGCAACCATGGAAATGTCGCTTACCTATGTGCGTACAATCTTTTTAGGAACGGCAATGTCATTCGGGTATAATACCAATGCTTCAATTTTGCAGGGAGTCGGAGACAGTAAATCCCCCCTTTTATTTTTAAGTATTGCAACGGTCGTAAACATTGTACTCGATTTGGTATTTGTTACCGTATTCGATATGGGAGTGTTCGGTGTCGCCTTGGCAACCGTTATTGCGCAAGGTACATCCTTTATTTTCGGCGTAGTATATATAAATCGAAAAATTAAAATCTTCCGCCTTTTTTCGCACCGCATGCGCTTTGACAGCAGAATCTTATTCCAAAGCTTTCAAATAGGTCTTCCTGCCGGCATACAAAACGTGTTGTTTTGCGTAGGCACCATCGTCTTGCAGCGTTTGGTAAACAGCTACGGCCCTGCCTTTATGGCCGGCTACAGCGCAACAAATAAAATCGATCTGTTTGTTTTTATGCCCTGCTTAAGCTTTGCCAGTGCGGTTACCACCTATGTCGGTCAAAATATCGGAGCAAAAAATCTTGAGCGGGTTAAAGAAGGTGTACGCAGCGCTCTTATCATTTCCGTCGGAACGGCGCTTATTATGAGTATTCTTGTTATGCTCTCAGGACGCTACCTGCTTATGGCATTTACTCAGGATGCAGAGGTAATTAAAACGGGAGAAGAATTTATCAAACGCCTTATGCCGGGCTACTTTTTACTGGCAATCATCTTTACCCTGAATTCAACCGTGCGCGGCGCAGGCGAATCCTTTATGCCGCTGATGTCAACCTCTGTATCGCTTTTAATTGCCCGCGTTCCTCTCGCCTACCTTTTTAACTATATAGGAGGACGGTACAATATATTTTGGTGTTACGGTGCGGGATGGCTTGCCGGTACCTTTATTATCGGTTCTTATTACCTCGGCGGCCGCTGGAAAAAAAAGGCATTCAAATTTGTCGAAGAATCGGCGGAACGGACCTCTTAGTCTCCGCACTTTAACAAATACAGGTAATTTGGTACACTATGTCACACTGATAACATTTCGGAGGTATTATGAAAGAACAAATAAGTACAACAAAGGCACCTGGTGCAATCGGGCCTTACTCGCAGGCAATAAAGGTCGGAAACCTGGTATTTACATCGGGACAACTTCCTATAGATCCCGCATCCGGCAATTTTGCCGGAAACGACATACGCACACAAACCCGCCAATCTTTAAAAAATGTGGCAGCTGTTCTTACACAGGCAGGTCTTACGATGGGCGATATAGTAAAAACAACCGTTTTTTTAAGCGATATGAATAACTTTGCAGCCATGAATGAAATATATGCCGAATTTTTTGCAGGAACGGTTTTCCCCGCACGTTCGGCGGTTGAAGTTGCACGTTTACCTAAAGACAGCCTTGTTGAAATAGAAGCCGTCGCGGCAGCTTCCTAACCCTGCACTGCCGTATACCTCGAAAACGGCATACAACATAAAAAAAGGCCGGACTGTCTTAAAACGATTTTACACAAAACCGCTTGCATTCGACAGTCTCGGCCCCTTCAAAACAAAACGGCTAATCAGATTTTAATTACCGCCATCAATACCAAGCGCAAGATGAAAACCGCAAACAATCCCCAAGTAAAAGCGGGAACCGAACGTCCCTTACCCGTGAAGGCTTTCATAACTACATAGGTAATAATTCCCCATACAATACCTTCGGCAATGGAATAGGTAAAAGGCATCATAACAATCGTTATAAAGGCGGACAAGCCCTCGCTTACATCGGTAAATACAATACCGCATACGGCTTTGAACATCAAAAAGCCGACAACAATCAAAGCAGGAGCGGTTGCCGCACCCGGAACCAGCAAAAACAGAGGGCTTAAAAACAGAGCGACTAAAAACAAAACACCGGTTGTCAAAGAAGTCAAACCGGTTCTTCCGCCGGCGGCAACACCGGCCGTACTTTCAACATAGCTGGTAACGGTTGAAGTTCCCAAACAGGCACCCGCTGCCGTACCGATAGCATCCGCAAGCAAAGCCTGTTTGACGCGCGGTATATTACCGTTTGAATCGGCTAAATGCGCTTCATTCGTTACCCCCACAAGGGTTCCCACCGTATCGAAAATATCAACAAATAAAAAGGTAAAAAAGACGACAAAAAAATCAAGCGAAAAAACGTGTGAAAAATCGAATTGAAACAAAAGCGGTGCGGCAGGTACACTGAACGGAGCCCAGCCTTCGGGCACCACGGTTACTCCGAAAGGAATACCGATAACGGTCGTTACCAAAATACCGATTAAAATCGAGCCCGGTACCTTCAATGCAAACAAAACGGCCGTAACGGCAATGCCGAGCATAGCAACGGCGGCGGAACCCGATGTTAAATGTCCCAGCCCCACCAAGGTTGCATCGTTATTGACGATAATTTGAGCATTTTGAAAACCGATAAAACAAATAAATAAACCGATACCGGCGGCAACCGCTTTTTTAAGGTTGGCAGGAATAGCCGTAATAATAGCTTCTCGGACATTAAAAATCGACAATATAATAAACAAGAGACCTTCACATAAAACCGCCGTTAAAGCCGTTTGCCAGGATATGCCCATACCGAGTACAACGGTAAATGCAAAAAAGGCATTTAAGCCCATTCCCGGTGCCAAAGCAATCGGTAAGTTTGCCGCAAAAGCCATTACAAGCGTCGCAATAGCCGAAGCCAAAGCCGTTGCCGTAAAGACAGCCGGAGCACTCATGCCGGTAACCGAAAGCATTGAGGGATTTACAGCGAGAATATACGCCATCGCCAAAAAGGTTGTTAATCCGGCGACAATTTCCCTGCGGAAATTCGTTTTCCGCTCCGCCATCCTGAATAATTTTTCCATAAACTCCTTCCTGATTATAAAGGACAAGACAGTTTCCGTCCTTATGAGAATGCGAGTATATTAACATAAATACGGTAAACAGGCAAGTAAGGAGCTGTTTCAAAACAAAGCAACCGCATCACAAAAAATCGCGTACTTTTTCGCACAGCCCCGTTCCTATGAAAATTATATCTTCACGACCGGAACATCGGACGAAACATATTCAGCCCGATTATATGTGCTTTTTTACACCCGCATCTATAAAGCTTCGCAAAGCGGTTAAGCTTTCAATGACATTACCGGAATACGTAATCAGTTCGGAATAATGGCCTTCAAGTTCCGCTTTGGAAAGTTCCCGACTGCGCTCGAATACCTTGCGGATCATCGCATGCAGAGCTTCATGATCCCGCACCAATTTTTTAAATTCGGGACGTTCTTTCAAGCCCTCATACAATTCGGCATTTTTTTCTATCCATTGTCCTAAATCGCATTTTTTATGATCGCCGAGTGCAACTCCATCTGTACCGATTTTTCCGTCAATCAAAGCCCGCACCTTCGTAACCCATGCAAGGTGCTTTAAAACAATCATAGCAAAAGGCATATTTTTTGCCGCCGTAACGGATGAACCCGTCCGTACATCCACACCTTGCATTGATGAAGATTCGATAACAATCGTGCTGTCGATAATACTGTTCATGTTAAAAAGCGCACTGCTCATCAACGCACTGACTTCCTGTGAATTCTGCTGCATACTTTGCAAATTATTTTTATCGACTTCAATTTCTTCGGCTATTTGATTGATATGTTCCATCGCCGTATCCGCACGAACATTCAAATCCGCGGCAGCCTGAGGAACACGCAGTACCGCATCGCGTACGGAGCTACCCGTTCCCGTAAGTTTGTTCATCTCCGAAGAAATTTCAACAAAGGAACCCGTTGTCTCCTGTACCGAATTGCCTATCAAATCCATTGCCCCGCGCGTTTCATCCGCAGTAATACGGGCTGTTTGCAGCACATCGAGCATATTTTTGAGCGTCTTTGATGCATCCGCGGCATTCAAAGCGGTTGCCTCGGAAAGTTTTCGTATCTCACCGGCAACAACGGCAAAGCCCAATCCCGCCTTTCCGGCATGAGCGGATTCTATAGCCGCATTCATCGCAAGCAGATTTGTTTTAGCACTTACATCGTTTATAGCCGCAATAATATCTTTTACCGCATCGATATTTTGGTTTAAACTGTCAATCACATTAAACAGTTCCTTCACCTTATAAGAACCGCGCCCGACCGCATCAGTCAATTCCGATGTTACCGATATTCTGTCGGTAACAATCTTTGCAACACGGTTTACCGAATCGATGATTTCTCCTACCGAGTTACTTGCATGTTCCGCCGTATTCTCCAGCGAAGAACTGCAATTATGCACTTCACGTAATTGATCCTGTACCGATACGATTGAATCCAGCATGGCACGAATACTTTCGGTAAAAGCCGAAAACTGCGTTTCCTGCTGGAAATTTTTAAATATAACCTGCGAAGCGCCTGCAATTCGTGTCTTTAAATTCAGTGCGATATTTTCCGTTTCGCCGAGCAGTTTTTCCATTTCCTTCAGCGAAAGGACAATACCGTCCGACACACACACCTTATCGTCTTTTTTTACAGACTCTTCTTTTTTCTTGAACAACGGCATAATTCCCCCAAAAAGATAGAAAAGAGTATACACGAGATTGATTCAAAAGACAATATTTTTACGTGATAAATACGGATTCCGCATTGAAAGATTGAACATCGCTCTGTAACATTCGTCTCTTAAAATCAAGACATAAAAAAAGACCGCCTAAAACCCGTGTTTTAGACAGCCTCTTCATGGAGCATCAGCTCCCTGCCGGTAAAAATCAAACTACCAGCGGTAGTGAGCGAATGCCTTGTTGGCTTCGGCCATTTTGTGGGTATCTTCTTTTTTCTTGTAAGCGGTACCCGTATTGTTATATGCATCCAAAAGCTCCGATGCCAAGCGTTCTCCCATTCCGCGTCCGCTTTTACTGCGTGCGGCGGCGATAACCCAGCGCATAGCCAAGGCTTCGCGGCGGCTGTCGCGGATTTCAATCGGCACCTGATAGGTAGCACCTCCGACGCGGCGGGATTTTACTTCCACCATCGGCTTTACGTTATCAAGGGCCTTTAAAAACACTTCCAAAGGATCTTTTTCCGTTTTCGCTTTTAAGGTATCAAAGGCTTCATAGATAATGCGCATGCTTACCGACTTTTTACCGTCGAGCATCATGCGGCTTACAAACTTCGATACAACCGTACTGTTATAGCGTGAATCGGGTAAAACGGGACGATTTACGCTCTTATTTTTTCTTCCCATCTACGTCCTCCTATGCCTTAGGCCGTTTTGCGCCGTACTTTGAGCGTCCGCGCTTGCGGT
The DNA here is from genome assembly GCA_963547555.1 of uncultured Treponema sp. Classification (GTDB taxonomy): domain Bacteria; phylum Spirochaetota; class Spirochaetia; order Treponematales; family Treponemataceae; genus Treponema_C. Next base: position 13,522 of record CAUURR010000006.1, on the reverse strand, counting down.
CTTCAACACCGAGGGTATCTTTTGTACCCCGAATAATATGATAGCGTACACCGGGAAGGTCCTTAACACGCCCGCCGCGGATAAGCACAACGGAGTGCTCCTGCAGGTTGTGCCCGATACCGGGGATATAGGCGGTTACTTCAATTCCGTTACTTAAACGCACACGGGCAACTTTACGAAGTGCCGAATTCGGCTTTTTAGGCGTAAAAGTCATAACACGCGTGCAAACACCGCGTTTTTGCGGACAGGACTGAAGCGCGGGAGACTTCGTTCTGTTCGCTATCGATTTACGACCCTGACGGATCAACTGATTAATTGTAGGCATCTGCCTTATTCTCCTATTTACTAAACCGGCCAGCACTCCGGCTAAAAATACCTGTTAAACGTTCGGCACTGTTTTGCGCGTATTAAGCACACACAGTGTCCGAACAGTATATCAAATACCCAAAGTTCCTGTCAAGACGGATTTAATCCTCTTCGTTTTCCGTTTCGTACAGGGTTTCTTCCATTTGAGCTTCCAAAGCCTTTTCAATCTTGCGACGCTCAAGTATTTCGTTCATCTGCACGTCAAGGTCGGCGGTATTTTCGTCAAAAAGCTTGACATTCCGGTAATTGCGGATACCCGTACCCGCCGGAATAAGGTGACCGATAATGACGTTTTCCTTTAAGCCGCGAAGCTTATCGGCGGAACCTGCAATGGCGGCATTCGTCAATACCCGGGTTGTTTCCTGGAACGAAGCTGCGGCGATAAAGGAATCGATATTAAGCGACGCCTTTGTAATACCCTGGAACATCGGGCGGGCAATAGCCGACTGTCCGCCTTCGGAAAGAACGCGCTTGTTTTCTTCGTGGAACTTATACTTATCCACCTGCTTACCGAATATAAAATTCGTGTCGCCGACTGCAACGATTTCAACTTTGCGAAGCATTTGCCGCACGATAATACCGATGTGTTTATCGCTGATGCTTACACCCTGAGTGCGGTACACTTGCTGAATCTCATCCATAAGGTAGGTTTGCAGTGCATGTTCGCCCAAAATAGCCAAAATATCGTGGGGACTGACCGAACCGTCGCACAGCTGTTCGCCAGCATCGACCGTATCGCCGTCGCGCACCAAAAGCCGCTTGGTCATCGGTACGAGGTGTTCAAACACTTTACCGTATTTATCGACAACCGCAATAACGCGCTTGCCCTTTGTAATCCCCTTAAACTGCACGGTTCCGGTAATTTGCGCCAAAACGGCGGGATTTTTCGGCTTGCGCGCTTCAAACAATTCTTCTACGCGCGGCAAACCGCCGGTTATATCGCTTGTTTTTGACGATTCCTTTAAGGTTTTTGCAAGCGGCGTACCTGCCGAAATCTTTGCCTTATCTTCAACAGAAAGAACCGCGCCTCCGGGAAGATAATAGCTTCCCTTTTCGTTACCGGCTTCGTCGGTAATCAAAATGCGCGGCTGTTTTGTATCCAAATGCAAATCGGTAATACGTTTTTCGATGTTGCCCGTTTCTTCGTCCAAATCTTCCGAAAGGGTGGAGCCGGGAATAATATCTTCGTAGTGAACATAACCCGAAACTTCGGCAATAATCGGATCGGAGAAAGGGTCGAAGGTAGCAAGAGTTTGCCCCGCTTCAATATAATCGCCGATATTTGCCGAAACGGAAGAACCGTTTTTAATTTCGATTTTCAAATCGCCGCTTGCCAAATACAGGTGCTTGCCGCGGATAATAATGCGCGCCGCTTCAGGGGCAAGGGTTTGTTTACCCTTTGCTTCAAAAAGCGGAGTATCTTTTAATACGCGGTCGCCGTCCTGTACCAACAGGTTTGCACTGCCGAAGGTATAGTCCTGCAAAATATGGGTTACTTCCATAACGCCCTTACGGGTAAAGAGCTTGGTTTTGTCCTTCATAACGACATGGGTACCCGTAATATTTTGGATAAGCACCGGATATTTTAAAACAATGCGGTTTTCTTCGCTGATTTTGGAAGCGGTTCCTCCGACGTGGAAGGTACGCATCGTAAGCTGGGTTCCCGGCTGACCGATCGACTGGGCGGCAATAATACCGACCGCTTCTCCGATTTCAACGATTTTATTGCGCGCAAGGTTGCGGCCGTAGCACTTACAGCATACGCCGTGCCTCGATTCGCAGGTTAAAACGGTGCGCAGCTTAACGCTTTCGACACCGGCTGCATCTATTTTTTCGGCCAAATCGTCGTCTATATATTCGTTTACATCACACAAAAGCTCTCCGGTAATCGGGTGCAGTACGCGTTCCAATGTATAGCGGCCGACAATGCGGTCTTTTAAGGGTTCGATAATATCGTCGCCCTCTTTTACCGCCGAATATTCGATTCCGTTAATCGTACCGCAGTCTTCTTCGTTGATAACGACGTCCTGAGCAATATCGACCAGACGGCGGGTAAGATAACCGGCGTTTGCGGTTTTCAAAGCGGTGTCCGCCAAACCCTTTCGCGCACCGTTCGTCGAAATAAAGAATTCGATAACCGAAAGACCTTCTTTAAAGTTTGCACGGATCGGAAGTTCAATAATGTCGCCGTTCGGCTTTGCCATAAGACCGCGCATACCCGCAAGCTGACGGATCTGGTTGCGGCTTCCGCGCGCACCGGATGAAGCCATCATATAAATCGTGTTAAAGCCCTCTTTGTCGTTTTCGAGCTTTTTCATCATAACGTTTGTAAGTTCTTCGTTGGTTTTCGACCATACTTCGACAACGCGGTTATACCGTTCATCCTGGGTAATGTGTCCCTGACGGTACTGCTTCATAATCGAGTCGACTTCTTTATTGGCCTTGTCAACCATTGCGGGCTTTTCTTCGGGTACCAAAATATCGTCCATCGAAATGGTCGCGCCGAAAAAGGTTGCATAGCGGTAACCGACGGCCTTAATCGCATCGAGCATTTTAACCGTAAGCCAGGGGCCGCAGGTTTTGTGCACTTTTTCGATCAAACGCTTTAATTCTTTATCGCCTAAAAGCTTGTTGACGAATTCGGCTTCAGCGGGTAATTCATCGTTAAAGACAAGACGGCCTGCCGTGGTCGAAATCACTTCGCCGTTATAAGGAGCTTTGTGAACGGGTACTTTTATTTCGGCCTGCCAATCGATACTGCCGGATTCGGCTGCAAGCAGGGCTTCGTTTTCACTGCTGAAGCGTTTGCCCGTTCCCTTTCCCGAAGGTTTGATTTTCGTCAAATAGTAAATACCCAAAACCATATCCTGAGACGGATACACAATAGTTTTACCGTTTGCAGGGTCCAAGAGGTTGCGGGCGGAAAGCATTAAAGTCCAGCATTCCATCTGTGCCGCCTGGGTAAGAGGTACGTGAACGGCCATCTGGTCGCCGTCAAAGTCGGCGTTAAATGCGTGACAGACAAGCGGGTGAAGACGGATAGCCTTTCCTTCGACCAGTACGGGCTCAAAAGCTTGAATACCCAGACGGTGCAGAGTCGGAGCGCGGTTCAGCATAACCGGATGTTCGCGCACCACTTCATCCAAAATCGAAAAAACTTCGCTCGATTCTTCTTCAACAAGGGTTTTTGCCTTTTTAATATTGAAGACAATGCCCTTATCGACGAGTTTTTTCATAATAAAGGGCTTAAACAATTCGAGCGCCATCTTGGTCGGCAATCCGCACTGCCACAGCTTTAATTCAGGGCCTACACAGATAACCGAACGTCCCGAATAGTCGACGCGTTTACCCAAAAGATTTTGCCTAAAGCGTCCCTGCTTACCCTTGAGCATATCGGATATGGATTTAAGCGGACGGTTCGATGCACCCTTTACAACGCGCTTGCGCTTGGAATTGTCGAACAGGGAGTCGACTGCTTCCTGAAGCATACGCTTTTCGTTGCAGATAATAATATCGGGAGCATTTAATTGAATAAGCCGTTTTAAGCGGTTGTTGCGGTTTATAACGCGGCGGTACAAATCGTTTAAGTCCGAAGTTGCAAAACGGCCGCCGTCAAGCTGAACCATAGGACGCAGTTCGGGCGGAATAACCGGAATTGCATCCAAAATCATCCACGAACACTTGTTGCCCGATGCGCGGAAATCTTCGACAATCGCAATGCGCTTTAAAAGGTGTTTATCGCTTTTTGCGCCCTTTTCTATCATCTTTGCGCGCAATTCCGCGGCAAGTTCATCGAGGTTTAAGTTTTCAAGCAGGGTTTTGATAGCTTCGGCTCCCATACCCGCCGAAAAAGAACCGCCGTAGCGCTCCTGAGCTTCCATGTACTCGTCTTCGGTTAAAAGCTCCATCTTTTTTAAGTCGGTGTCGCCCGGATCGATAACGATGTATTTTTCATAGTATAAAACCGAGCGGAGAGCGGCAACCTGTAAGTCGAGCAAAAGTCCCATGCGGCTGGGTACCGAGCGGTAGTACCAAATATGCGATACGGGGGCGGCAAGTTCTATATGCCCCATGCGCTCGCGGCGGACTTTAAAATGCGTTACTTCAACACCGCAGCGGTCGCAGATAACGCCCTTATAGCGTACCGATTTGAACTTTCCGCAATAGCATTCCCATTCCTTTGTGGTACCGAAGATCCGCTCGCAAAACAATCCGTCCTTTTCGGGACGAAGCGTGCGGTAATTTATGGTTTCAGGTTTTTTTACTTCACCGTATGACCATGCACGGATGGCCTCCGGCGAAGCAAGCTTTATCATAAGGCTGTCAAAATCTTGAATTTCACGCATCTTTTACTCCTATCAAAGAACTTTCGGCTAAGGGCGCGGTAAAACCGCATTCCCGTCCTAGAAGTTCGAGCCCGCCTTTGTTATCAGCTCTTCATCGCGTTCGGTAAGGGCGATTTGCTTACCTTTTGCATCGTAAATCGTAAAATCGAGGGCCAAACCGCGCAATTCCTGAACCAAAACGTTAAAGGATTCGGGAACGCCGGCTGCCGTAGAGGGTTCGCCTTTTACGATGGATTCGTATATTTTGGAACGTCCGTTCATATCGTCGGACTTGATGGTCAAAAGTTCCTGCAAGGTATTCGCCGCACCGTATGCTTCAAGCGCCCATACTTCCATTTCTCCCAAGCGCTGACCGCCGAACTGAGCCTTACCGCCCAAGGGCTGCTGGGTAACCAAAGAATAGGGACCGGTGGAGCGGGCGTGCATTTTGTCGTCTACCAGGTGGTGCAGTTTCAAGTAATAGATAACGCCGACAAAAACCTCGTTTTGGAAAGGTTCTCCCGTGCGTCCGTCGCGCAATACGGCCTTTGAATTGGCTTTAAAGCCCGCTTTTTTAAGCTTTTCTTCAATCTGCTCAGTAGACGGCGATTGAAAAACGGGAGCTTCATACCACTCGTTTAAGTACAAGCCCGCAAGACCGAGTTCGGATTCCAAAATCTGACCGATATTCATACGGGAAGGAACGCCCAGAGGATTCAAACATACATCGAGCGGAGTTCCGTCTTCCAAATAGGGCATATCTTCAATCGGCAAAATGCGGGCGACAATACCCTTATTTCCGTGACGGCCGGCCATCTTATCGCCTTCGCGCAGTTTACGTTTGGTCGCAATCAATACCTTTACCACTTCATCGACGCCCGGATTCAAGTCGTCGCCTTCGGAGCGGCGTAAACGCTGAACATCGATAACCGTTCCTTCGATTCCGTGGGGAATACGCAGGGACGAATCGCGCACTTCCTTCGCCTTTTCACCGAAGATTGAATTGAGCAGTTTGAATTCGGGGGTGGTGTCGGTTTCGCTCTTGGGCGTTACCTTTCCGACCAAAATATCCCCGGAGCGCACCTTCGCACCGATGCGTATAATACCTTCGGCATCGAGGTTGTCCAAGGTTTTTTCGCTTGTATTCGGAATATCGCGCGTGATTTTTTCAGGACCGAGTTTTGTTTCGCGGATTTCAATCGTGAATTCCTTAATGTGAATCGATGTAAACATATCTTCGCGGACAACACGCTGAGAAATTAAAACCGCGTCTTCGTAATTGTATCCGTTCCAAGGCACAAAGCCTACGAGAATATTACGTCCCAGAGCAAGTTCTCCGTTTACCGTTGCGGGTCCGTCGGCAAGCACATCGCCTTTTTTAACCTTTTGACCGGGGGCAACCACTGGACGCTGGTGATAACAGGTATCCTGGTTTGTCCGCTGATATTTTAACATCGTGTAGATGTCAAAATCGTCGGCATTTTTTTGTTTATCCGGCTTTATGCAAATCTCTTCGGAGGTAAGACGGCTGACCGTTCCCGGACGCAAGGCCTTTATCAATACACCCGAATCGTAGGCGCATTTTGCTTCCATACCGGTTCCGACCCGCGGGGGTTCGGGAAACAGGAGGGGGACTGCTTGCCGTTGCATATTACAACCCATGAGGGCGCGGTTTGCGTCGTCATGTTCCAAAAAGGGAATAAGAGCGGCCGAAACCGAAATGATTTGCTTGGGCGAAACGTCCATATACTGAACGTCTTTCGGGCTACGCGATGTATAATCACCGTAGCGGCGGCAGGCGATGCGCTCACCCGCAAAGGATCCGTCATCTTTCATATCGACGGAAACCTGACCGATATAGTAGCGGTCTTCATCCATAGCCGACAAAAAGTCAACCTGATCGGTAGCCTTTCCGGCTTCAAGCTTGCGATAAGGGGCTTCCAAAAAACCGTATTCGTTTACGCGCGTATAAATGGCAAGAGAAACGATAAGACCGATATTCGGACCTTCGGGCGTTTCAATCGGACACATACGACCGTAGTGGGTATAATGAACGTCGCGGACTTCAAATCCTGCGCGGTCGCGTGAAAGACCTCCGGGACCCAAAGCATTCAAACGGCGTTTGTGGGTAAGTTCGGCCAGCGGGTTTACCTGATCCATAAACTGAGAAAGCTGGCTTGAACCGAAAAATTCCTTTATTGAAGCGACAATCGGCTTTATCGAAATAAGGTCTTGGGGCTTCATCGTTTCGGTTTCTTTTAAGCCCATGCGCTCTTTTGCAATACGCTCCATGCGGCTGAACGCCGTTTTAAGCTGATTTGTCATAAGCTCGCCGACCGAACGTACGCGCCGATTGCCGAGGTGATCGATATCGTCGATATTTTCATCGCCGATATATACCTTGATAAGATACTTCATCGTTGCGATAATATCCTGCTTTACGAGGGTATGATCGGTTATCGGCTCTTTTACGTCGAACTTTTTATTCAGCTTGTAGCGGCCTACCCTGCCCAAATCGTAGCGGCGCGGCGAAAAAAACATACTGTGAAGGTCTTTTTCGGCAACTTCAACCGTAATGGGCTCGCCGGGCATAAGCACTTGGTACACCGCCGAAAGCGCGTCTTCAAGGGTCGGCTCATCGGATTCCGCGCCTTCTTTTATAAAGCGGATTTCTTCGCGCTCAAAGCAGTTGATTATCATCTGTGAATCGAGGGAAGATTCTCCGGTAAACCTAATCACCGAAAGCGATTTGATTTCCGGGTGCAAAAACAGCTCGTCGATATTGTGAGGCTGAAGTTTTTCGCTTGCATGGAATAATTTCTTTTCCTCGCCGGTTTCGCTGTCCTTAATGAACACGGCATCGGCAAGAACCTTTCCGACTAAAGAATCGCGGAATTCGCGGGTGTCTTTGATTTTGATTTTTTCCGTATCGTAAAACATACGGATAATTTCTTCGCGGGTGCTGAATCCCAGCGCGCGCAAAAAGATGGTACCCAAAATACGTTTTTTACGGTCGATTTTGGCGTAGATAAGTTCTTTTTTAGGGTCGATTTCGAATTCGAGCCAGCTTCCGCGGTAGGGAATAATGCGACTTGAATAGATACCCTTTTCGTGGTTAAAAATAACGCCGGGCGAACGGTGAATCTGCGAAACGACAACGCGCTCGGCACCGTTTATAATAAAAGTCCCCCGATCGGTCATAAGGGGAATATCGCCCATATAAATGTCTTTTTGGCGGATTTCACCCGTTTGCTGAAAAATCAGGTTTATGCGGGCTTTTAAGGGAACCGAATAAGTAAGCTCTTTTTGCTTACATTCCAATTCCGTATATTTAATATTGGCTTCGTCAAGCTCGTAATATTCATATTCCAAAAGCATATCGCCGTTCGGGCTTTCAATGGGGAATGTGGAACGAAAAACTTCTTCAAGCCCCTGAACTTCACGTGACTCCTTTTTATCGAGTTTTTCTTTTTGTAAGAAATTCTCGTACGATTGAAGCTGTATGTCTATCAGGTTGGGAAGCTCCATAAAATTGCGGATATTTTTTCCGATATATTGACGATTCACCGTCCGGCTTTTCGCGAACATTAAATCCCCCTTGCTCTTGCGTATAAACAGATATAGCTGCCTGAAAATCTCAATCTTTCAGGCAGCATATGCGTCGATTTTAATTTTAAATCACTTATATTATTATGCAATCTTAACAACACCGCCGGCGGCTTCAAGCGTTTCTTTGATTTTAGCGGCTTCGTCCTTGGATACGCCTTCTTTAATGGGCTTGGGAGCGCCTTCAACCAAATCTTTTGCTTCTTTTAAGCCTAAGCCGGTAATTTCGCGGACAGCCTTAATTGCGGCAATCTTCTTGGAAGCGTCAACGCTTTCAAGGGTAACCGTGAATTCGGTTTGCTCTTCAGCACCGCCGGCTGCGGCTCCGGCCGCACCTGCAGCACCTGCTACCATAACGGGGGCTGCGGCGGTTACGCCGAATTTTTCTTCCATAGCTTTTACCAGCTCGGAAGCCTCAAGAACCGTCATCGATGCGATTGCATCAAGAATGTCTTCTTTTGTCATTGCTGCCATTATTATCTTCTCCTTACAATAGGCATTTTTTATATTACGTACAGGACGACAGCTACGAAGCCTGAATCGTAAACAATGTTCTTATTCCGCGGCGGGCGCAGGAGCGCTTTCCGCAGGAGCCGCTTCGGCTTTAGGCGCACTTGCACCCGAAGCTTCTTCGGCCTGACGCTTTTCCACATAAGCAAGCAAGGTTGCCGCAAGCTTTTGTATGGGAGCATTGATCGTCGATGCAATCATCGCCAAAAGCTGCTGGCGTCCGGGCAACTTGGAAAAAGCTTCAATCTTTGCAGCGTCGTAGAGTTCCGAATCGATATATGCACCCTTAACCTGCAAACCGGAAGCTTCTTTTGCAAAATCAAAGAGGATTTTTGCAACTTCGTTCGCATCGTCGGTCGTCAGGGCAATAGCGGTCGGACCGGTTAAATACTCGGCCACATTTTCGATCTTCATCTCATCGAAAACAACGCGGGCATAGGTATTTTTTACAACCTTCAGCTTTGCATTTTTTTCGTTGAGTTTGCGGCGCAAAGCCGTAATGCTTTCAACGGTTAAACCGCGGTAATCCGCAAAAATAAAACCTTTATAGTTTTCAAACGCAGCCTTTGTCGCCGCGATTGCTTCAAGTTTTGCAGGCTGGATTTTTTTCGCTATGATAGCCATAGTTATTCTGCCTCCTTATAGTCGACCCACACACCGGGACCCATAGTCGAGTTTACCGACACGGACTGAACAAAGGCACCCTTTGCAGAGGCGGGACGCTTGCGGGCAACTTCGGCCAAAAGAGTCGATACGTTAGCCGCAATCTGCGAAGGCTCCATAGACACCTTTCCGACCGGCATATGAATAACGCCGCCCTTATCGGTGCGGAATTCGACACGGCCTTTTTTCAGTTCGCCGATAGCCGCCGTTATATCGTTTGTAACCGTTCCCGTTTTAGGGTTGGGCATCAAACCTTTGCGGCCGAGTACCATACCGAGCCTTCCGACGTCTTTCATCATATCGGGGGTGGCAACGGCGATATCAAATTCAAGCCAGCCGCCTTTTACCTTTTCGATGTACTCATCGGCACCCGCATAGGCAGCCCCCGCATCCAAAGCTTCTTTAATGCGGTCTTCTTTACAAAAGACAAGCACTTTCTTTTCGCCGCGGAACTGATGGGGAAACACCAGAGTATCCCGAACGCTTTGACTCTTATCGAGATTCAAGCTGATGTGAGCCTCAACGGTTTCATCGAAGTTGGCATATTTAAGTTCTTTTACAAGTTCACAAGCCTTTTGTACGTCATAGGCCTGCGAAGAATCATACTTTTTCAGTGATTCGCGATATTTTTTTCCGTGCTTCATATTACCGCTCCACCTCTACACCCATACTGCGTGCAGTACCGGCGATGATTTTTTTTGCCGCTTCAATATCATTGGCATTAATGTCGGGCATCTTTGTTTTTGCAATTTCTTCGAGCTGAGAAGCCGAAAGCTTTGCAACCTTATCTTTCAAAGGGTTACCCGAACCTTTTTCAAGCCCTGCAGCCTTTTTAATCAAAACGGCAGCGGGCGGTGTTTTCAGTATAAACGTAAAGGATTTATCCTGAAAAACGGTAATAATAACCGGTATAACAAGCCCCGGCTCCATCGACTTTGTGCGGTCGTTAAACTGCTGCACGAACTGCGGAGCGCTTACACCGTGAGGACCCAAAGCGGGACCGACGGGCGGCGCAGGCGTTGCCTTACCGGCAGGACACTGCAATTTGATAACGGCCGTTACCTTTTTGTTCGCCATCTATTTCTCCTTATATTGGTGTAGCGGGATTTTACCCGCCTAACGGAAGCTGAAAGCTCCCTCCCAAAAAACGGGATGCTATATTTTTTCCACTTGGGTTAAATCAACTTCAACCGGAGTCGCGCGCCCGAAAATACCGACGGTAACACGCAATTTGTTCTTTTCCAAATTAACTTCTTCAATAGAACCCGAAAAGGAAATAAAAGGACCGTCGATAATCTTAACCTGCTCGCCTACGGCAAAGGCTTGCTTAACGCGCGCGGAACGCTCGCCCTTTATCTCTCCGGATTTTTGCAACAAGGCAATCGCCTCATCGTTTGAAATAGGACGCGGGCGAACATTACTGTTCGTACCGACAAAACCCGTTACACCCTGTATACGCCGAATCGCCGAACAAACAGGCTTCCAGCCCAAATCCGGCAAATCGAGTTCAATCATAATATAACCGGGCAAAAACTTTTTTGAAACCGTTCGTTTTTTTCCGTCGCGGACTTCAACCACGTCTTCAACCGGAACCTTAATATCCAACACAATATCGGAAGAAAGATCGCCGTTTTCAATCATGGAACGTATAGTGCGCTCTATTTTCCCCTCATACCCCGAATAAGTATGAAGAATATACCATCCTTTTGCCATCAATAATACCTAAAATATAAAATTGAAACCGGCCGTAAACAACATATCAAGACCGCCAAGCAAGAGCGCCACAATCAGAGTGGAAATCAACACCACTTTTACCGATGAAAACACATCCTCACGCGTAGGCCACACAACCTTTTTCAACTCGGCAACGGATTCTTTAAAAAACTGAACGACTTTCATACACCGATCTCCGCTATTTTATTAAAATACAGGCCAGGAAGGACTCGAACCCTCAACATTCGGTTTTGGAGACCGACGCTCTACCATTAGAGCTACTGACCTAAATACGGCACGAGCCGCCCCGAAGAGTCATTATTTTGCTTTCGTCTCTTTATGAACGAGATGCTTGCGGCAAAAGGGACAATATTTGCTTTTTTCCAACTTGCCCTGAATGTTTTTACGATTCTTGTAAGTAGTATAATTTCTGCGCTTACATTCGGAACACTGTAATGCAATAATTTCAACCGCTGTTTTTGCTTTTTTAGCCATTTGCCATACTCCTTCACGACTCCCCGAAGGGAACAGCCTCCGAGCGGGATCGAACCGCTGACCTCAACCTTACCATGGTTGCGCTCTGCCGACTGAGCTACAGAGGCGTTATACACAAGTATCCCGTTCAAGGCACAAGTGCCGAAAATGAGATGTTTTGCAAGTATATAGAAGTTAAGACTTTTTGTCAAGAACGAAACAAGAAAATTCTCGGGGAGTTTTTTCTTGTCTTTTAATTGTTTTTACGATACATTGGAAAAAGGACACAATTTGTGTTATAATATCAGTATGGGCGGGGGATATGGACATAGAAAATCAAAACACCGTATCGGTTACGGAAAAAACGGACTTTGCCGAACCGCCCGATTATAGGGTAATATTATTGAACGATGATTATACGACCAAGGATTTTGTTACCCATATTTTAATCCGTATTTTCGGAAAAACGGAACGCGATGCCGTATCATTAACGGAGAAGGTGCACCGCGCCGGTTCAGCCGCAATCGGTGTATACACCTATGATATAGCGGCAACAAAGACTGCACTGACAATTCAAACTGCACGGGAAAACGGATTTCCGCTTCAGTGCATAATGGAGAAAGCATAGTTGAAAATAGGGCCGAAACTGCACACAACTTTACACAGAGCTTTCGCGCTTGCAAAAAAGGCAAACCATGAATTTTTGACGCCGGAACACCTTTTGTATGCGGCCCTTGACGATGAATATGTCATCAATGTTTTGCTGTTATGCGGTACGGATCCGGGAACGATATACCGTGATTTGGAAGATTTTTTTGCCGAAAAAATCCCCGTTGGTGCAGGCGGCGAGCCCATGGAAACCATAGGCTATAAATCGGTTATGGGGCGTGCGGTTGAACAATGCGCCGCCGCCGAAAAAAACACGGTCGAACTCCCCGATGTATTGGTCAGCATTTTTGATGAAGATAAAAATCATTCTTCCTACTATTTAAAGAAAGCGGGATTGTCTCGTCTCGCCCTGTTGGAAACCATAGGCTACTTGCAGTTTTCGGATTCCGCTTCTGAGACCTTTGACCAAACCGAACAAAACACTGCGAAAACGGAAACCGCAGCCGCTCACGGTGAACAGGCACCCGAAAAAGCCGATGAAGCTCCGCGCAAAAAAAGTGCGTTGGAACGCTACACGCGCAATTTAACCGAAGAAGCTTCCAAAGGCCTGCTCGACGAACTTATCGGCCGCGAAGAAGAACTTGAACGGACTATGCAAATTCTCTGCCGCCGCGTAAAAAATAATCCTATTCACGTAGGAGATGCGGGAGTCGGCAAAACGGTCATAACCGAAGGCTTGGCAATAAAAATCGCCTCCGGAGAAGTTCCCGATTTACTGTGCGGCTTTGAAGTATTCAGCCTCGATATGGGCGCCCTGGTAGCGGGGACAAAATACCGCGGCGATTTTGAAGAGCGCATGAAACGCATAAGCGATGAACTTTTAAAAAAAGAAAAAGCCGTCCTTTTTATAGATGAAATCCATACGATTATCGGTACAGGGTCGGGTTCCGGCGGGAATTTGGACGCATCGAATCTTTTAAAACCGGTTTTAGCTTCGGGAAAAATACGCTGTATAGGTTCAACCACCTTTGAAGAGTACACCCGCTTATTCGAAAAAGACCGCGCCCTCGCCCGCCGTTTTCAAAAAATCGATATTACGGAGCCGACACGCGATGAGGCGGTCGATATTCTCAAGGGCTTAAAGCCTAAATACGAAGCCTATCACGGCGTGCGGTATACGGACGCAGCCTTGGAAGCCGCCGTAGATTTATCGGCATTGCATATTAACGATCGCCGCTTACCCGATAAGGCGATAG
>CAUURR010000005.1:0-33012 GCA_963547555.1 uncultured Treponema sp. | reverse complement strand
TCCCCCCGTGCATAAGCTTCAAGCTTGTACTGTTCGTTGTACATGACAGCGTATTTACCCTTACGCTTTATCAGCTGCGCATGAGTACCTTCTTCTATCACCTTTCCGCCGTCAATCATATATATGCATGCGGCATCTATTACATTCGATAATTTATGCGAAATAAAAATCACCGTTTTTTTCTTTGCCAGTGTTTTGATAACCGACATAATCATGTCTTCGCTTTCCGCATCTATGTTCGAGGTTGCCTCATCAAAGATATACACGGGGCTGTCGTGAAGCAGGGCGCGCGCAAGAGCAAGGCGCTGACATTGCCCTCCCGATAAATTCGATCCTTTTTCGGCAATAGCCGTATCGAGAGATTCCTGCGTTTCAAAATAATCAAGAAGATTGACTTTTTTCAAAGCCTTTTTCATATCCTCGTCCGAGGCATCGGGATTTCCCATACGCAAATTGTATGCAACCGTTCCCTTAAATATATAGCTTTCGTGCGTAACAAGGGTTGCCGTTTGCATAACCGCAGCCTCGCTTATCGAAGAAAGCTCGATACCGTTAAAGGTGATGCTGCCCTCATAATTTTTGTTCCGCGTCATAATAAGCTTGGCTATCGTACTTTTACCGCAGCCCGATTTACCGACGATTGCCGTAAAGGATGCGGGCGCACAGTGTATCGAAACGTCTTTTAGAATACCGCGCTCGGCCGAATACGAAAACGACACTTTTGAAAAATCCACTTCTGCCGTCTTTGCCGCAAAAGCCGCACTGTGATTTTGCGATTCGGGCACATCGAGCAGAGCAAAGATTTTATCGGAAGCCGCCATACCGTTCATCGCGACGTGAAAAAACGAGCCCAAAAGCCGCACCGGAATAAAAAATTCCGCACTTAAAAGGACAATCATCAAACAACCGCCCAAAGAAACGGCACCTTGCGCAAATTGATTAACGGCGATAATCATACCCGCAGCCGCACCGCCATAAGCCATAATGTCCATAATGCTCGTGCTGTTTAACTGCATCGAAAGCACTTTCATCGTAATGCGGCGGAAGTTCTCGGCTTCCTCGTCCATTTCAACCGTTTTTTGCGCGTCCGATCGATAAATCTTAAGCGTCGTCAAACCCTGCAAGTTTTCCAAAAAACTGTCGCCGAGCTCGGCATACATACCCCAGTATTTGCGCAAAAGCAATTTTGCAACCTTCATAATAGCGGCAATCGACAGAGGAATAAGGGGAACAAAAAGAAGCAGCATACCGCTTGCCTTTACGCTCACAAAGGATAAAACCGTAAAAAGCGTCAGCGGCGCAAGAAGACTGTATATAAACTGCGCAAGATATTTTCCGAAATAGATTTCAAGCTGCTCAACCCCGTCCAAAGAAAGCTGCACCGCTTCGGCAGTGGACACCGTATCTCTGTATGAAGCCCCCAAACGCAAAAGTTTTTCGTAAATATGCGTGCGCAGGGTAACCTTAACATCAGCCCCGGCCTTATGGGAAGCAAAAACATACAACCTGTCTGCCGCAAAACGCAAAACAAAACAAAACGCTACCGCAGCCGCGTACAGGGGAAGAACAGCGATAACCGCCTCGCCTGCAAACAATTTTTGTACAATATCCGTTATACAAAAAGCAATCGCTATCTGGCACAATAATGCCGCCCATAAAGCAAGCACTTGCCAAAAGACAAATTTTTTTGCCCCTGATAAAAGTTTTATAAGACGCACTTTAATCATAATGTTTCCTCATTTTGAGAGTTACCAATATATGTTTTACAACCAAAACAGGATGATATAAAAACATACGCGGACCCGAAAATCGCATAACCGTTTTAACCCGCGTCCGCATATCGGGCGAATAACAGTGAACCGTACAAGCCGAACAAAAAGTCTTTTTTTCAATAAATCGGCATCTATCGATTTTATCCTGTGCATATGCATACAGCTCTGCACATTCGGCACACAAATTTTTTCCGGTACCGTGTTTTTTCCGACAGTATAAAGCTATCATTTCGCCGATAACTTTTTTTTCATGTATGACTTTTAATTGCACGGAGTTATACATTTCTAACTATAATAACGTATACCCGCCCCTCGCGTCAATCCGAAATCCAAATCAATCACCGCAAAGCCCGCAAAGTAAGCAAGATAGCAAATTAAGCCCCCTTGCGGTTATATTTTGCGGTTAATTAAAAATCTGCATTTTTTTTCGTAAAAAGTCTGCTTTTTTTACAAAGAAACCCAATATATACTGTAGGGGGTAATATATGAAACAGACTGATTCCGATGACGTATTTAAAATAACCTTGCGTAACGACTATGCGTTTAAAGCGAGCGGCTAAAATAGCACCGCTCGCTTTAACCCGAGTTTGTCACTGACAAACTCGCAGATACATAAGTTTTAGTTCGCAATTCTGAAGAATTGTTCACTTATGCTCATTTATATGTCGATACCGTTTTTTGCGGGCAGATATAATAACGGCGGAAGCGTGAATGACACGCAAAAAAATCTGCACAAGCGAAGCGCGGAAGCCTTTTTGCGGGGCATTCCAACGCATCCGTCATTGTTGTATATGTTTGTGGTGCGGACAAGAAATATGTTATTGACATTGAAATCCAAAACCGATGGAATGATGAGTTTGCGCAGCGCACCGTTTTTTATTGGGCAAAGATGTACACAGAAAACTTGCAAAAAGGTGAAGTGTATACAAAACTGCCCAAGTGTATTACAATAAATCTGGTCGGTGAAGGCTTTAAGCTGAACGAATTGCTTCACAGTGAATATCGGGTGCTGGAAAAACGGCTTTACACGGAACTTTCCGGTGAACTTGAAATTCACTTTTTGAATCTGGCAAAGGCGAAAGAAAAGCAGTCGGCAGGAACCGAACCCGATGAGAAAACACAACGGCTGGTTAAGTGGCTGAAGTTTATCGAAACCGACGATAAGGAGGTGCGTGCAATGCTTGCGGATAATTCTCCTGTCATGGAACAGGCAAATGAAACGGTAGATGTAATGTTACAAGACCCTAAACAACGGTGGCTCTATGAAAACCGCATGAAATATGAACATGACAAGGCGTCTTGGGAGCATTTCGGTTATACTCAAGGTGTGAAAGCAGGTATTAGCGAAGGTCTGCATCAAGGTGCCTATCAAAATAAACTTGAAACGGCACGGCTTATGCGGCTTGAAAATCTCGGTATCGGCTTGATTTCAAAAATTACCGGCCTTTCCGAGGAAGAAATCGCAAACCTCTAAGGGATTCGCTTCTCCGCCTCCCTACAACCTCTGCGTCCCTCGCGGTTAACTATCCACCGCAAAGCCTGCCAAGCTCGCAAAGAAAAAAGGGGAAGACGCCAATTTCTTAAAAAACCTCGCGTCCTCTGCGCCCCTCGCGGGTTCCCCCTCGCCCCCTTCGCGGTTGCCCCCCCTCGCCACCTAAAAAACATAAAAAAAGCCCCGCACGTATGCGCAGGGCTTCGGGGTAAGTACGGCACTTACGCACCGCACTTATACGGAAGATTAAACCTTAGAGGCCGATTTTTGCCTTAAGGGTAATTTCACCGTTTTTAAGTTTTGCACCGGTACCGAAGGTATATCTATCGTTGCCCCAAGCCAAAGTAAAGGTGGTGTTGTCTACCAGACCCTTTACGTCAACTTTTGCTTCCGTACCTAACTCGTAAGTGTTAGCATTTCCATTCTTGTCATAGGAAAACAAAACTCCCAAAGCGGGTACAATGGTAATATCGCCGGCTTTGATATCGTAAGAAGCAGCCGCACCGGTCTGAACATCCTTATCCTCGTCCGAACCGAAAGCGTAACCGAGACGGGCATATGCAAAAGCGGCGGTATTCAAACCTTTTACGATTTCTCCGGAATAGAAGCTGACAAGCAAGGGAATTTTTTTAGCCAGATTATTTTGTGTGAAATCGACTTCGCTGAAAACGCTTACACCGGGAAGAAGGATCTTGTCGTCTTCTTTTTTACTGTTGTAAACCATTTCCTTACCGAAGAAGTCTTTAAGTAAAGAGTTCGAGTCCTTGCTTCCGCCGAAACCGAAGCGTAATCCCATGCCGAGCTTATTGGTAGCAATATTATATGCATCCGACTTGGCAAGGTAATCGCAGTATAAGGTATATGCGACAGCGGGCTGGATAAAGAATTTTTCGTTGATGTTAAAACGGTAATCCGTACCGGCAAAAACCGAAATATCGTTTTTATTGTCAGCATCGTCTTTTACACTGGTATTCAAATTGCCGATTACATAGGCACCGCCCAAGCCGATGCGCAAGTCTTTGATGGGCTTTACTTCTGCATAGAGACCCACGGCATACTTGTTGGTCCAGTACGTGGTTTTGTCGTCTTTCATAACACGCTTGTAGACCAGCGCAGTGGCTTTCAGTTTTTTTACCTTGGGGTCAGTGGTAGTATCAAGGTTTGAACCTCCGGCAGTGAAATAATCTTTGGCGGTATCTTTATCAAATGCACCTTCTGCGGTTGTATAATATTCGCCTTCTTTAATTTTGTCGTCTTTTTTAAGAAAAAGAGCTTCTACCTTGTCAAGTTTTTCAGAGGTTTCTTTTTTGCTGCGGAAAGAAGCTTCTACTTTGACTATATCGCTTTTGTGCTTGTAACCGAGGATAAAGCCCTGATCGTAACCGAGTTTCTTAGCGGGATTTTTAACAAAATCATCCTTGTCGTCTTTGTAGTTCAGCGCATTTGGGAAAAGGAAATCTCCGCCGTAATCGAAATCATCGGATTTAATGCCCATATATACGGGACCGAAGTGAATTTTGGCTACTTCAATCGAAACTTTTTTGTCATCCTCCAGTGCGGCTGCTTTATCGGCTTTAGCTGCAATCTGAATATCCTTGATTTTAATCTTCAATTCGCCCCAGACACCGTCACCTGTAGTCGATTTCTCTCCGCCCTTAAGCAGATTGAGCTTTAACGAACCGGACGTTTCATTTTTGAAACCGGTTTTTAATGTATCCAAGTCAAAACCGAACGTGACGGATGCATCGCCTTTAAACTCGGCAATACTTACTTCGGCTGCGGGTTCTGCCGCAAATACCGAACATACCATTGCCAAAGCAAGAAAAATTACAAGAGTTTTTTTCATAATAACTTTAAAAACCTCCTTAAATATTTAAACCGCACCAAAGCAACGCTTTTCCGGAGCACGGTTTACTACTTTAATAAACAATAACACGAGTTTGCATTATCGTCAAGTATTTTAAAGAGATTTACGGCTATTTTCCAGACGTTTTTTACAAAAATGTCAAACTGTAATCAAAAATCGAACGCTTTTTTATTCAATATATCGACTTCTTTTTGTAATGCATCCCGACTTGTTATTTCCGATAAAGTTTTGAGCTGAGAAGGTGAAAAATACAGATTTACAAGCGGCGACTGCGTATTTGAACCGTCGGAAGCATCCGCCCGTTCGGCAGTAAGCATAAAATACGGCTTGCCTTTTTCAAGATATTGGTAATTTGTTCTGAATTCCGTTTCCGCAGTACGGTTGACCGAAATTATACCCCAGGCAACCGACAGTTCTCCGCGGTTAAAAGCGTTTTTGCGGCCGGGTTTGCGATCGGGCAACGACTTTACATCTCCTGCGGCATACTCGGCATAGGCTTTTGCATATAAATCCATACCTTCGGCAAGCATCTGTCTTTGTTTTGCCGTAAACATAAGCACAACGGCATTCGCACCGTCACGGAAATGCGCTTCCACAACATTCGTACGCGGCACAAGGTAAAGCCGTATTTCGGCCGGTTTGATTTTTCCGAACACGGATCGCAAAGCCATCACGTTTTCCAGACGCACGGGGTCAAAGTCGCCCAAAAAAGCCGGCTCGGTTTCGATTTCCGCCTGTTCACGGGGCATACCCGCACACGAAGCAAATATGAATAAAAGAGCGGTAAAGGCGGCCGTTACGGGCACCGTCTTCAAAATGCCTCTTTTTTTTCGGTAAAGTGTTTCAGCTGTCATACTATATTCCTTAATTGCGGACGTTTAAAGCACCGATTTTGCGGAGGTATTACGCTTTATATATGTTTTACGCCGCTTTTGTTCCTTGTTTATAATACAAAAAAACGGCTTTGTAAAAAGTTACAATAATTACACTTACTTTGCGGTCTCTGCGGTCTCCGGAAGTGTCTGCTTAGTCCGTGTTCTGCGCGATGAAGCGGGGGATGCGGCAAAGGCAAAGAGGCTTCCGCACAGACCGCCTGCAAGATGGGCAAGGGCTGCGATTAAAGCCGCATTGCCGCCGAGAGGCGAAGCGGAAGCACTTATTGAAGCGGCGGATATACCGAACAAAGGGAAGAGTTTACCGAACACATACAAGACAAAAAGCAGCATATTTGTAAACAAAATCCCCTCTTTTTTTGCGTAAGCAAATGCATAAAGCACAATCATTAAAAAGACGATGCCGTCGCTGCCGTATAAAACGGACGGAGAAAAGGCGGCGGAACAAATGCCCGACACAAAGGCGGCAGCTCCCATCATAAGCGATAGAATTGCGTCCCCGTAGCGTTCTTCCAGACGCGGGCCTAAAAGCAGTATGAGGGCGGCATTCGCTCCGAAACTCAGTGCATCCTTGTGTCCGAATATATGGATAAAAAGACGAAGGTAATGAAGCGGAGATACAGGATTAAAAGCGGACGGGCTTCCCTGCCGTGCGGGTGCCGAAAAAAAAGCACTTATAAGAGCGTCTCCCGTAAACCGCGAAAGTATCAAAACGGCGGTACAGGCAAGGACAAAGCAGGCCGAAAGCGGAGCTGTGTATACAATGCGGATTTTTTTTGCCATAGCTTATAAGGATTGAGCCAGCTGCATGACAACAGGGCAGTGGTCGGAGCCTAAAACCGTATCGAGAATTTCGGCGGATTTTACTTTGGGCAAAAAGGCTCCGTTTACACACTGATAATCGATACGCCAGCCGATATTTTTTTCGCGTGCTTTAAATCGGTACGACCACCATGTATAGCGACCGGCGTCGCTGCAAAAATGCCTGAATGTATCGGCGTACCCGTTTGCGGTAAACATATCCATCCACGCCCGCTCTTCGGGAAGATAGCCGGGATTTTTTTCGTTGCTTTTGGGGTTTGCCAAATCAATCGGTTTATGGGCTATGTTGTAGTCGCCGCATAAAACGATGTTATACCCGTCCGACACGAGCTTATTGCACATTTCAAACATGGCGGCGCAATAATCGAGCTTATAGGGCAGCCGCGCTCCGGCATCCTGACTGTTCGGAAAATATGCGCTTATAACGGCGGTTTTACCGAAAAAGGCGGCAAGGGTACGCCCCTCATCGTCGAATTCGGGGACTCCCATAAAACGCACTTCATCGGGCTCTTTTTTGGTATAAATCGCCGTTCCGGAATAGCCTGCCCGTACCGCCGACGACCAGTAGGCCTTATATGATTGGGGGGCAAGCAGTTCTTCGGATAATTGTTCGGGTTTTGCTTTTGTTTCCTGAATGCACAAAACGTCGGGATTTTCGGAATGGAGCCAAGGTAAAAAATTCTTTTTTTCAACGGCGCGTATACCGTTTACGTTCCATGAGATGATTTTAGACATGATTATTTTTCTACGCTCTTGTCGAGGATGTTAAACACCTGTTCTTTGGTCAACACACCCGCTTCAATCAAATCGACGCATTGTTCGCTTATGCTTTTGTTAAAAAACAACAGGTCGTCGGTTGCAATCGTTACGTTTACCCCGTTTTCGTAGAGGATTTTTATCGGATGTTCCTCCAAAGACGGAACCGCCGAAAGCATAACATTGCTTGCAGGACATACGTGCAGACGGATATTTTTGTCGCACAGGAATTTCATAACGCTTTTATCGGTTGCGGCTCCGATTCCGTGCTGTACTTCATCCAAGTCGAAAATCTGTACAAACCGCTTTACCGATTTTGCATCCGAAAATTCGCCGACGTGCGCCTTTTTCTTTATACCGAGTTTACCGGCAAGTTCATATAAATCCGTAAAGTTTTCCAAACCCTCTTCTACTTCGGGGCCGTACAAATCAATGCTTTTAAAAATACCGCTGTGCATACATTCGGGTGCCCATTCTTTAATCAGTTCTGTATCGAAGGTTTTTCCCATTCCCAATTCGGGACGGAAATCGATTTCGTTTTTGAACTTTTCATACACCCGTGTTATCATATCCAAAAAGCGGGTAACGCTTTCTCCGCAATGATGGATAAAACCGATATCGATACTGCCTTCCAAAATCGTTACGCCGTCGGCAATCGCATCCTGTACGGATAAGGTAATCAAATCCTGTACGTCTTTTTCGGTTATACAGCGCGGGCGCGTATATTGACCTATAATCGTATGCATATCGTCAAGCCCCGAAAATTTGCGGGGAAAATCCGGTATGTAAAAGCCTGCCCACGGAATATAAGAAGCATAACGCATTCCGAGGTTCAGGTGATTATGAGCGTCCATTTTAGGACGCTTCTTGAATTCACTTACGGAAGTCATATAATAAGTCTCCATCACGGATATTTTTCACATTCTTATAATAGCCTGTTTTAATTATCGGCAAAAAAAGCGTTTTTCATTACCTGTTTTAAGAAAAATTCTTTTCTATTTCGCCGACGAGATTCGAAAATATCCTTATTGCGGTTTCTACGGGTTCGGTTTTTTCCATATCCACCCCCGCCAACCTGAGAGTTTCAATGGGGTACAAACTTCCGCCTGACTTTAAAAACTTGAAATAATCTTCACGTTCGGTATTCCCGCCCTTTGTTACACGCTCTGCAAGACTTAAAGCCGCCGAAATACCCGTTGCGTATTTATATACATAAAAGGCGCTGTAAAAATGCGGAATGCGCAGACATTCAAGGTCGCTTTCGGCTTCAAACACCATATCGGGTCCGAAATAATCTTCAAGCAGGCTGCGGTATATGGAACGGCACTGTGCGGCGCTCAAGGGTTTTCCGCTTTCAACCGCTTCGTGGGTTGTAAGCTCGAATTCGGCAAACATGGTTTGACGGAAGAGGGTTGCCAAAATATCGGAAGCGCGGATACACAGGAGGTAGAGGCGTTCTTCCGGCTTGTCCGTGTGTTTAAGCAGATACTCGAATAAAAGCTGCTCGTTAAAGGTTGAGGCGACTTCCGCTTCGAATATCGTGTATGAATACTGCAAAAAGGGGTTGTTGTGCGCCGCATACC
The DNA here is from genome assembly GCA_963547555.1 of uncultured Treponema sp. GTDB lineage: Bacteria > Spirochaetota > Spirochaetia > Treponematales > Treponemataceae > Treponema_C. Next base: position 23,827 of record CAUURR010000005.1, on the reverse strand, counting down.
ATGAATGCATCGAATGCCCGCCTTCGTGTGCGAGGGTAAACAGGTCGCGGATAACGTCCTCTTTATAATTCATCAATATATAGGGATAACCCGTGTACGCTCCCGACGAAAAAGCGCCGCTTCGTTTGCCCTTGTTTTCGTAGCGGTCGGTCCATCCGCCTTTTAAGCCGCCGCACAAAGTATCGGTGTATTCGCTTCCGAGCGGACAAAGGGCTTCGCGCAGTATATCGACGGCCTTATCGTAGCTTGTAACAAAGCGCACGTTTTTTGTAAGCGGCATATAGACATCGTAGTGGCGAAGCTCGGAAACGCCGAGTACCCTTTTTAAGAGGGCGTAGTAGCGGTGCAGCGCGGGAAAGTGCGCTCTTACCGTTGCAATCAAATTGCGGTAGACGCTTTCGTTTACCTTGTCGGGGAAAAGGGCGCGCTCAAGCGAACTTTTATATCCGCGTGCGCGTGCTTTGTATATGTCCTGATTGACGCTTCCGGCATAGAGGGACGCTATCGTATGTTTGTGATTGTCGAAGACGCGGTAAAACTGCATATACGCATTTCTGCGTACATCGCGGTTTTCGTGAATCATAAAAGCCGACCATGAGGTTTGGCTCAAGGGAAGTTCCCCTTCCGGTGTTTGTACGCTGCCGAAATCCATATCCACATTGGTCAGCATGGAAAAGGCGGTTGAAGGGGTTTGCATACTTTCGCTTTGCAGGGCAAAAAGGCGTTCTTCTTTTTCGCTTAAAATAAAATCTTTTAAACGCAACAGTTTTTTCAGCCATACCCGATAAGGCTCGTATTCGCCTGAACGCGGTCCCGTTTCGGTTTCTTCTTTTATGCGGCTTTCGGGTATCGCCTGTATTTCCGGAATAAAAAAGCTTATAAGCGCTTCGGCCGCACTTGCGCTCATCATATAACGACCTTCTTTATTGCGCGCGTCGTCGTCGCCTTCATCCTGCGATGTTAAAAGAGAAGCATAAACTCCTGTCGCTTCGGAAAGCTGCTGCATTTTTTCATAGAGGCGGAGGGCTTCAAGCAGGTTATCGGCAATGCGGCCTTTGAGGGCGGCCAGTTTTTCGGCATAGACGGAAAGTTCTTTAAGCGCGGCTTCCCAATCGCCGGCTGTTTTAAATAAGGATGTAAGATCCCACATATCTTCGGATTTTACCTGAGAGCGAAGAGGTATTTGTTTGTTTTTCATAACATAATTATAACAGATTGCAGTTTTTATTTCTACGTGCTACAGTGTGCCTATGTCCGTCTTAACAAAATATCAAATCAATCTGGGCAGACGCTTATACGGCATTTTTTCGGCTTTGAATTCGGCTTCTTTTGCACTGGTTACGGGAAACGTACTGGTTGTGTACGCTATGTATTTGAATGCCGGAAACATTGCAATCGGGTTAATAAACGCATTCGGCTTTTTGTCGTTTTTTGCCATTCCGCTCGGCAAATTTTTTGCAAGCCGCCGGCCTATTATGCGTGTATATGCCGACGCATGGATACTGCGGAATACCTGTCTGCTTTTGATGCTGCCCATTCCCTTTTTGGCAAGGGCGGATTTAAAAGAATGGGGATTGTTTTGTATTTTGATAAGTACCTTCGGGTTTAATTTTTTCAGAGGTATAGGGCTGGTAGCAAACAATCCCGTTTTAAGCGATCTAACGCCGGGAAAAGACAGAGGAAGTTTTTTAACCTTTTTGTCGCTTGTTACAAATGCAGCTGCCCTGCTTACAACCCTTGTACTTGCCGCCGCCCTGCATTTCGGCAATTCGTTGACGATATTAAGCGCAGCAATGATTGTCGGTATTGTACTGGGCTTTATAGCTTCTTTTCTATTGTATAAAATGCCCTCGACGGACTCGGCAAAAACATCGGATTCGGGAAGTTTTTCAAAGCACTTTATAACCGCAATACATGACAGAAACTTCAGAGTTTTTATCGCCGCTTTTTCGACCGTAGGCTTGGGAGTCGGTATGGCGCGCCCCTTTATTATCGTCTATTGCCGCGAAGTGTACATGCAGCCCGACAGCGCGGTTACCTTTATTACTTTTTTTATGACCCTCGGCGCCTTATGCATGGGGCTTGTATCGCGCGTTTTTATCGATAAAATCGGAGCAAAACCCATCTATCTTTTGTTTACCGCTCTTTCCGTGTTAAGTCTTGTGCCGGCCCTTATTTCGCCGCATTTTACGGGTGCGGTTTTTTCTTTTATTTTTTTGAGTATTATGGCCTTTGCTTCAAACTTGGGTTTTTCGGGGCAAGAAAATGCCGGTCAAACGTATTTTTTCGGTTTAATTCCAAAAGTCGCGGTTATGGATATGAGTATCGTGTATTTTTTGGTTATGGGGATAACCGGTACTGCCGGATCTTTATTAGGCGGAATCTTACTCGATGCATTTAAAGAAATCGGCTTACAGCCTGCCGCGGTCTACCGCCTGTTTTTCGGTTTGCAGATTATTATCATCGGTATCGCATTTTTTATTCAAATGCGTTTAAAAAGTCTCGGCAGTTACAGTTTTAAGGAAGCTCTTCCGCTGTTTTTTTCTCCGCGCGATATACGCGGCTTGGGTCTTTTATATAAGCTTGACCACAGCAGTAAAGAAACCGAGCAAACCGCCCTCCTTCACGAACTGCGCTCATCGAATACAGCTGCCGCTGCGTATCAATTTGCCGAACACTTGAGTTCTCCCAGTTATGCGGTGCGCATGGGTGCTTTGGCGGGTATGGAAAGCCTTCCTTATTTGAATAAAAGCGTTGAAGAAGTACTTATGCGCGAAACCGAAACGGGCTTGTTTACAACGGCGGCAAAATCGGCACGCATTTTAGGATTATTTAAAGTTAAAAATGCGGCTGCCTTATTAAAAAAACAGCTCAACAGTCCCGACTATCTTTTATGCGCCGAAGCGATGACCGCCCTTGCCCGCATAAACGAAACGGACGCCCAAACGGCAATTTCGCGCACTCTTACGGCGACGGACAATCCCCATATTTTGTTAAAGGGAATACGGGCAATGGAACTGTATGCAAATCCCTCGTCGGTTTTTATGCTTTTGGACGTACTGCGCGCCCATCACGAAAAAACCGAAGTACGTCATGAAGTTATGCTTGCCCTCGCCTCCGTTATGGGTATAGGAAAACGTTTTTATCCCGCATATTGCCAATACGCCGAAAACCCGGAAGAAACATCGGTTATTTTAACCGATTTATTCGATGAGATTTCTTCGCATAAAAAATTTGCACAAAAGACATTCCCGCCCCTTATCGGAGAGTTTTTACGGGATTCCTCAAAGGCAGACGAATTTTGCACAAATGTACAAAACTATACAAAACAACACGACGGTCTTATGTGTGCAAGCCTTATCGGCTGTATCCCGAATTCCGATATAGTATCCTGTGATTGTTTTCGCTTTTTTTTATGTTTTTGGGTGCTTATGCTGCTTGCCGATCAAAGTCTGCTTAAAAAGTAAAGCTTTTAGACCGCCTTACGGTTTCCGTGCAAGGAGTTGTTTTAACAGTTCTGCGGTTTTATCGCGTTCTTCGCGGTTCTCAAAACCGACAAATATTTCGCCCGATTGTTCCGTTACCAGTTTAAGAACTCTGTTTTCGACTTTTTCATTTGTTCCGCCGGTATCTTCAAATTCGGAACGGGACGCCGGCAGCATAAAAGAAATAATATCTTCTATACGGATTTTACGCGCATCGACAATCACAACATGCTCATATACACCTGCCGTTTGGCGGTACAGTCTATCGCGCACTGCAAGTTCAACCGCTAAAACGGCGGTTGCGTGCAAAATAAGGGTAACGGAAAACGTAAACTCGCGAAAATATAAGAGCACAAGCATAAAAAGAGCTGAAATCGCCGCACCAAAAGAGAGAACATGGGGACGCCGCGTTAAGGGGAAAAGACAGTCCCCAGCCTGTTTTTTAAGCAGTTTTACCCGTAAAGGATAGGAAACTGCCAAAAGAAGTGCAAAAACATAAGAAATTATACGGATAAACATCATAGACTTTTTAAGTATATATTTTTTGCCGCTGTCTGTACAGGTTTAGAGTTGTGCGATTTCTTCCCGGGTTAAGCCTGTTCCCACCGCTATCGTATCGAGTTCAACCCCGAGCTTCTTGAAGGCTGCCGCTGTCTCCAGTGCTTTTTGACGGGCACCCTCGGCAAGTCCATTCCGCCTTCCTTTATCAAAGCCGACAGCTTCGCCCTCAATATGACCTTCCCTGCGTAAATCGTATTCACGAATATTCAATGACATATAGGTACTCCTGAATTGCTCGTTTAACTTTGCCGTTTCAACAAGTTTATCAATATTTTTAGTAAAAGAACTTGTTGCCCGCTTTTTACACAGGTACTCTAAAAATGCATGCAGTTCCGTGTTTTCTTCCCTGTTGTATGCACTTGTATTATAAAACACTTTGTAGGATTTGTCATCAAGAAAAAGGCCGTTGTTTTCGGCACACACATTACGGAACGTGTACACGGGCTGTCCCTGTTTAAACGGATCGGAAAGACAGATAAACATAACATAGCTTTCTTTAAGTTCGTCATAGCCGTGTCCTGCCAGCAAATTATCAACATCCATAAGACTTTGATAATAGCGGGTACGTTTGGCAAGGGCGGGCGGCATTGACGTTTGCATTTCTATGTCGAAAATATGTTCATCGTCGGCGGCATAAACATCAAGGCGGATTCCTTTACTTTCATAAAAGGGTGCGATTGTTTTTTGCAGCGACGGATATTCTACCTTGCCGACCTCAATGTGTAACAGGCGTTCAATAACCCCCTTACAGATTTCGGGGTTTTTCATAATTGTACCGAACATAAAATCGTCAGTAAATGTGAGTTCATCCACACTTTTAAATGTATAAGACATAGCAACCTCCTACATTATATATAGGTGCCGGATGAGAAAAAAAGCATAGTTTTTCGAAAAAAAGTGCACAATTTTAATTACCGGCAGAATGTAACCGCAAAGGGCGCAGGCGCGCAAGGGTTTTAAGATTTTTGATGTCTCCCCTTTTTACTTTGCGCTCTTGGCGTTCCCTGCGGTTTCCCGATTTTCTTACCCGTTTCCCCGTACCGTTACAAATTGTTAATATTGACCCGATTTTTATATTTGTATACTATATATGTATGAAAGTGTTTACTTTGGGCGAAGAGGTGCTTAGAGAAAAGGCTCTTCCCGTAGAACAAATAGACGATAATATCCGCAGCCTTATAGAGCGTATGTTCGTTACGATGAAAGAACATAACGGTATCGGCTTGGCGGGGCCTCAGGTGGGCGAAAAACTGCGGCTTTTTGTCGTGGAAATCGACGACGGCGTTCAGCGCGCCTTTATAAACCCGCAGATAATCGAAACGTCCGCACAAACCTCGTTTTACGAAGAAGGCTGCCTTTCGATTCCGAAGGTATACGAGAATATAGAAAGACCCGAAAAAATCCGCGTGCAGGCTTTAAACGAACAGGGACGCCCCTTTACCTTGGATGCCGACGGTCTTTTGGCGCGCGTTATTCAGCATGAATACGACCACTTGGAAGGCGTACTTTTTATAGACCGCGGAGACCCCGAATTTAAGCAAAAAACGGTTGAAAGCTTTAAAAAACGTGCCGAGCGCAGGGTTAAAAAAGAAGCCGAAAAAAAAGCGCGTGAAGCGAAAATAGCGGCTAAAATCGCCGCAAAAGACGGAATAAAGGCGGGTGCGCGGTGTTAAAAATTGTCTATGCCGGAAGCCCCGAAATATCGGCGGTTTTACTGAGAGGGCTCATAGATTCGGGAGAAGTGAATATTGCGGCGGTATTGACAAACGTACCTGCGCCTGTAGGCCGAAGCAAGACACCGCAGCCGACTCCCGTTGCAGCTCTTGCCCGTGAGAAGGGGCTTGAGGTTTTGGAACCCGAAAAACTCGACGCTTCGGTGCGCGAGCGCATTGCGGAATTAAAGCCCGACCTTTTGGTGTGCTTTGCATACGGAAAAATATTCGGGCCCAAATTTCTTGCTCTTTTTCCGAAAGGCGGGATAAATCTACACCCCTCGCTTTTACCCAAATACCGCGGCTGCGCACCCGTTCCCGCCGCTATTCTTGCAGGGGAAACAAAGACGGGCATAAGCGTTCAGCGTTTAGCCTTGGAGATGGACTGCGGCGATATTTTAGCGCAGCGGGAAATCCCCTTGACGGGAGCGGAAACAGCCGCCGAAGTGTTGTCGAATGCGGTGGTTATGAGTATTCCCCTTGTTGCGGAGGTTATCGCTCAAATTGAAAAGGGCTGCGAAAAAGCCGTTGAGCAGGATTCCTCGAAAGCCTGTTATTGTAAAACACTGGTAAAAACCGATGCCTTGATGGACTGGACGCGGAGTGCTGAACAGCTTTGTGCCCAAGTACGCGCCCTTCAGCCCTGGCCGGGAACCTATACGTGTGCAAACGGCTCAAAGCTCTATATCCATAAGGCTTGCGTTTATACGGGGAACTTGGAAAGTGCGGACGAAAAAGAAGGAGCCGTTCTTTGCAGTGATGATAAGAGCCGTGTTCCGGGAAGGGTTATCGGCACCGATAAGGATTGCGGCATTTTAATACAAACGGGAAGCGGAGTGCTTGCCGTACAGGTTTTGCAGCGCGAAACAAAAAAAGCGGTGCATTGGAAAGATTTTTTGAACGGCTGCCGCAATTTCGTCGGTACGCGGTGTGCAAACGAGCTGCCTTAAAAGCCGGCTGTTTTTTAGACAGTCAACACAACGGCGGCTATGATAAACGGATAAAGGAATGTATATGAAATTCGATTGGTATAAAAAAATAAGTTCATTCGGAATCGAACTTGAAAAAGCGGAACAAAGCTTGAGCGAAAATCGGAAACTTGCCGGTTTTGTTGCGCTTATTATGCTTGTTTTTATGATGCTTGCAGGGCTGGCCTCCTTTTTTATAGCCGTAAAAAGCCCGGAAAAAGTTATGGTTCCCGATGTTGTAGGTAAAGAGTTGACAGGCGCCTTGCAGGAAATGCAGGTAAAAGAATTATATCCGAAAATCCGCTTGCGTTATTCAAAGAGTCCCGAAGATAAGGGAACCGTTCTTGAACAGTCGCCTGCGGGAGGAACAATCGTTAAAGCCGGACGGCGCATCAACTTAACCGTCAGTCAGGGAGTAATTCTCGACCGCGTAGAAGACTATACGGGCATGAAAATTGACGATTTACGCATTCAGCTGCAAACTCTTTTTGCCGCATCTTCGGTACAAATGATTAAGGTTCCCGACCTTCCGATTTACAAACAGGACGACTCGGAGGCGGGTACGATTTTGGAACAAAATCCTCCGGCGAATACGAACCTCACAAGTCCGATTACACTCCAGCTGGTCGTTTCTTCAGGTCCCGGCCGCAGAGAAGTTCCGATACCGAATCTCAAGGGCTTATCTTTGAACGATATTCTGTTGCAAATAAGCAAAAGCAGCCTTATTTTCGATTTTACGGCACAGCTTCCTCAGGAAGGACAGGCAGCCGGCACGGTTATATCTCAAAAATGGCCGGAAGGGAAAACCTCGACATCCGCATATTCGCGCATAGAGGTCGTTATCGCCTTACCCGATAAAATCCATAATAATTTGATTTACGGTCTTATCGATGAAAGGCTGCCGCCTTATCCGATTCCTCTTGAAGCGGAACTGAAAGCCGAACCTGTACAGGGTAATCCTTACCGTATTGCCGCATTCAAACATACCGGAAACCGTTTAACGATTCCCTATGCCGTGCCGCGCAAAACTCGTCTTATTTTGACTGTCGCAGGAAAAGAAATTAAGCGCTTTATTGCCGAATGATTTTTAGACAAATTTGCATATACGAGACTGCTTTGACTCGAACTGATTTTATCGCCTGGATTCGGGAGGATATATGAATACGGCTATTTTATGGGACATAGAAAACGTTACGCCGCCGCGCGGAACAAATTATATTCAGCTCATTGTCGATACGATTTCGGAAGAGGGTAAAATCTCTTATGCGATGGCTTTCGGCGACTGGAACCGCAACAATATAAAAAATATCGCGTCGGAGCTGGCGGCAAACAGCTTTGAATTGATTCACGTTCCCGCCTCGCGCAAAGACAGTTCGGATATGTCGATGGTAACGCATGGAGTTGAATTGATTTTTCAATATCCGCACATCGAAAAATTCGTGTTGATTACCGGAGATGCGGACTTCCGGCCTCTTTTGCTCAGTTTGCGCAAATACGGCAAGCGCACGCAAATCATCTGCGACGTTACAAAAAACGCATCCGAAGACTTGTTAAAAATGGCGGATGATTTTAAGGACTACCGCGATATTATCGATGACGCGGATTCGGCCGACAACAGCGGTGATGACGAAAACGGCAGCAACCATGCCGAAAAGCTTACAAAAGAACGCGCTTTTGAACTGCTCGAAGATACGGTTGACATTATGGAAAAAGAAGGCAAAACGCCGCATTTGGGCGCGGTAAAAATCCGCATGAAACTGCTCAATTCGGGCTTTGACGAAAAAAAACTCGGTTACCGTACATGGAAGGCCTTTATAAACGACGCGCTTAAATTTAAAGGTTTGCGTTATGCCGATGAAGACGGTAATATTTTGGCAATCACCGAACACGCGCAAAAGGGTTTACCTGAGGTATTCAATTTGCTTTTGGGAATTTTGGACGGGGACAAGCCCATGCTCTTTAACGAAGCGGCAAAAAAAATCAATTACCGCGATTACGGCTACGGGCGTTTTAAACAGCTTGCATTGGATGCGGAAAAGCGCGGCATTGTAAAGCTTGGCAACCGCGGGCTTTCATGGTATTTAAGCAAAGCATAAATCAATAAGGTGAACAATATGAAAAAATTCAACATTACCGATTTTGACGGAGCCGTATTCGATATGGACGGCACTTTGGTGGATTCGATGCATATATGGCAATCGATGGGCAGCTCCTATATTCGCAGTAAGGGTCTGACTCCCGAACCGAATCTGGACAGGACTTTGTATCCGCTGACTATTATCGATGCGGCCGATTATTTAAACACGCATTACAATTTAGGCATGAAACGTGAAGATGTTATTGCCGGCTGCAATGCCCTTGTCGAACAAAAATACCGCACTACTGTAGACTTAAAGCCGGGAGTAAAGGAATTTTTGAACTTGATGGAAAAACACGGTATAAAGGCTTCTATTGCAACCGCAACCGACCGCCATTTGGTGGAAATCGTACTTGAGCGCTTGGATATTGCCCGCTTTTTTATGGGTATCGTAACTTCGACCGAAGCCGGAAGCGCGAAGGCCGACTCTCCGATTATCTTTCATAAAGCGCGAGAACTTTTAGGCACTTCAATAGAAAAAACCGTTGTGTTTGAGGACGCTTTTTTTGCCGTGCGCACCGCGAAACAAGCCGGCTATCCGGTTGCCGCCCTGTACGACGCGACGGCACAATGCCCGCCCGAAAAAATGAAAGAATACTGTGACTGGTATGCTGAAAGTTTTTTGGAGTATATGTAGGCATCTTGCCAATTCGGAAGCACAGCAATTTTCGCGGTCAAAATTCGTGAAAACTATGCGTCGAAACTATCGACAGAAAGAGTATTTCGGGTTATTATATTTAAAGACGGGATTTTATAAATCTTATATCAGCTTTTATAGGAGAACATCATGGCAAAATATGTATGTACCGTATGCGGTTACGAATATGACCCTGAAGTAGGAGATCCCGACAGCGGCGTCAATCCCGGAACAGCCTTTGAAGACATTCCCGACGACTGGGTGTGCCCCTTGTGCGGAGTAGGCAAAGACAGCTTTACAAAGGTCGAATAAGAGTCGGGACCGGGGCTGTCCAAAACTTCGGTTCTTGAACAATAAGCATACTTACACCTTTTTTTAATTTTGATTGCGCCGCCTTTTTTATGGAAGTGAAAATTCAAAAAAAAGCGGCAGATGATCCGAATAGCCGGTGCCTGTATGCGAATTGTAGCGAAGGGGAATGCCTTTGTTATCCGCATGGGCTCCGGTATTTACGGCATAAAATAAAACCGCATTGACCGATGCCGTATAAAAAAAGTGGTCAATCCTTTCCCATTTGTCCCTAAAATAATATGAACCGCTTGTAAAATCCGTACCCCTGTCTTTTTGCGGCAAGTTGTCCCGTTGTTTTTGATCGGAAGCATCAAGCCAAGCCGAATACAGTTCGATTTTACGTCCGTCCGCGCCAAACCCGACGGTACGGCTTTTTGTATTAAAATCAAATTCTTTTAAATCGCGGTTAAAGTCCCCGCATACGATAATGGACTCTTTCGGATTTGCTTCGGTCAGTTCCCGAATACGGCCGGCAAGCAGCGCTTCTTGAAGACTGCGCCAGATATTGCTTGCTTTTTCTCCGCCGCTTTTCGACTTCCAATGGCAGGCAAAAAGCGTAAACTTCTGCGCTCCTGATTGAATGTGTATTTCAAGCAGGGGGCGAAGCGGCGGCTGTAAAACGCAGCGTAAAGCGGAAGTGTCTTTTATATTAAGGTCGCGGACGGCGCGGATATCCGTTCGGTGTATTTTTACATCCTCTATCGGAAGACACGATAAAATGCCGGTACCCAGAGCCGCCTCCTTTTCAGCGGAAAAACAGCCGTAAAGTGCCTTTTGTGCGGAAAAAACGGAGCCCGCGCAGCGGTTTGCTATATCCTGCAAAACGGCTTCATTTTCTACTTCCTGAAACACGTAGATATCCGCCCGGTGTTCTTTTATAAAGGCTGCAAGTCTGTCCAGCCGCGCCTCATATTTTTCGCGGTTCCACGAAGTTTTTGCGCCGCGGAATTCGGCGTACTCGGTTCCGTCCGTTTGCGCATCGAAAAAGGTTTGCAGATTCCAGCTTATAATGCGGACCGGTTTTGCGCCACCGCTTTCACCGCAAGCACAAAGCAGCATAAGACATGCGGTGAAAACTGCAAACACGTGCTTTCCATGCCGAACGGAGAGCGGGAAAATCCGATCCCCTAACGCGGCAGGGAAGCGAAATAAAAAGCCTTTATTTTTCATAATCAACCCCCATTGTAAAACGCTAAAAAGCTGACCGAAAACTTCAGTTTTAGCAGTACTCAATTATATATAGGTGCCAATGAGAAAAAAAACAGACTTTTTTGAAAAATTTTGAGAAAATTTAAAAAATCACGGTAAAAAGTAACCGGCGGCTTCTTTCGCTGTCCGTATCGGAGATTTTCGGCCGCCTTGTTTCGGCCTTTTCTATTTTGTTACGTTAAATTTAAAGAAAATAACATCGCCGTCCCGCACCACATAATCGCGGCCTTCAACGCGGTATTTTCCCGCCGCCTTTATTGCAGCCTCCGAGCCGTAGGTTTTAAAGTCTTCAAACGAATAAGTTTCGGCTTTGATAAAACCTTTTTCAAAGTCGGTGTGAATAACGCCGGCGGCTTGCGGTGCGGTATCTCCGGCGCGGATAGTCCATGCGCGGCATTCATCCTCACCCGCAGTTAAAAAGGTACGCAGTCCCAAAAGGCGGTATGCCGTCCGCGCCAAAACGCTCAAGCCCGATTCTTTTAAGCCCAGTTCGCTTAAAAACTCTTTGCGTTCTTCTTCGCTTTCAAGACCGGCAAGTTCCGCTTCGAATTTGCCGCAAATAACGACAACGTCGGCGCAGCTTCCGTCCGGGTATTTCTCGGCAGCGGCGATTTTTTTTACCGCTTCAATATATTGATTGCCGTTCTTTATGCCTTCTTCATCCACGTTGCAAACGTAAAGCTGAGGCTTCATCGTAATCAAATGCAAATCGTACACCGCATTTTTTTCTTCGTCGGTAAGTTCGGCAAAACGCGCGCTTTTTCCGTTTTCGAGCAGGGGTTTTATCTTATCCAGGGCGGACAAAACAAGCGAAGCCTTTTTTTGCTCATCCTTTCCCATGACGCGCATTGCGCGGGTTGCCTTTTCGATACGCTTTTCAACGCTGTCCAAATCGGCAAAGGCAAGTTCCATATTGATTGTTTCGATATCGTCGGCAGGATCTATTTTATTGTTTACGTGGATGATATCGCCGTTATCGAAACAGCGCACCACGTGGGCGATAATGCCGACTTCCCGAATGTGTCCCAAAAACTGGTTTCCCAAGCCTTCGCCCTTTGATGCGCCTTTTACCAAACCGGCTATATCGACGAATTCCACCGATGCCGGAACGCGGCGTTTTGAAGCAAATTTTTCATATAAAAAGTCCAAGCGCTCGTCCGGCAGATCGACGATGCCCACATTCGGGTTTATCGTACAAAAGGGGTAGTTTGCCGCCTCTGCCGGTGCCGACGTGAGTGCCGAAAAAATAGTCGATTTACCTACATTCGGTAATCCTACAATGCCGCAGTTAAGAGCCATAGATACATCCTTATTACAAATTGAAACACCCGGCCGGGGATGTCAAAAGTCGGTCACTTGTTGAGTGCCCCGAAGCAGTCTGTCAAATGATTTTATCGGTTTTATCCGAAATACGCAAGAACCCGCGGACAAAGCCTAAATCTCTTAGTGTTGAGAATAAAGGTGTCACCCCATAGCTTGATACGCTGCCGTATAATATGTTAGTATATACAAACGAATGTTATCAATTTTAAAGTAGTTTTATCGTTATTAGGAGAAAGTATGAATGCACCCACCTTTTTTTCACTTATTTCAAATGTAGCTCTTTTTTTTATGTTTATCTATTTTTTGTTCAAAATCAAAGCGGTAAAAGCCGCTATGATATATCATACTAAAACGCGAGCGGAATTTATCGCTGCAATCGCTCTGACGTTGATATTCTCGGTTTTGAATATTTTGGCGTCTGTTCTCGGCATTCAAATAGGCAATGCCATTGCGAATATCAGAACCGGCGTTGTCGTTGTTGCAACCGCATTGCTCGGGCCGCTTCCGGGAATAATCGTAGCAGTTATCGGCAGCGTGTACCGGTATACACTGGGAGGCTGGACAACACTCGGCTGCTCTGCGGCAACCCTTTTCTCGGGAGTGGTATGCGCCGGCATTGTCTTTATACTGAAGCGCAAATACGGACGCATAACCTTAACGTTCAAAACCATCTTACTGTTTTCGTGTTTTGCAGGCGGCTGGGAAGTACTGCATACGTTGGTATTTGTGCCTTTCCTCGGTGAAAAATCCTATAAGGACGCGATTCCGATCGTGCTCAACCTGTTCCTCTTTCCGCAAGTCATTATTAACGGGGTAATTACCGCTACAATATTGCTATTGATTGCCGATTTGGGAAAGCAAGAAAACATCAAACAGGTGCAGGAAAATGAGGCACTCTTACGTGTAAAACAAACGGCAAATAAAGCGCTTATAGAAACGATTCATCATGCACTTGATAATTTAACGGCACACGGAACCGTGCTGGCCGAAACCATGCACACAACGAGCTCGGATGCCGGTCATATCGCGGACAATATCAATAACCTCAAACAGCGCCTGATGTATCAGGCGGAAAGCGTGACGCAAACCGACGGCACGGTAAAAACGATTTTGGAAACGCTCACTACGCTGGATAACTACATTGCAAATCAAGCGAACAAGGTTGTTCAGTCCTCATCATCGATAGAAAACATGATAACGAATGTCAGAGCGGTTACCAAAATGCTTGAAGAAAGCAACGCGGTTATTCAAGATGCGCACAAGCTGACCGTGCAGGGCAAGACCGGTGCGAAGAATGCCAATGAGGCGGCAGCGGGAATTGCTCAAAAATCGGGCGATCTTTTGGAAGCCGGCGAGGTAATTCAGAATGTGGCAAGCCAAACCAATCTTTTGGCAATGAATGCGGCAATAGAGGCCGCTCATGCGGGGGAATCGGGTAAAGGCTTTGCGGTTGTTGCCGATGAGATTAGAAAATTGGCGGAAGAATCCAACATACAAGGCAAAAAGATTGCGGCGGTTATTAAAGAATCGTTGCAAATTATTCAAAAGCTGACCGAAGCCGAAAGTGCAACCGAAAAAACCTTCGAACAGGTATATACGCTGGTGAGTAGAATTTCCGAACAGGAAGCCCGTATTCTGGAGGCAATGCAGCAGCAGGAAACAGGCAGTAAAAAAATCATTGAAGCTATTGCGGACATCAATGACATCACCAACGATATTAAAACCAAATCGGAAGAAATGTCGAACAACGGCCGCCATACTGCCGATGAAATGAAAAATCTCAATACATTAACCTCGGCACTTACGGACAACATGAACGAAATGACCGGCGATGTGCTGAATATCAACAAAGCGATACAAACCGTCCACGAAATTACACAAAAAAACGCACAGGCAATCCGAGAGGTGGTACAGGAAATCGATTCTTTTCAGCTTTAACAAAACCGGCGCAAGGGAGTGCTGCATTATAAAGCGGGGCGAAAAACTTTAAGCATCGCAGCGATTGCTAAAGGATTTGCGCGAGCCTTCTCAAAGACATGCTGACAAATCCTTCAAACAGGGGTATAATGACTTCCGGAAGACAGGAGATAAAACTTAACACTTTCTTCCCGACTTTTTAGAAGGAGGTTGCCATGCAAAATTATTCGGGAGAAATCGGTTTACAATATCACATCCACACAAGGCCGGGAGATGTGGGACGCTACGTCATTATGCCCGGAGATCCTAAGCGTTGCGAAAAAATTGCCGCGTATTTCGATAATGCGCGTTTAATCGCCGACAACCGCGAATACATCACCTACACCGGCACCCTCGACGGCGAAAAAGTAAGCGTTACTTCAACCGGTATCGGCGGGCCCTCTGCGTCCATCGCAATGGAAGAGCTGGTTCGCTGCGGAGCGGACACCTTTGTGCGTATCGGTACGTGCGGCGGCATGGATTTGAAGGTAAAGGGCGGCGACATCGTTATCGCTACCGGCGCAATCCGTGCCGAAGGAACCAGCAAAGAATACGCTCCGATTGAATTTCCTGCCGTTGCCCACTTGGATGTTACAAACGCCTTGGTAAAGGCCGCCAAAACCTTACAATTCACCTATCACGCCGGCATTGTACAGTGCAAAGACGCATTTTACGGCCAGCACGAGCCTGAAACAAAACCCGTAAGCTACGAATTGGAAAGCAAGTGGGAAGCGTGGCTTCGTATGGGCTGTAAGGCATCGGAGATGGAGTCGGCCGCCCTGTTTATCGTAGCCGATTATCTTAAAGTGCGCTGCGGCTCGACCTTTTCGGTTGTGGGCAATCAGGAACGGAATAAGGCGGGCATGGACAATCCCATCGTCCACGATACGGACAGCGCAATCCGCGTTGCCGTTCAAGCTCTGCGCTTTTTAATCGCCGAAGATAAAGCTTCCGCGTAAAAATAAACAACAGGAAACTCCGAAGCCTGAATTTTTTAGAAGTTCCCTATAATAAATTTGCCGAAAACGCCGACTTTTTAGTATATTTAAGGAAACGTCGATTAAAAGGCATCCAAAACGGTCGGCGGATTCTTAAATCATTCATCTTAATTAAAAAGGAGTGCTGTCGTGGCAACCCATCAATTTCAAACGGAAGTAAATCAGCTTCTCAAACTTATTATTCATTCGCTGTACTCGAACAAAGACATCTTTTTGCGCGAAATCGTATCGAACGCTTCGGACGCATTGGATAAGCTTAAATATTTGACGGTATCGCAAGACGCATACAAGGACGTGCGCTTTGAGCCGCGTATCGATATATATTTTGACGAAGAGAAAAAAACACTGTGCGTTCAGGACAGCGGAATCGGTATGGACGAAGCCGATTTAAATGCGAATTTGGGAACGATAGCACGTTCCGGCACCAAGGCCTTTTTGGAACAGCTTGAAAAAGAAGCGCAAAAAGATTCCGCCCTTATCGGTCAATTCGGGGTGGGCTTTTATTCGGCTTTTATGGCTTCTTCTCATATCGACGTTATTACGCGCAAAGCCGGAAAAACCGCTGACGGAAAAGCCAATCCCCTGTTCCGCTGGTCGAGTGCGGGAACCGAATCCTACGACTTGGACACGCCGGACGCTTCAAGCGATGAGGTAAAACGCTACGGCTTCGACAAAGAAGAAACGCACGGTACTGTCGTCATTATGAAGCTGAACGATGAAAGCGGAGAATACGCAAGCCGCTGGAAGGTTGAAGATTTGGTTAAGCGCTATTCCGATCACATCGCCTTCCCCATCTACCTTCACTATGTGCAAAACAATTATGACGACAAGGGAAAGGTTACCGGAAGCGAAAACAAAACCGAGCAGATAAACAGCGCAAGCGCGTTATGGAAGCGGCCGAAAAGCGAATTGAAAAAAGCCGACTACGACGACTTTTATAAAACGCTTTCGCACGATACGACCGACCCGCTGCTTTGCGTTCACACCCATGCGGAAGGAACTCAGGAGTATACAACGCTTTTTTACGTTCCCGAACGTGCCCCCTTCGATATGTATCAGGCGGATTATAAAAGCGGCGTAAAGCTGTATGTAAAGCGCGTTTTTATCACCGACGACGAAAAAGAACTGCTTCCGCCCTACCTGCGTTTTGTACGCGGTATCATCGATTCGGAAGATTTGCCGCTGAACGTAAGCCGCGAAATTTTACAGCAAAACCGCATTTTAACGTCGATAAAAACCGCTTCGGTTAAAAAACTTTTAAGCGAATTCAAAAAAACGGCGGACGCGGCAAAAAAAGCCGAAGAAGAACTTAAAGCGGCGGATAAAAAAACGGAAGATACTGCAGCCGATACAAAAGATAAAAAGGCCGACAAAAATACCGAAGCCGTCAATAAATGGAACACCTTTGTGTCGCAGTTTAACCGCCCGCTTAAAGAGGGCTTGTACTCCGACTTTGCAAACAAAGACGATTTATGCGAAATTATCCGCTTTAAAAGTACCGCCGAAGAAGGAACGGGCGAAAACAAGTGGACAAGCTTTGCCGATTACGTTCAGCGCATGAAAGAAGGTCAAAAGGCGATTTATTACATCACCGGCAACGATGAGCAAAACCTGCGCAATTCGCCGCTTTTGGAAGCGTACCGGGCAAAGGGCTTTGAAGTGCTTATCATGGCCGACGAAATCGACGACATCGTTTTTCCCTCGCTGGGTAAATACAAAGACTTCGACTTAAAAGCGGTAAACCGTGCCGGAAGCGACGAAGAGCTCGGCGTGGATAAAAAAGAAGCGGAAAAAAAGGAAAAAGAATTTAAGCCGCTGACCGAAAAAATCAAAAAAGCCCTCGGCGAGCGCGTAAAAGACGTACACCTTTCAAAGCGCCTGTCCGATTCTCCGAGCTGTATTGTTGTGGACGAAAACGATCCTTCACTCCAGCTTGAACGCATGATGAGGGCGATGGGACAAGCCGGCATGGGAGAGGTAAAGCCGATTTTGGAAATCAACGGCGAACATCCCTTGGTCGCTTCCTTAAAAGACTGCGAGGATGAACAGCATATAGGCGACGTATCGGCGGTGCTTTTGGATCAAGCGCTTTTGGTGAGCGGTGCGGAATTAAAAGACCCTGCCGACTTTGTTAAAAAGCTGAATCGTCTGCTTATCCGCGCGTAAAAATATTTCTTTGAAAAGCGGTGTCTAAAAAGCCGGCTATTTTTTAGACACTGCGGAAAATATCCGCGGCAAAAGCCGTAAAAATCGAAGCTGTCGAAGAGTTTCCGCTTTTCGGCAGCTTTTTTAATACGGTTTCAGAGCGACGCTTGTTGTGCCGAGCTTTGCAGGATATATTTCGGTATAAAGAATTTTTCCGTCGTAAACGCCGAGCCGTACAATTTCGCTGTCGGTCGCGCCGGGCATTTCGCTCATTCCGTTAAACAAAAAATTGCCGAGGGAATAGACGATTAAACTGTTTTTATACCGCTCGATGGGCTGCAAAACGTGGGGGTGGCTTCCGAACACGACATCGGCTCCCTTGTCGCACCAGGATTCATACAAGGCGCGCTGTTTTTTACTCGGCACAAAATGGTATTCTTCTCCCCCGTGAACATTCACGATAACAAAGTTGCCGGCAGCTTTTTCTTTTTCAATATTTTGTAAAAGCGTTTCGCCTTCCCACAAAATCCCCGCCCGCGTTTCGGTGGCAGTTGCAGTCGCCTTTCCGTTAAAGCCGCTTTGCTCGACGGGAAATGCTCCGCACGAAATTATGGCAAATTTTTGCCCCTTTACTTCGGTATGATAAAAACGTGCCGCTTCTTCTTCATTCAAGCCTGCCCCGGAAGTCGGAACATTATACTCTGCAAGGGCGGCAAGCGTATCTTTAAAACCGTTTTCCCCGTAATCGTAACAGTGATTATTCGCCTGCATAAGATAATTAAAGCCGGCTTTTTGCAAAAACGGTAAAACGGCTTTTTTAAACTTAAAGGTATAGGTTTTCACGGCATTTCTCGAAGAGTCGGTAACAACGCCTTCAAGATTACCGATTGTTATATCATTGTTTTGTAAAACGGGAAGCGTAGTTGAAAACACCTTATTAAGGCCGTCCGGATCCTTAATCAAAATATCTTCAATACCGCGGGCAACCATAATATCGCCGACGGCCGCCGTAAAAACCGTTTTCGGTGTTTCCGCACAACTGAACGTTTTTTCACACCATGCATATATAGCCGGTGCATATTTTTCAATATGTACGGTACACACCGCATAGGTATGTACCGTTAAAGCGTAATTTTCATCTCCGGCATACAGACCGTCAATGGGAAGAGCGCGCTTTTTTTCGGGCAAATCCTCAGGATATGTTATGCTTAAGGAAAGTCCAGGATTAAAAATCGAATGCGCATCCGGCACCTTATTAGAGCGCTTGTCGAATTCCGCATCCACTGACGGTACCAGCACATTTTTTCGTATAGGATATTTGATAACGTTTTGCGGATTTTGTTCCGATTCAAGCAAAAAAAGGCTTTCTTGGCGGGTAAGGGTTGCGGCAATAACTTCGATTGTACCTAAAAAGGGAACCCCGTTTCGCATACCGCTTAATTTTTTAAAAGTAAACGGAAGTTCGGTTTTGCCGGAATCGCTGCCGGAATTTTGCATAGTGTCTTCACCGTGCGGCTGTATATATTGTTCAAACAAAGTATCGTCGACAAGTACCGTATAGCGTATCGGACGAAAAAACGCACGCAATATAACGAATATACAGAGCACCGCGGTAAGCGGAATCATCACGGCTAAAAAAACGGAACGATGTGTACGTATTATGTTACGCATAGAACTCCTTCAGGGGCAAAAGGATTTTTACAAGCAATCCGCCCCCCTATTGACGGACAAGCATAACATATTTTATATAAGTTTGGAACGGGAAAACTCCGGAAATTTTTCAGCGTTACATCAACCTGTGGATTTTATTACAATATTTCAGCACTATCGGCAGGCGGATATTCATTACATAACAAACGGTAAGGCGCTTCATCTTCTTCTATTCTTGGAAAACGGCCTATATTTTCGTAAAATCTGTTATCGGTATTATCATCATTGCATTGGGAAACTTCACCTATAAGAACAGTTCCCGAGCCTTCTATAACCGCAAAGTCGTGATATTGATAGGGCCAAAGCGTTATACTTTCCCCCGGATGCAGTAAAATTTTTGTACCCGGCTTTACATAATAGGAGCGGCCGTCGCTGTTTACTAAAACATCGGATTGTTCTTTTGAACCATCTTCAGCTCCGTTACAAACGCTAATACATAAGATTCCGCCGCCCCGGTTAATAATATCCTCACTTTTTTTCCAATGAAAATGCATGGGGGCGGTTTGTCCGTCTCTGAGCATAAGAAGTTTTTCGGCATATGTTTTCTTGTATTTAGGATTGTGCTGATTACCGTTCCGCAGCGTTATAAGTGCAAAGCCGCATTTATCAAAATTACCGAGCCCGAAATCGGTAATATCCCAACCGAGCATATTATCTCGGATTTCATCGTATTCGTGATTTTTTGTTTTCCATTCTTCCGGCGTCCAATGACAAAAGGGCGGGAGCGAAAAATTGAATGTATGTACAAGGGTTTCCATTTCTCTAATAACTTTATTTATTTCAGATCGCTTCATAGTCGTTTTCTCCTTTGTGTTTTTCATAAAAAGCGCATATCTGCTCATACGGCCGCAGCCCGTCAGTTCCGTTCATTTCCGATAGAGAACAGCATGCCGATGCGGTTCCCAGCTTCATCGCTTCTATAATTGATTGGTCTTTATATGCGGCATATAAAACTCCCGCACAATAGGCATCTCCTGCGCCGACTTTTCCTTTGATATAGTCAACGGGTAAATTCAAACTTGCCAGCGCATATACTTTTTTTCTTACAGTCCAAACCGAAACTGTAGGAAGCCGAATGAATAAGAACCCATTGCGAAACCCCATAACCTGCAAGTTTATATAAAGCTTCGGCGGCATTTTCTTTAAAATCGGCCCGTTCACAATCAAGCGGAATACCCGTAACCTCTGCCGCTTCCAATTCGTTTATGACGCAAAAATCGGTATATTTCAAAGCGGCACGAACTATTCTTGTAACTTCAGGTCCGCGTTTTGACACCATGTCTATCGATGTTTTCATACCGTGCTTTTGCGCCTCGCATAAAATTTTTGCTGCATGGGTACCGTACACACTGTCCGTTTCGTCAAGCTTTTTCATTAAGAGTAAATATTCGAGATGGAAAATATCGGCATCCAGAAGAGTCCAATCAATAAAATTTTCGCCGTATATATCATTTGTTCCCGGAAAATGAAAAAAAGTACGCTTTTTTGTGTTTTGTGCATCCATAACCAAAGTAGTGGACGTTTTCCCTTCCCTGCTTATATTCCGTGTATCTATATTCGGATATGCACTGAGGATTGAAAGTATATAATTTCCCGCTTCATCGTGTCCCGCTATTCCGGAAGCCCGAATCGGTAAAGCCGGATCCATTTTTGCCAAGTCAATAATAATATTTCCGGTACCGCCGACATCTGTATGAATATCGAGAATATCCGCTAAGCGTTCTTCTTCAGGATAAACAGGTATAGCATAATGCGTATCCGCTATCAGAGAACCGGCTACAGCTATACCTTTATCCATATACCCTTCCTTATGTTTTATTTGAAAAAATATGAATTACCTTTTTCGCATCGCTTTTCATAGCTTCAACGGCAATACCGGGAATATCGTGAAAAAACAGCGGCTGAGAGGATTCTTTAGCTAAAGTTTTTTTTACGGCATTGCCCGCACACAGGGACATATAGGTGTAATAATTGATTTTGCGCACGCCGTTTTTTACCGCAGTTTGAAATTCTTTTTTTGTTAAACCCGAACCGCCGTGCATAACAAGGGGAATCTTTACCTGCCGCCGTATTTTTTTTATAAGATCCAAGTCCAATTTCGGCTTGGTTTCATAAATTCCGTGCGCAGTTCCGAAAGCAACCGCAAGGGCATCCACGCCGGTTTGCTCAACAAAAAAACGGGCAGCTTTAGGATCCGTATACGGATTTTGTTCTGCCGTCGGTAAGTTCAAAGCGGAAGCAGCCGTCTCCGTTACACCGATTTTTGAAGTTAAAATGCGTCCCAATTCGGCTTCCACCGATACTCCTGCAGCATGCGCCGCCCGCACAACAGCGGCGGTTTCACGTATATTATCTTCATAGGGCAGATTTGATGCATCAATCATCACCGATGTAAAGCCGAGCCGTATCCCTTTCATACATATATCCAAACTTGCTCCGTGATCGAGGTGTACCCCGACGGGTACGGCCGTTTTACGCGCAAAATAGAGCATTATTTCCGCCGCATCTTCAATTTCCAAAAAAGGGGTATGTACGGGTGCGTATTCCATAATAACGGGGCGGCCAGTTTCTTCAGCAGCCGCACACACAGCCTGTGCTGTTTGCCAGTTTGTAATATTAAAAGCCCCGATTGCAACCTTTTCCCGCTCAGCCGATTTAAGAAGATCGGATAAAGAAACCAGCATAAAAACCTCTATTTTTTACGAGTGCGTAAAAAGTCCATAAATACGGCCAACAGAATTACGATTCCCTTAACAACATACTGCCAAAATGAATTGACGTTCATCAGGTTCAAACCGTTATTCAAAAAGCCTATAATCAAAGCACCGATAATGGTACCGCCTATTTTACCTGCACCGCCGGACATAGAGGTGCCGCCGACAACAACCGCGGCTATAGCATCCAATTCCGCTCCGTTACCCGCCGTCGGTTGACCGGAATACATACGCGATGCAAGTACAACACCCGCAATTCCTGCCATAAGGCCCGAATATGTATACACCCAAAATTTTACCTTTGTTACGGATATTCCTGAAAAAACCGCCGCCTGCACATTGCCGCCGACCGCATAGATGTGGCGGCCGAATTTTGTGGAATTCATCAATATACCCGTTATGATTAACACAATAACAAGTATTACTACGGGGGTAGGAATTTTACCGATGTAACCGGCACCGATAAACTGCCATTCTTTTGAAACGATACGGACGGGAGAACCTCCGGTATACACATAGGCAAACCCGCGGGCAATATCCATTGTTGCAAGCGTTACAATAAAGGGCGGTATGGTTGTTTTGGCAATAATAGCCCCGTTAAACATTCCAAACACCACGCCGACACAGAGCCCCAACAGTATGGCAGTAGGAAGGGGCAACCCGTATCGGACAACTCCGGCTGCGGCAACACAGCCTGAAAGCGCAACTATTGAACCTACGGACAAATCGATTCCGCCTAAAATAATAACCATCGTCATACCGCAGGCTAAATACAGGTTTGTCGATATTTGCCGTAAAACGTTGAACATATTTTGTGACTTTAGAAAAGCTCTGGATGTTACAGGATTTAAGGCTAAAAATGCATACAGTACTATAAAAGCAATTATAATACCCATATTTTCTTTAAAATAACGTCCGATTCCGCGTCCGAGCTGTAATTTTCCGATAGAAGCATTAGCCATTTTATTCCTCCGCCGCCAACTTCATAATTTTTTCCTGACTCACATCCTGATGATCGATGCAGCCGGTTACTTTGCCGTTTGCCATAACATAGATACGGTCACTCATATTGATAATTTCGGGAAGCTCCGATGAAATCATAATAATCGAAATTCCCTGTTTTACCAAATAATTCATTATTGCATAAATTTCAGCCTTGGCGCCGACATCGACACCGCGTGTCGGTTCATCTAAAATCAAAACGGAAGGATTTGTTGCAAGCCATCGGCCGATCATCACCTTTTGCTGGTTTCCGCCTGAAAGAAAATTTACATGTTGTTCAAGCGAAGGGGTTTTGGTTTTCATCATATCCGTATAGGCTTGCGCTATCTCCGCTTCCCGTTTTTTATTAAAAAATATACCTTTGATAAAATCACTCAAAACTTCAATGGAAGTATTATAGGTAACGCTCTTAACATGATACAAGCCTTCCAATTTTCTGTCTTCGGGAACAAAGGCCATCCCCTCATTAATCGCTTCTACAGCTGTTTTAAAACGCACTTCTTTTCCGCGTAAAAAGATTTTTCCGGTATATTTTTTCTTTAATCCGAAAATACAATGCATAGTTTCACTTCTTCCCGCACCGACAAGACCGGCCATGCCGACAATTTCGCCTTTGCGAACATTGAAAGAAACATCGCGTACCATTTTACCGTCGCACAGATTTTCAACCCGCAGCACTTCTTCAGACGGATTAAGGAATTCCCGGGTATAATATTGTTCAAGGGTTCTTCCGACCATCATGGAAATCAGTTTATCTTTTGTTATATCTTTAATCGTTTCGGTACCGACGTATTCTCCGTCACGCAGTACCGTTACACGATCGCATATTTGCCACAGCTCACTCATTTTATGAGAAATATAAATAATTCCGACACCCTTTTCCGTCAAAGTTTTCATAATCTTAAAGAAAAAATCAACT
>CAUURR010000004.1:0-34367 GCA_963547555.1 uncultured Treponema sp. | reverse complement strand
TCTTCTTCTTTTGTGCCTTTTCCGATAGAGATACTTTTTCCGAAAGTTCCCGCTGCGGTTAAACCTTTTTGAATCGTTTCCCTGTATCCGTCCTTTTTATCGCAACAGTTCTTCATAATATTTTTTATCCTCGTCTTTAAAAACATTGAAAATTATTCTTTCCATTGCGTCCGGATGTTTTAAAGACCACTGTGCTGCCGTTTCCGTTGCAATCTCTGCGGCTCTTTTGTTCGGGAAATGAAACACACCTGTGGATATACAGCAAAATGCCACACTTTTTAATCCGTTTTCCAAACACATATCCAATGTATTCGTATAACAATCTTCCAAGTTTTTTTCCGCTTCCGATGTAAGTTCGGCATTCACTATCGGACCGACTACATGAATTACTTTCTTTGCAGGAAGATTATAAGCATCCGTAAGCATGGGATTTGCTGTAGGCTGTTCATAATCCCGTCCATATTTTTCTCTTAACTTCTCCATCCGGCAATTACATTCTTCTCTAAGCTGCACCCCTGCAAAAGTATGAATTTGATTATCGATACAAGTATGCATGGGAACAAAACAGCCCAGCATTTGTGAATTTGCCGCATTAACGATTGCATCCACTTCAAGCCTTGTGATATCGCCTTGCCAAATAGACAGGTTTTCTTTAATCACCGGAATTTCAGACAGCGTTACTATTCCTTTTTCCTCAGCACAAAAAGACAGGTATTCATCCTGTACTTTTATCACTTCATTAGGCATTTTTTTCGGCATACGGATATTCATAAGCGAGCGCAGTATGCGTTGTTTTTCACCCATGTTATCGGGAATCTTCATATTCTTATATTTACCGGAATCAGCCTTAAATTCTTCTAAAAGGTAATTCAGTCTTTTTTCCTGCATTTCAGTTTCATTCATAACTAGACAAGGCATACCGCTTTACCGAATCCTTTTTTGCTTTCTATATATTCAATGATACTCATCTATACCGAAAAAGACAAGGCTGTCATAAAAAAACGGACAGCTATTTATACGAATTTTCTTTAACTTGATTGAATCCTGGACGACTAAGGCGGCCTCCGTTTTGCCCTCCCCTTCGGTGACTTTGTGACAGAATTGTATTTGACAACTATTTGTACCGATGTTAAAATCCGGTTATATAAAGCGCGGAATTTCGGGCGGTTTTATCGGAGGTTCGTTATGAGTAAAAAGGTTGTTATTATAGGCGGTGTTGCAGGAGGCGCTTCCGTCGCCGCGCGCGTACGCAGGCTTGACGAGGGTGCCGACATTACGATGTTTGAACGCGGAGAACACGTTTCCTTTTCAAACTGCGCACTTCCCTTTTTTCTCAGCCGCACCGTCAAAGCCGGCGAAGACCTTGTTTTAATGAACCCTTCAAAATTCTTAAAACAGTATAATATCAAAGCAAAAACAAAGCATGAAGTTTTAAAAATCAATCCCGAACAAAAAACGGTACTTGTAAAAGACTTGGATTCGGGAAAAGAATTCGGCGAAAGCTACGACGTACTTGTGCTTTCACCCGGCGCCCGCCCCGTTTTGCCGCGCAGCATAAAGGGAATCGACAAACCCCACGTTTTCGCTATCAGAAACGTAACCGATATCCGCGCTCTTGACGATTATATCGGAGAACACAATGCCGAATACATAACCGTTGTCGGCGCGGGTTTTATCGGTATCGAAGCGGCCGAAAACCTGCATCATGCCGGAAAAAGGGTAACGGTCGTCGAAAAACTGAATCAAGTTTTGCCCGTCTTCGATTACGACATCGTACAAATTCTACATAAAGAAATGTACGATAAGGGCATCAATCTGATTTTGGAAAACGGCTTAAGCGAAATTACCGACACCGAAGTAATTCTTGAAAACGGCACCAAAATAAAATCCGATGTTATAATTTGTTCCATCGGAGTTGCCGCCGAAACCGAACTTGCCAAAGACTGCGGAATTGAAATCGGCGAAACGGGGGCTATAAAAGTCAATCACAATTATGAAACGAGTATAAAAGACATCTATGCCGTCGGCGATGCGATTGAAGTTACGCACCGCATTACACGCAAAAAAACGCGGCTTACCCTTGCAGGTCCCGCGCAAAAACAGGCGCGTGCCGCAGCAGATGCCATATACGGCAAAAAAAGTTCAAACCGCGGAGTTATCGGCTCATCGGTTATCAGGTGCTTCGATTTTAATGCCGCTTCAACCGGCTTAAACGAAAAGCAATGCAAGGCTGCCGGAATCGACTACGATTATGCGTACATTATCCCCGCCGACAAGGTGTCGATTATGCCGGACGCCCGGCCGCTTTTTTTCAAATTGCTTTTTGCACGCCCCTCCGGAGAAATACTCGGAGCCCAGGCAATCGGTAAGGGAAACGCCGACAAGCGCATAGACGTTATCGCCGCGATGATAGGTATGGGAGCGACTGTCGAGGATTTAAAAGATGCCGAACTGTGCTATTCTCCGGTATACGGTACGGCAAAGGACGCGGTAAATTATGCCGCCCTCGTTGCATCAAATATTTTGGACGGAACCTTCCGCCAAGTACGCGTAAGCGATGTACGTTCCCTGGTTGAAAGCGGTGCCTGTATAATCGATGTTCGCGAAAAGCCTGAGTTCGAAGCGGGACACATAAAAAATGCACGCAACATTCCCTTAAGCGAATTGAGGGAGCGCATGGACGAGATTCCCTCGGACAAGCCCGTTTATGTTCATTGCCGTTCGGGTCAGCGCAGTTACAACGCCGTCTGTGCACTTCAAGGTGCGGGGAAAACAAACGTATACAATGTTTCAGGCTCTTTTTTGGGCTTGTGTGAATACGAATATTTTACGGATAAGGTTTTAAGCCGAGAGCCTATTGTAACGGCGTATAACTTCAAGTAAGCCGAAACGATATTACACCGGTTTTGACACATCCGCGGAAGCATCGCCCGCGTAAAAATGCTCGGCGCACAATCAACAGCCCCGACGCAGATCGGTGCCGAGAAAGGGCGGGGATTACCCCCTCCGCACGAATAAGGCTGTTCCGCTTGATGCAGTGTCCCACATATAAAATGTCCGTGTAAGATGTCCTACTTGCTATTTTTTAAAAAAAACGTTATTTTAAGCTAGGATCATATCGAAAATTTAGGAGGTCCATTTGAGTAAATTAAAAATACTGCTTCTTATGCTTTTTGTTTCTCTCTTTTTCGCATGTAAATCCGCACCGGAATCGGATAAACCGAAACAACCCGCGGAAAAAGAAAAAACGGAACAAGTTGTACAAGAACAATCAAAAGCAGCCGAGGAAACACCGGCCGCAAAGCCTGCCGAATCGGAAGAGAACAGGCAAAAACAGGAAGCCGTCTCTTACACGATTTATTTTGCCCCGCGGGCATCTCAAGTCGATTCGTTTACGACAAATAAACTGGACGATATCGCGGACAGCCTTTCAAAACAAAATGTCAAAAAAATCATCATTTACGGACACAGTGCAAAACTGAATTCGAAAAACGATGAAGAACGTATTGCCTTACAAAGGGCAACAGCTGTCGGATGTTATCTTCAGACAAAGGGTTTTGCCGCAGAAGATATAACCGTTGAAACCAAAGGTGCCGAAAATCCCGACGGACGGCACAGCGAAATCACCGATCGTTTTAAGAATCGGCGAGTCGAAATTCGTAGTGCGGAATAGCACTGATTATAATTCATTTTGGAGGAAAAAAATGATGAAAAGAGCATTAATTGCATCCTTGTGTGCAGTATTGTGTTTCGTTGCATGGGCACAGGCCCCCGAAACTGTCGGAACCGATTATACAAGACCCCCCATCCATTATTCGGACGGTACTAAAAGTTTTGTAAACAGCGATGTATTTTTCAGACTGCTTTCAGCGGATAAGGAAACCGGCTTGAATTTCGTAGAGTTTGCCTTAAACGGCGGAAGCTTTATGAAATACAGAAGTCCTTTCCAAATCCTTGAAGAAGGCCCCTATGATATTTCATACCGCGGCTATGACAACAGCGGAAACTATGAAGTACCCAAAACTCTCTCGGTTATCGTAGATAACACGCCTCCCCAAACCTCTATTCAAACAACAGAGCCCCTCTACAACGACGGAACCACAACCTATTGTTCCGCCGAAACAAAATGGTACGTTTCCGCTTCTGATAAATTGGGTGAAGCCGGTGTTGCCGCAGGCTATATGGGAACCGACTTGAATGCTTTGAATATGTACGGAAAGGGAAAAGAAGCCGAAGACGCCTATTTTTCTTTAACGGAACAGGGTCCCGCATATCTGTACTATACTTCTATGGACAATGTAGGAAACCTTGCCCCCATTGCATTGGCAGCGGTAACGGTCGATACGGATCCTCCCGTTGTGCGTCTTGAAAATTCAAACCGCCTCATCAACAAAGAAAATCAATATATGGTATTCCCGAACGAAGAACTTGTCGATGACGAAGGCCGTGTTATCGTTTCCGCAAACGAAAGCGTTGCCTTTGCCGCAACCGATGAGCTTTCGGGCGTTGATGCAATCTATATTAAAATCAATGACGACGAATACACCAAATACGTTGAACCGATTACTTTCAGCCAAAACGATGTATACACCATCGAAGTAAAGGCAATCGACAACGTAGGCAACGTTTCCGAACCCGTTGTATTTACCTGCTATGTTGACAAAATCAATCCCGCTTCCGAAATTGAATTTATCGACAGAGCTGAAAACGTATTGGAAACAGTAACGGCCGAATAAGGTAATACCGGCTTTATCAAAACTTCGGTTTTAAACAAACCGAACCGCAAAATAACAAGCGGGGGTGTTTAAAAAGTAAAAGACTTTTTAGACACCCCGTTTTTTTGTATCGGATGTATCCGCCGGCCGAGACGCCGAATGTGCCAATCGACAAATTATACAATACGTGGTATTCTGACAAGCGGAGAATACTATGACCGATACAGCAGACAATACCCTTTATATTTTGGATTCATACGCCCTTATTTACCGCTCTTATTTTGCATTTATAAACAGGCCGCTTATAAACGAAAAGGGCGAAAATATATCGGCCGTATTCGGTTTTTTCCGCAATTTTCTCGGCTTGCTGCAAAGTTGTTCACCCTCCTTTGCGGCCGCGGCATTCGATTCGCGCACACCGACTTTCCGCCACGAAATGTACGCCGACTACAAGGCAACCCGTGCAAAAACGCCTGAAGATTTACACGCGCAAATCCCCGTTATTGAAAATATTTTAACCGCCTTAAAAATCCCGATTTTACGCTGCGACGGTTTTGAAGCCGACGACATTATCGCATCGTTGGCGAAAGAGTGCCAAAGACAAAGCCGCAGTTGCCGTATTTTATCGGGCGACAAAGACCTTATGCAGCTTATTAACGGCACAACGCTTATGATGAAAAGCGACAAAGCCGGCGGCTGGGAACTTATCGGGCGCGAAGAAGTGGAAAAAGAATGGGGAGTACCGCCGGAAAAAATGCTCGATATGCTTTCTTTAACGGGCGACAGTGCGGACAATGTTCCCGGTGTTCCCGGCATAGGGCCTAAAAGCGCACAAAAACTGTTGGCAGACTACGGAAGCTTGGACGGCATTTATGCCAAAGCCGAAGATATAGCCGGTTCTGTCGGAAAAAAAATACGGGATGGAAAAGAAAGCGCTTTTTTTTCAAAATCGCTTATAGAATTAAAAACGGACTTGAATCTCGAAATATCGCTTGAAAATTTACGCATAAAACCCGATTTTACCGCAGCCGCAGAACTTTTAAAAGAAGCCGGAGCCTTTGCCGTTTCAAAACAATACGCCCTGGCCGCGCAAATGCAGCCGTCTGCACAAACGGTTCAAACCGAAATTGAAGCCGTTTCAAAACCGGCCGAACAAAAAAAGCCAATCGAACAAAAGTCTGCCGAACAGCTGCAGCCTGCCGAAGAGACTCCGCACGCCGTCAAACAAAACAAGGGTGACTATCAGCTTATC
Organism: uncultured Treponema sp.; assembly: GCA_963547555.1. Classification (GTDB taxonomy): domain Bacteria; phylum Spirochaetota; class Spirochaetia; order Treponematales; family Treponemataceae; genus Treponema_C. The sequence continues at coordinate 28,400 of CAUURR010000004.1, read as the reverse complement.
CGTACCGCAAAAGATTTACACGAACTTATCGAGCGAATTCTGAATAAAAAAACCGCCGCCTTTGACTGCGAAACAAACAGCTTAAACGCCCACAAAGCCCGTTTAGCCGGTTTTTCGCTTTGTATAGAACCGGGAACAGCCTTTTACATTCCGATTGAAACAACCGATATGCTTTTAGCGGGCGATATGGTTCCCCGCGAAAAAGCGCTTAAAGAGCTGGAACGTATTTTTTACGACAAAGATGTGCATCTGGCTATGCACAACGGAAAATACGACTTGGAAGTTTTGGCGGCAAACGGAATGGCTTCGGGAAAGCCTCCCCTGTGTACCGTATACGATACAATGGTTGCCGCCTGGCTTTTGAATCCGGAGCGGGAATCCTTTAAACTTGAAGCCCTTGCCGAAAGCAAACTCGGTTTAAAGGGGATCGAATTCGGCGACATTGTACCCAAAGGAGCTGTTTTTTTTGACGTTCCCCTCGACAAAGCCGCAGATTATGCCTGCAAAGATGCCGACTTTACCTTGCAGCTATGGCTCATGCTAAAAGACGAATTGGAAAAATCGGGTTTGGCAAATCTATTTTACACCCTTGAAACCCCGCTTTTGCCGATTTTAACGCAAATGGAAATCCGCGGTATAGCCGTCGAAAAGCAAAAACTTGACGATTTTTCCGTTGAACTCGAAAAAGACATCAAGGAAACGGAACAGGCAATCTACGATTTGGTCGGGCATGAATTCAATATCGCAAGCACCAAACAGCTGCAGGAAGTTCTTTTTGTCGAGCGCAAATTGACTGCCGTAAAAAAAACAAAGACGGGATTTTCAACCGATACGAGTGTGCTTGAATCCCTTGCAGCATGGGATCCGGTTCCGAAAAAAATCCTTGAATACCGCACGCTCAGTAAACTCAAATCAACCTATGTGGATGCCCTCCCCCTTCTTGCAGATGAAAACTCGCGCATACACACCAGCTTTATACAAACGGGAACAGCGACCGGACGCCTTTCAAGCCGCGACCCGAACCTGCAAAATATCCCGATACGCGAAGAATCGGGACGGCGCATACGAGAAGCCTTTACCGCACCGCCGGGGCGGGTACTGGTATCTGCGGACTATTCGCAAATCGAATTGGTTATTTTAGCGCACTTGTCGCAGGACAAAAACCTCTGCCGCTCCTTTAACGAGGGAACCGACGTTCACCGTGCAACCGCCGCCCTTATCTTCGGCATTACGCCGGAAGAAGTAAGTTCCGACCAAAGACGGACGGCAAAAACAATCAATTTCGGCGTTATGTACGGCATGAGTGCATTCAGACTGTCGAACGAACTGGGAATCCCGCGCGCCGTTGCCAAAAACTTTATCGATTCGTATTTTGCAACCTATGCGGGCATTCAGGAGTTTATACGGCACACCGTGGAACAAGCCGAACAAAACGGCTATGTGGAAACCCTTATGGGACGCCGCCGTATGATTCCCGCAATCAACAGCAAAAACAAACCGGAAAAAGCGGGGGCCGAACGCATAGCGGTCAATACACCCATTCAGGGCTCGGCTGCCGATATCGTCAAAAAAGCGATGATTGCCGTACATAATGCGCTGACCCGCGAAATTAAAGATGCACAGCTTTTACTGCAAGTACACGACGAATTGATTTTGGAATGTCCGGAAAGCCGAGCCGAAGAAGCCGCCGCTCTTTTACGGCGCGAAATGGAAGGAGCGGTTACGCTTTCCGTTCCGCTGAAAGTCAGCGTTGAATACGGTACAAATTGGGGAAGTTTTCATTGACCGATACATTGACGGATAAAATAAAGTTGATAGGCTTGACCGGCCCGATGGCTGCGGGAAAAAATGCCGCCGCGGATATTTTGCGCGAAAAGGGCTTTATAATTTTGGATGCCGATGTTATGGCCCACGGCGTTTTGGAAGCAAAGGCGGATAAAATTATAAAGCTTTTTGCACAAGATGCCCGAAGGCACGGCTTGGAACTCACCGACAGCCAAGGAAAACTCAACAGAAAAAATCTCGGCCGTATTGTGTTCCAAAACCCGGAAAAACTGTCCCTGCTTGAAAGCATAATTCATCCCGCATTAAATGCCGAAGCGGAAAAACTCATTGCCGAAAACCCCGACCGAAGCTTTGTAATCAATGCGGCACTTTTACATAAAATGCCCCTTATAAAACGCTGTAACCTTGTATTATATATCGACGCTCCCGCTCTTATCCGTTTTATTCGTGTCCGAAAGCGCGATAAGCTTCCTTCTAAGCGTATTACCGAACGTTTTTCCGCTCAAAAAGAAATCTTTACTAAATGTAAAAATCAAAATGCCGATATATATAGAGTAGGAAACTCGGGAACAAAAAAGCGGCTGAAAAATAAAATCGAAGCCGTTTTAAGAGTTCATACTCAAAAAGGATAATAGCTATGGAAGACAAACGGATATTATTGGTAAGTGCTGCCGTCGGTGTTTTTTTATTGATTATTGTAGGAACGGCCCTTGTGCTCTATGCACCTCCTAAAAACGGCGATACCCGATTGACCGCTCTCTCGACGGAAACGGAAGGGTCTTGGGCGCTGCAACCGCAAAAGCCGGCCCCTGCCGAAAGGGAACAAGGCGGCGCCTCTGCAGAAAATCGGGTAGATAACTCAAATACGCAAAATACGGCTCCTCTTTTTTCGGATACCGCCGCTCCTGCAATGCCGAATACGGGCAGTACGGCTTCCGCCGGTACGGATGCAGGTACTTCCGCCGAAACGACAGGCATTGTACAAAGCCGAGACCTTACCGTTATAAGCAATAACACAACCGTATACACAAAAGACGGTCTTACGACGATTGACCTTTCCGCTCTTGCCGAACGTCCCGAACAAAAACCGCTTGATACGGCACAGGGCATGCAGGCCGCCGCCGATGCCAAAACTCTTGTTCCGATAAGTCCTTCGGAATATATGAATACCGCAAACAGTACGGGAACTGCAAGTGCTGTAAGTGCCAAACCCAAGACTACGGCCGCCGCAAAAACCGATACAAGCAAAAAAGCGGAAACACAGACAAAGAGTGCTCAGACTAAAACCGACATAAAAAAAACCGCTTCAAAGCCGTCTCAAAAACCGGTCGACCGCTATTGGGTACAGGCTGCCTCCTTTACGGATAAGATGAATGCGGAAGCGGCACGCAGTCTTTTAGCCGACGAAAAAATTCCGGCCGAAGTGTTTACGTATCAGGATAAAAAAGGACTTACCTATTACCGTTTGCGGGTCGGTCCTTATACAACCGAAAGCGAAGCCGAATATTGGAACAGCAGAATCAAACTGATAGATAACTTTGCTTCAACACAAAGTTATGTTACGAATTCGACAAAGGCCGCAAAATAAAAACATTCGGCTGCCTAAAATCGATTTTTTGACCGCAGCTAAAAAAAATGCAATTTTTTAATTAAAAACTCTGAAAAAAATACAAACAAATCCAATAAAGATAGTATGAAATACATACTATCTTTATTTTTTACCGTCTGCGTTTTATCGTTGCCGCTTCGGGGCTTTACGGCATCGAGCCCCCCTGCACACGATGTGCCGTCGCAAAACTTTAGTGCGGCACCGCCGGGTTTTAAGCAGGGTTTTCAAACCCTTTCTCTGGGAACCGTATTGTATGCCCCCGAATTGGAAAAATCGGCATGCTTTTTAAAATGGCAGCCGGTGTCTTTTTTTTCTCTTTATGCCGGAAATCTTTCATTCGGCGGCTTATGGACATCTTTTTCTTCGCCTGCTCCGTCCGCAGGCAGCGTATTCAAACAACGGGAATCGGGAAAATCCGGTTCCTCCATACAGATGTCCGACAAGGGAATCTTTCCGTTATACGGTGCAGTCGAAGCGGCTTTTCCCGGAGGCAGAATTAGTGCCTTTGCAGGCTGCGAAAAAAGACAACCGTCTTTCGAAAAAAAACAAAAGATGCCTGAAAATGAACGTCCGGCATACCGTCTGCAAACGGGCGCGGCTATAAGTTTCCCCTTTACGGTAAAGAAAACCGCACAGGATAAAAAAGAAACGCTATCGGGCTATTGGGCACTTGCATGGAGGTGTACATATATAGATGCCGCGCAAAGCTCATCATGGTTTATTGAACGTCCTCCGTTTAAGTCCTTTTATTCGCAGGGGCTTATTCAAAAGTTTATGATTCAAAGTCAAAATATCCGCTTTTCGGCTGAAAACGGCTGTGTTGAAAATCCCTACGGAAAACCCGCTTTTTTTGTAAGTGCCGACATATTCCACACAACAGGCATTTTTCTGTACAATGCAGGCTTTTTTTGGTGCTCAAAAGATTATTTAAAACACAACGGTTCTTTTGAAAAAAAACAAATACATGCTTTTGTAAATCCTCAGCTCCGATTCATATTTCCCTACCGGCATCTTGATACAATCCGTTTGGGCGCACAAGCCGATTTTTTTTATAAAACGGAATGGACAGCGGAAAGCGGGGCAGGTTTTCGTATACGCGGAGCCTTGTACGGCTTTAATACGGATATCGAGTTACCGCCCATTGAATTCCGAGCGGAGAATAAAAAAGGCGGTATCGGCTTTAAAGACAAAGCACCTGCCGTTCTCAAAACGGAACTGAACTTTTTCCCGCCGTATGCGGATTTTTTTAAACGAAAATGGACGATAGGCGCTCATTGTACCTTTAACACGGGCGTACAGGCCAGCGGCCCTATAAAAAATTACGGTGTCAAATCGGGATTTAACGGAGTTTTTAAAATTAAAAACCGTCTGCGCTGTACGGCTTCCGTATCGGTACAAGCCGACTTTCCCGCGGCATCAACCCGCATAAAAACGGGAATCGATATGTCCCTGCCTTTACAATTAAGCGGGAATAAGATTCGTTTAAGTACAAGTGCAGACGGAGAATGCTTGCTGAAAAAAACCTCCCTGCAAAAAATAAACGGCGGCGTAACGGTAAAATTGCGATACAATTAAAAAGGGGGGAAGCAGTAGAACAGCAGCTGTCGATATTGTTCACGTTGAAACTTTGCAACGATTCTCTTGCGCGCTTTTTATCCCTAAGGTATACTGAACGGGTTATGATTCAGTTTCCCGACTATACGCATTCTTTAGTCAACCTTGTGTCCTCGGCGGCAGGTTATTTCGGTATACCCTGCGCCCATCCTCCGCTTGCGGAACTTGAAGAAATCCTCAAATGCGGCCGCTACCGCAATATCGTATTGTTTTTGTTTGACGGACTGGGTTGTTCCGTTTTGGAAGAACATTCGGATGCAAGTGCTTTTTTGCGAAAACATTTTGTGTGTCCCATATCTTCGGTTTTTCCGCCGACGACCACAGCCGCGGTAACGTCGGTAGAAACGGGTTTAACACCGATAGAACACGGAAGGCTGGGCTGGACGGTTTATTTTCCGCAAATAGATAAAAACGTCAACCTTTTTACAAACACCCTCAAGGACTCGAAAGAACAGGCGGAAACCTATCATGTCGGAAACCGCTTTATTCCGACCGAAACGCTTGAACAAAAAGCCGCCCTCAAATATACACCGCCTCAAGACAATCCTGCCGACAAGACGCAAAAGGATCCGCGCTTTTATACAGTGTCGAAATTCGGAACAACAAAAATACACAGCTCAAAACAAATGTTTGACGAGGTGTACCGCCTATGTAATGAAAGCGGCAAAAAATATATTTACGGATACAACGAAAAGCCCGACAGCATTATGCACATAAGCGGCACATACAGCCTTCCCGCAAAACTTTCGGTAAAGCACATAAACCGTTCCGTTCAACGCTTTTGCCGGCGCCTAAAACAAAGCCCCGCAGGCCGCGATACACTTGTCCTTGTAACCGCCGACCACGGCCACATTCCCATACGGAATATCGAATTAACTTCTTTTCCGCGATTGGAAGCTATGTTTATACGCCGCCCCTCAATAGAGCCGCGCGCGGTCAACTTCTTCGTCAAACCGGAATGCCTTAATGACTTCCCGAACGTTTTTGCCGAATGCTTTAAAACGGTTTTCCCCGCCTCCCTTTTACCGAAAGATAAAAACGGGCGGCTTAGCGAATGTGCAGGGCAATGTTTTCCGGCGGACGATGCCGATTTTATTTTATTTTCAAAAAAAGAAATCCTCGAAACAAAACTTTTCGGCAGCGGAACCGAACATCCGTCCGTTCACGATTCTTTGGGCGACTATCTTGCCGCAGCCTGTTCGGATATAACCCTCGTAGACAGCCCGAAATCGAATCATTTTAAAAGCCATCACGCAGGTCTTACCGCCGATGAAATGCTTGTTCCGCTTATAGCGGTACGCTGATTGCTTCGGTTAACAGCCTGTATTGCAACATATGACATTTTTTACTTGCACTGATAGAGAAAAACGGTGTATAATGGTTTTATGAATACTCAAAACCGTAAAATAACATGGAAAAATTATCTGGCATACGGAGCCGCCGATTTATACGGAGGCGGCTGTTTTTTTATCGTAACGACCTTTTCAATGTATTATTTGGTAAATGTCGTCGGCTTGCACCCTCTTTTGGCAGGATTGATTCCCGGAATCGGAAAATTCTGGGATGCGGTATCGGATCCGCTGATGGGTTATATTGCGGATAATACCCCGCAAAACCGATTCGGCAAACGGCGCGTGTGGTTTTTGGTATCGATTGTTCCGATTGCCCTTTCATTTATGCTGATTTGGTTCCCCGCGAATTTTGAAAGTCAAATCGGCAAATTCATCTTTTATACCTTTGCATATATCGTATTTTTTACCGTGTCTACGGTTTCGTATATTCCTTATGCCGCACTGAGTGCCGAAATGACGCAGTCGTTTTCGGAGCGTAACAAACTGAATACATCACGCTTGATGTTTTCGTTTATTGCGACGCTTCTCGGCGGACTTTTGGCACAGCCGATTATCGACAGCTTTCACGGCAGCAAAATCGGTTATTTTATGATGAGCTGTGTTTTTGCCCTGATTTTCGCACTGCCGTGGATAACGCTCTATTTCGGCACATGGGAAATTCAGTCCGCACAGCACAACACACCCAAAGGCGAATCGTTCGTTAAAAACTTTTTATCGCTGTTCAAAAACAAATCCTGCCGTATTCACATCGCCATGTACGTGTGTTCGTACGGCGCGCTCGATATTTTTATGTCGCTCGTGCTGTTTTATATGGTCGACTATTTGAACCGCGGTGCCGTTTTCGTTATTGTACAAGGCTCCCTTTTGATAACGATGATGATAACGCTGCCTATTCACAGTCGGCTTATAAACAAAAAAGGCCACAAACCGGTGTACGTTACCGCACTTATGATTTTTGCCGCAGCACTTTTTTGTATGTTCTTTCATACGCCCGAAACGCCGCCGATCATACTCATTTTAAACATGGTGCTTATGGGAGTCGGCGTGTCGGCAAACAATCTTATTCCGCACCAATTGCTGCCCTTTATCAGCGACATAGACAAACTTATGAGCGGTAAAAGCCGGGCGGGAACCTATTCGGCGGCAATGTCGCTTACACGCAAACTCTTTTTGGGCCTGGTGATTATGACGAGCATCGGCGCGGTGCTGAGCCGCATCGGTTATAAGAATCCCGTTCCGTCCATACTGACTCAAGAACAGTTTAACGAAGCGCGCGAACTGAGCAAAGAACACGGTGAAAACTTTGCCGCAATTGAAGCTTTTTATACTCGGGGCGAAGACGGCAATCTGCATTTAAAATATCTTCCGCGTCCCGTCGACGGCATGGTAAACGACATATACAAAGCGGCAAAAAAACGTCAGGCCGGTACCGAACGCTTTGAAAAAGCTGCGCATTATTTTCAAACGCATAAAACTTTTGCCGAGATTCCTTCGGACATTTTTGAAAATTTTGTACTCGCTTCGTTGGATGCGGAAAACTTTCACGATGCGCATACAATACTGTTTTTAAAGTCTTCTTATACAAAAGACGGCGATGTTTACCGTTTTACGGATCTTTCCGATTTTTATTCGAAAGCCGACTTGTATAATCTGAAGCTGCTTTTGGAAAAAATCAAATATCCGTATTCGGGAATCGGTGAAGTGCGGAAACCGCTTCAAAAAACATCCACCCTGCACGGAATCCGCCTTGCATTTGTATTAATGCCCTTGATAATGATTATAACCGGCATCGTCATCGGACTGACTTTCAAAGTAACGCCTGCAAATCATAAAATCATTTTGGAAGAAATCAGGCGCATCGAAGCGGGCGGCAAAAAAGAAGACGCCCCCGAAGAAACCAAAAAGGTGTGCGAACTGCTCATGGGTGTTCCGTACGGCAGGGGCTGACATTGCAAGTTAACGCATGACGGAAGATTTAAGGAGCTTATTGACGGCAAACTACGGATTTGCCGAAGGCGACGCAAAAAAAGTTTCGCAAATATTAAAAACCTATCCGCCGGAAGAAATTTATAGCGGATTAAAAGAATTGCTCCGTTCGATATATCCTGCAAAGTACGAGGGAGCACTGAATTTTATCCGCTATCTGTATTGGAGTTGCGACTCTATTCCCGGCTCAAAAGATGAGGTTTTGCTGCAAAAAATAAAAGACGGCAATTTAATTCAAGATGCCCTATCATTTTATGAAGAAAAGAAAGAGTATGTGCAATTGGATTTTTTATTTACCGCCATGCGAAATCTCCCCTTCGAGCTTTCGAAAGAAAAAATCGAACAATATATACAAAGATACGAAAAAGAAAATCCCGTATTGCTGCCTCAATTATTGAATGTTCTGATTGATTCGGATAATGCCGAGGCGTTGAAAGTCCGCTACGAAAAACTGAGTTTCGAGGCGGAAGATGTGGAATTTGCCGTCAGATATTTTATTTTGGAAACGGTGTTCATCGATAATTTTGATAAGGATGAATGTTTTAAAAGACTGAGGAATATTAGCCCGGACAAATTTAAAAATACGCTGGAAAATAAAATTGCGGAAAATCAAAAATTGTTATCGCTTGATTACGCTTATGACGATGAAGTCGAAACGGAAAACGATGAAATTTTATTTCTTATCACCGGTTATTTTGAAGATGCCGAAAAAGCATATCAAAAAGGAAGGAGCCTCACGTTTCAGGAATTTATAAAAGAGGGGACCGCTAAAAACTGCGGTTTTTAGCGGTAACTTTTAAAATGCGCTGTTGTAACGCGAATAATACAGCGAGTTACAACTCGGCGGCAGGTCTTTAAAGCTGTTTTAAGCTGCCGCTTCCGGAAATATTTTGCGTTATACTCGGATTTCCTTTATAGCGGATTGAGCCCGAACCGCTTATAGAGGCGCTTAATGTGTTTTTAGCCCACACTTCCGCCAAGCCCGAACCGGGAATACTGACATCGGCATTATCGGTTTCCAATTCGCGGGCTTTTATTGTCCCGGAGCCGGAAATTGAAGCCTTCATGTCATGCGCTTTTCCCGTTACACAAACGGTTCCCGAACCGGAGATTTGCAGATTTATTTTTTGTACGGTAAGAGGTCCTGCCGTGATTGCACCCGATCCTGAAAGGCTCAGCAACAATTCGTCTGCCGGCTGATTGAAGTCCGAAATAAAACCGCTAAGCGAGCCTGCAGCATTTAAGCGCTTTAAGGTCGGCATCGTAATAAAAAGTTTTTGTTCCGTACTTTCCGGATGATATGTACTTCTTTCCTTAACATACAGTGTGTCGCCGCTCTTATAAACATCAAAAAAAGGGAATAAATTCTCATCCGATATAATTTTTACCGAAAAATCGGCACCGTGTTCAATATGCACCGTCCATTTGCCGGAGCAGGAAACCATGGTAAAATTTTTTAAATCATAACTTTTTGTTTTAATATTCCCGTTTCCGGTAACGATATTCAAAAGATCGCAGCCTGTAAGGGTGAACAAAAAAACACCGCCGCGACGAAAACCGCAGTGCCCATCGTTTCAGTTTTTATCTTTTTTATAAATAACCTCCGGACATTAAAGTGTTCGACACTTTAAGCATAGCATCAGTCAGTGCATATGTCAACAGAAAGGATTGACAGTCCGCCCCGCATTTATCCACGTTTTAAGTGCATAAACCGCCGACGGAAAGGCAAGCGGAATTTTATCGACCGATTCGGCGTTTAATACGGGAAAAAGTTTGTAGCCTGTTATTTCTTCGCTGTCTTCGGAGTGCAACGCGTTTAGTGCGGAAGATACCGATTCCGAAAGGTCTATACGGGCTTCAAAAAAAAGGTCGCAGGTTTTATACACAATGTTTTTATATTCGTAGGTGTTCGGCGCACTGCAAATATAGCGAAGTGAAAGCGGCGTCAAGCCCGTTTCTTCGCGACACTCGCGTATGCACGCCTGTTCGGCACTTTCATCCGGATCGCAAAAACCGCCGGGCAGAGCATAAAATCCCTTGCGCGGCTCGCGCCCGCGTTTTATGCACAACACACAGTCTTTTCCGTTTTCGCGGACGCTTATAATCAATCCTACTGCCGAAGCCGTGTTGTTATACAGGGTAAAATCGCAGGAAGGGCAGCGCCATTTACGTCCGTCCATATATGCAACCTCAGGCGAAGCGCAGTGCGGACAAAAGTCGAATCGATTTACGGTACTCATAGTCCTAGTATAACGCGATAAAACATATTATACTAGAGTTATGGATATTTCATTAAACAGCGTATTATTCGCCTTCGGTTTGACCCTGTTTGCTGGTCTTTCAACCGGTATCGGAAGCCTTTTAGGCTTTATGTCCAAAAAGTTCAATCCGAAGTTTTTGGCGGGAGCCTTAGGCTTTTCGGCGGGAGTGATGATTTATGTCTCTTTTATTGAAATATTCGTAAAAGCGCGTGATTCTCTCGGAAGCGTTTTAGGCGAAAAAGGCGGCTATGTCGGCACCGTTACAGCCTTTTTCGCGGGTGTTGCCCTTATCGCAATTATCGACAAACTGATTCCCGATGCCGAAAACCCGCACGAAATGAAAATCGTCAAAACATACAGCGAGGGCGCTCACTGTAAAATATCCGAGCGCCAAACGGAAGAATCCGCGCGCCTTATGCGTATGGGGATTTTTTCGGCACTGGCGATTGCGATTCACAATTTCCCCGAAGGGTTGGCAACATTTATGAGCGGTTTAAGCAACCACACCCTGGGTATCAGTATTGCGGCGGCAATCGCAATCCACAACATTCCAGAAGGATTGGCGGTGTCGGCTCCTATTTACTACGCAACCAAAAACCGCAAAAAGGCTTTTTGGCTTTCATTTGCGTCGGGGTTGTCCGAACCGGTCGGAGCCTTGCTGGGCTTTTTTATCCTGCGGCCGTTTTTTAACGACTTAACCTTCGGTCTCGTATTTGCCGCCGTTGCGGGTATTATGGTTTATATTTCAATCGACGAACTGCTTCCCGCCGCCGAAGAATACGGAGAACACCACATCGCCATCGGCGGCCTCATTGCCGGTATGATTGTTATGGCGGCGAGCTTGCTTTTGTTCGCTTAAACGTACACGGCACCGCTTAATGGGACTCGGCACCGACTAAGCTCACACGGCACTTCTTAAAAATAGCGGGCGTCGAGCGTTTCACCGAAAGCTTCGGCGCGGCGCAGGGTTTGACTTATAAGCGGAACAAATAAGGGCAGCATTGAACGCAGGCGGCTGAACGGCCCCCTGCGTTTTTTTGTGTGCCGCCCCGATTCTTTTATATCGGGACACTCATTCTCTGCAAGCCCCCCCCGAATAAGCTGAGTTTTGATGATTTGAGCTGCGGTATCGGCTAAAATCGGCAAAAAACGGAACACCAGCACAAAGGTAAAGGACAAATACTTTGTTTTTATGCCGAGTTTATCCAGAGGCAAAAGCAGTTTTTTAAATCCTTCAAGCAGTTCTCCGCTTTCGCACGAATACATAAAGCCCGTCAACAAAGGAAGGGCGGCTGCGGCATGCAAAATCGTTAAAATCGAAAGGCGCAGTTTTGACGGCGTAAGAGTGACTGCCTTAAACGCAAAATACACGGCTTCTCCTTCGGAGGCGGGAAAAAAAACACACTGAAAAAGGACGAACAACAACAGCCAAGGCACAAACTTAAAAAAGAGACCTGCCAGCCGTAAAAGCGAAAATCGGGCACTGCGGGCATAGATAAGGGCGGCGAGCGTACAAACCGCCAAAGCCGCTGTATTTTGTATACACAGGGAAGCAATAAACAAACTTAAAAAAAGAAGGATTTTTGCAGTCGGCGGCAGCTTGTGCAGGGGGCTTGAGACTTTTTCGTAGAGTCCCGACGAAGTACGGCGTAGACTTTCAAGAAGCGATGTATCGGTTTTTTCCACCGTTTGCAGTCCGTCCTTTTGAGCGGAGTCTTTTTCGCAGCCACAGCCTTCCTCTTTTGCACGCTCGATATCTATACGGCGGTCGGCAAAGGCGGCTTCGTCAAGGCGGTGAGTCGAAAATACCACCGCCTTACCCGATTCGGCAAGGGCTGCTAAGGTATTCATCACTTGAAGCCGCGACTTGGGATCAAGGCCTGCGGTAGGCTCGTCAAAGAGGTACACCTCGCTTTCAAGGGCAATGATGCCGGCAAGGGCAAGCTTGCGCTTTTCGCCGCCGGAAAGCGTGTGAATCCTGCGGTCGGCAAAGTCTTCAAAAGGAAGGCCGCACATATTCATCGCCTCTTGTACCCGGCCGCGCAATGTTTCACCGGAAAGTCCCCGGTTTTGCGGCCCGAATGCAACATCGTCGGCGGCAAATTCTTCAAATAAAGCGCTTTCCGTCGATTGAAGAGCCAACACGGGGGAACCGTGCGCAAGAATTTCGCCGCCTGCAGGCTTTAAAAGTCCCGCTGCAAGCTCAAACAGGGTCGATTTACCCGAACCCGACCGTCCCGTAATTGCGGTAAGCTCACCCGCACGTATATCGAGTGAAAAGTTTTTGAAAATCGGCGTTCCGCTGCGGTAAGAAAAATCAAGGTGTGAAAAGCGAAGTGCAATCTTTTCAGGTTCAAAGGCCGTGTCGTTGTCCGTGCGGCAGGACGCATTCTTTTCCGCACTTTTTGCCTGCCGCACAAGGGGCGGAAACAGTGTTTTTATAAAGCCGCGTTTACGCTTCAGTTCGGCAACGCTGCCGTCAAAGGTCAGCACGCCGTCGTCCAGCACGATAATGCGCTCGGCCCGCAACGCTTCGTCGAGGTCGTGCGTAACGTGAATCAGGGTAAGTCCTTCTTTATGCCGCTCGTCCAAAAAATCGAGGACGGTTTGGCGCATGGCAGGATCGGTCATCGCCAAAGCTTCGTCCAAAATCATCAGTTCCGGATGCATGGCCGCAATTCCGGCAAGCACCAGTTTTTGCCTTTGCCCTTGAGAAAGGGAGGCGGTTTTTTCAAAACGGGAATCAAAGAGGCCGACAAGGCTTAAACTTTCAAAACAACGCTTTTCTATTATTGCGGTATCCAAGCCGAGGTTTTCAGGCCCGAAAGCCGTATCGGCGGCAAGGGTTTCCCCGATAATTTGATTTTGCACGTTTTGAAACACAATGCCCGTAGGTACGCTTAAACGCGGCTTAAAATGCCGCCGGCCCGAATGCACAGCGGATTGCCGCGGAGAACTGTGCGCCGAAAAGGTGTTCAATTCAATCGTTCCCGACGTACAGGGCAAAAAGCCTGCAATAAGGCGGGCAAGCGTGCTTTTTCCCGAACCGTTTGCACCCAAAACGGCAATGTATTCGCCGCGTTCAACCGTAAAAGACACATCCTTCAAAGCGTGAATGTTACGGTCGGGGTATACAAAGCTTATATGCTCGGCGCGCAGATGAATCATAACTCCAGTATACACATTTTAGCCCGTTAGTGCTATAATATGCGTATGGCTACACCTCATAACAGCGCCTCAAAAGGCGACATTGCACCCTCGGTGCTTTTACCCGGCGACCCCTTACGCGCACAATACGTTGCCGAGCACTATTTCGAAAACCCGCGCCAAGTAACCGCCGTACGCAACGTACTCGGTTTTACGGGAACGTTTCGGGGAAAACCGGTAAGCGTTATGGCTTCGGGTATGGGCGGCCCCTCGGCGGGCATTTACGCATACGAATTGTATTCGTCCTACGGGGCAGAGCGAATTATACGCATCGGAACCGCAGGCGGTTTACAGCCTTATTTAAAACTCGGCGATATTGTTTTTGCCGTTAGTGCTTCCACCGACTCCAACTACGCGTATCAATTCAGACTTCCGGGAACCTTTAATCCCTGTGCCGATTTCGACCTCTTGCGGCAAGCCGCAGCGGCTGCGGAAAACAAGGGGTTCCGCTATCATGCAGGACCGATTTTTTCGTCGGATATGTTTTCGGACTACAACGCAATCGGAGCGGTCGAATCATGGCAGGGCTGGGCGGCGATGGGTTGTCTGGTGCAGGATATGGAAACCTACGCCCTTTACTGCACGGCCGCCCGATTGGGCAAAAAAGCCCTGTCGATTTTAACACACACCGATTCCTGCGTAACCGGTAAGGGTTTACCCAAGGCAAAGCGCATGAGCGCCCTTGAGCCCATGTTCGAAACGGCACTTGAGTGTATATAAGGCAGCGCTAAAAACCGAATCGGGTTTTTAAATGCTTCAAAATTTATTTTTTATACTCGGCAACCATTTCTCCGATGCGGCGCAGGGCTTCTTTGATTTTTACAATGCTTGTCGCATAACAGCAGCGGATAAAACCTTCGCCGCCCTCCCCGAATACGGAACCGGGAACAACGGCAACCTGATGCTTTTCAATCAATTCGGTCGCAAATTCTTCGGAGCTTAAACCGCTGAATCGGATATCGGGGAATATATAAAAAGCGCCTTCCGGTTCGGCGACTTCAAGCCCCATATCGCAAAAAGCTTTGTACATAAGGTTGCGCCGCTGTGCGTAAGATACGCGCATTTTTTCCACTTCACCCATACCGGAACGAAGGCCTTCCAGCGCCCCGTACTGGCTCATAATCGGTGCGCAAATTGCCGAGTATTGGTGCAGCTTATGCACTTGCACCATCAAATCGGCAGGGCAGCAAATAAAGCCGATTCGCCAGCCGGTCATTGCAAAAGATTTTGAAAAGCCGTTTAAGATAATGCTGTACGGCTTCATGCCCGGAAAAGAACCGATTGAGCAGTGTTTGTGTTCATCGTAAATCAATTCGCAGTATACTTCGTCCGACAATACCCATATTTGATGCTTTTTCACAAGGGCGGCGATTTTTTCCAGTTCTTCACGCGGAATAACGCGGCCGGTCGGATTGCTCGGCGAACAAATCATCAGCGCCTTTGTTTTGGGCGTTATAACCTGTTCGATAGCGTGCGCAGTGGGATAAAAGTCGGTTGTACTCGTATCCAAGTGGACGAGCTTTACGCCGCACAGGGCCGCCAAAGGCTGATACGACACATAACATGGCTCGCAGATAATGATTTCGTCACCCGGATTTAAAACCGCGCGCAGCACCGCGTCTACAGCTTCCGATACGCCGACGGTAACAAGAATTTCGTTTTTTGGATTGTACCGTAAATCGTATTTGGTAAGATAGTCGGCAATCGCTTCGCGCAATTCCTTCAATCCCCAGTTTGACGTGTAGGAAGTATGCCCCTGTTCCAAATGATAAAAGGCCTCTTCCCTGATTGTCCACGGCGTGGCAAAGTCCGGTTCTCCGACACCGAGAGAAATAATATCGTCGCGGCCGATAATCAAATCGAAAAATTTACGGATACCCGACGGCGGAATATCCTGCATAAGGGCGGAAAAGCGGTCGCTTCTGGTATTTTGTTCCATACTACGCGGTTACCCCTTCGCGGCCGTCCGTTTTTTCACTTACATATACGACGTCGTTTTCTTTATAGGTTTTTAAGATAAAGTGCGTTTTGGTGCTGCGCACGCCTTCAATCGTGGACAGTTTGCGCGCAACAAAAAAGGCGACGTCCTGCAAGCTTTCGCCTTCGATAACGACTTTCAAATCGTAGCCGCCGCTCATAAGGTAGAGGGCGCGTACTTGCGGAAAGCGGTAAATGCGCTCGGCAAGAGCGTCAAAGCCGTGTTCGCGTTCGGGCGTAACCTGAATTTCTATTTCGGCGCGCACGGAAGCTCCTTGGCCGTTTATTTTTTCGGGGTTTACGATGGCGGAATATTTTAAAATAACGCCGTCTTTTTCGAATTTTTGTATAATCGCCCGCACTTGTTCAGGCGTTTTTTTAGTCATAACGGCAATGTCTTCGGCCGAAATGCGCGCATCGGCGCGCAGTAAATTCAAGATTTCTTCCATATCGCCACAATACCGATTTTACCGACTTTTTGCAAGGGCGCGGAATGTACTTTCCAAATCCGAACGGTATAATTGAAAATATATAAAAAAAACGGTATAATGCAAAAAAAATTATTTCGGAGAGTTTTTATGTCTGACAAAAAATCACGTGAAAAAATGCTTAAAGCGGTTTTTACCGCCCTGTTTGCGGCCTTGATTGTCGTAAGTGCTTTTATTTCGATCCCCCTGCCCGGATCTCCGGTACCTATTGTACTGCAAAACATGATGCCCGTTTTGGCAGCGGCTCTTTTGGGCGGAGTGCAGGGTGCGGGTGCGGCAGGTCTTTTTTTGCTTGCAGGTTCGCTCGGTCTTCCCGTATTTGCAGGCGGACGCGGCGGTATGGCAATTATCCTCGGTCCGACCGGCGGCTTTTTAATCGGCTATTTTTTGGCCGCCGCCGCTGCCGGTTTTTACATCGGTAAACCGTCGCCCGAACAAAAAACGCCTTTATACAAAATTATCATAGGCACTCTTTTAGGCTTTGTCTTGATTTACATTCCGGGTATCGCCCAATTTATCAAAATAACCGGAAAAGGTCTTACCGAAGCCCTAAGCCTTGCCTGTCTGCCCTTTTTGCCCGGAGACGGACTTAAAGCGGTTTTAACCGTTGTACTGGCGGCAAAATTAAGACCGGTTATCGCCCGCTATCTGTATAAGGATGCGGACTTAGGTGAATGAAAAAAAAGCGGTTATAACGGTTGAACATATAAGCAAACGCTTTTTTAAACCCGCCCCGCTCGATGCCTTTGACTTTGAATTCCCCGCCGACACGATGCAAAAAGAAGGTCGGAACGGGGAACAAAGCCCGGGGGGAAAAAACTCGGCACAGCCGGCGGAACGCTATATAAACGTATTAAACGATGTATCATTCACACTCTACGAGGGAGAATGTCTGCTTATCGGCGGGGCAAACGGTTCGGGAAAAAGCATACTCATGTCGATTATCGCGAGCCTGGAAGAAGCTTCGGCGGGCACCGTTTCCGTAAGCGGAAGATGCGGTCTTATCTTTCAGGATGCGGACATGCAGATTCTTGGCGAAACACCTGCCGAAGACATTATGTTCGGCTTAAAAAATCTCAAGCTCAAAAACGATGAAGCCCGCACACGCTGTAAAAACGCTTTGGAAAAAACCGGTCTTTTAAAACGCGCGTCCTTTCCCGCCCGTTTTTTATCGGGGGGCGAAAAACGCCGCCTAGCCGTTGCGGGCATCCTTGCAATGGACTGCCCTATCGTCATTTTCGACGAGCCCTATGCAAACCTCGATTACAGCGGCGTTGTGCAGGTAAACGAGTTAATACGCATGCTAAAAAAAGACGGCCGCACGGTTTTGATTTTAACCCACGAATTGGAAAAATGCTATGCCCTCGCCGACCGTTTTATAGTTTTGTGCGCGGGAAAAAAAGTGTTTGACGGCACTCCGGACGAAGGCTTAAAACTCGACTTAAAACAATGGAACATACGCCACCCTATATGCTCCTATACAAAGCGGGAGGACTTATTGTGGACGTAAATCCGCTTTTTTCCTATCGTGCCGGAAACAGTCTTATCCATAAAATGCCGGCGGTTTTTAAGATTGTACTTCTTTTTGTGCTGCCCGCAGCCGTCTTTTTTGTGCCGCCCCTGTACTGCCTTGTATGGATAGGACTTAACGCAGGAGCCGCCCTCTATGCGGGATTCGGCATAAAGCAGCAAATGCTAGACCTCAAGCCCCTCGCCTACTACGTTTTTTTTCTCGCCCTAGTGCAAGCCGTTTCTTTTATCACAGGCTCGGATACATCCATACGCCCCCTTATTGAACTCATCCTCAAACTCGTATGCGCTTTACAAATAACGTCACTTTTTTTCAATACTACCACATCGCTCGAATTAAAAGCCGCCCTCGGAAAAATCCTTCCGGCACACGCCGCCCTCTTATTTGTGCTTTTTTTAACCTTTATTCCCATGCTTTTTTCGGTATGGGCACAGCTTGAACGCTCATGGAAAGCGCGTGCGGGTAAAAACGGGGTAAAAAAGCTCTTTGTGCTGTTCCCGATTTTTATATCCCTTGCTCTTTTTAAAGCCCGCAGTCTCTTTTATTCTCTCCAAAATCGCAATTAACTGCGAAGAAGATAAGCGCCTCGGCTTTTTTTTCGATTTTTACTCTTTTTTTTAAAAATCCACTTGCCATAACAGATATAGTGTTATATAATGCAATTGTTACGGATAAAACGCTATATATGCAAACTAAAATCCGTACCTTTTACGAAACGGAGATTTTATGCGCTGTCCCTATTGCGGAAGCCTTGACGACAAGGTGCTTGAATCGAGAACCATGACCAACGGGGAAAGCATAAGGCGCAGAAGAGAATGTCTTTCCTGCGGTTACCGTTTTACCAGCTATGAACACATCGAAGAAAAGCCGCTTATGGTCGTTAAAAAAGACGGCAGACGCGAACCCTTTGAGCGTACAAAACTGGAAAAAGGCATAGAACGCGCATTGGAAAAACGTCCCGTTTCAACGTCGCAGGTGGAAAATATCGTCGGCGATATTGAAACCCAAGCGGTTATGCGCGCACGGGGCAGCCGTGAGATTTCCACAGCCGATTTGGGAAATCTGGTTTTGGAAGCACTGCACAAGGTTGATAAGGTCGCCTACATACGCTTTGCTTCGGTATATCGGCATTTTGAAAATTTGGAAGAATTTATTACTGAAGTAAATAAGCTGGGAGGAGGCGAATGAACGCGCAAAGCAGTTCTGCCGAACAAACCGTGTTCCCCGAATGGAAAAACTTTTTGGGAACCGATAAAGAAGATAATTCGGCCATGTTCATCAAGCATGTTGTAAAACGGTCGGGGGAAATAGGGGATTACGACCGTTCCAAAATCAATACCGCCATAGGAAAGGCCGTTACCGCTGTCGAAAAACGGCCGAATCCCGATAAGGCGGAGTTCCTCACGCAAAAAACCGAAGAGAAGCTCCGCCTTATGATGGCCGGTCGGCATAAAAATTCCATTCCGGCTATTGAAGAAATTCAGGATATAGTCGAAACGGTATTGATTGAAGAAAACGAAGTACAGGTTGCCAAGGCCTACATCCTGTACCGGGCAAAGCACGAGGCGATGCGCGATGCAAAAAGCCTTATGCTCGACATCAATTCGACTATGGGGCAATATTTGAGCCAGTCGGATTGGCGCGTAAAGGAAAACGCGAATGTAAACTATTCGCTGGGCGGTCTTATTTTGCACAATTCTGGCGCAATTACGGCAAACTATTGGCTGACAAACGTCTATTCAAAAGAAGTAGCCGACGCACACAAAACCGCCGCCTTTCACATCCACGACTTGTCCATGTTCTCAGGCTATTGTGCGGGCTGGTCAATCCGTCAGCTTGTAGCCGAGGGCTTGGGCGGCGTTCCCGACAAAATCACGTCGACGCCCGCAAAGCACTTGTCCACCCTCATCCAGCAGATTGTCAACTTTTTGGGCATTATGCAAAACGAATGGGCGGGCGCCCAGGCATTCAGCTCTTTCGACACCTATTTGGCACCCTTTGTCAAAAAAGACAGCTTGAGCGAAAAAGAAGTGCGCCAGTGTATTCAAAGCTTTATTTACGGTGTCAACACGCCCAGCCGCTGGGGTTCTCAAGCGCCCTTTACAAACATCACGCTGGACTGGACCGTTCCCGACGACATGAAAGATAAAAAAGCCATCGCCTGCGGAAAGGAAATGGACTTTACCTACGGCGACTGCCAAGCCGAAATGGATATGATAAACAAGGTCTTTATCGAACTGATGCTCGAAGGCGATGCGGCAGGCCGCGGTTTTCAGTATCCGATTCCCACGTACAATATCACAAAGGATTTTAACTGGGACGGCGAAAACGCCCGCCTTTTGTTCGAAATGACCGCTCAATACGGCACCCCGTATTTTCAAAACTTTATCAATTCCGACTTGAACCCGGGCGACGTGCGTTCCATGTGCTGCCGCCTGCAACTGGATAAGCGCGAACTGCGCAAACGCGGCGGCGGCTTATTCGGCTCCGACGAATTTACCGGCTCGCTGGGTGTTGTTACAATCAACCTGCCGCAAATCGGCTATTTGGCAAAAACAAAACAACAGTTTTTTGCACGCTTGGACTATCTGATGGATTTGGCAAAAGAAAGCTTATGCGCAAAACGCAAGCTTATCCAGCGCTTATTGGACGGCGGACTTTTCCCCTATACAAAACGCTATCTTTCCACGCTGAACAACCACTTTAATACAATCGGTTTGTGCGGTATGAACGAATGCTGCCTGAACTTTTTGGGCGTCGACATTGTTACCCCTGAAGGAAAAGCCTTTGCCGAAGAAGTCCTTTTGCACATGCGGCAGCGGATGGCCGACTATCAGGAAAAAACGGGAGAATTGTTCAATTTGGAAGCGACCCCTGCCGAAAGTACGTCCTATCGTCTTGCAAGCCACGACAAACGGCAATTTCCCGATATTATTACGTCGGGAGAACACGATCCCTACTATACGAATTCGACACAGCTTCCGGTAAATTATACCAGCGACATATTCGAAGCTATGGATCATCAGGAAAGCTTGCAGACAAAGTATACGGGCGGAACGGTATTCCACACTTTTATGGGCGAATCCATAAAGGACTGGAGAGCCTGCCGCGATTTGGTAAAAACACTGACGGCAAATTACCGCATTCCCTACATTACGATTTCGCCTACATACTCGATATGTAAAATTCACGGCTATTTGCCCGGCGAAGTATTTGAATGTCCGAAATGCAAAGCCGAAAAAGAACAAAAACTGCGCTTAAAGCTTCAACAGTTGGAAGAAGAAAAGCGTATATCGCTTGAAAAAGCGGCAAATTTATAATATATTGAATGGCGGAACTGTCTAAAACGGCTTTATTTTGAACAGTCCGCGGGGAGGATTAAATGGAACCGGTAAGAACATTGGCTCAAATCGAAGCCGATATAGCTCAGGTAAAAGAAGAATTGGCTCAAGTACGCGGAACGGAAACCGAAGTATACGCAAGAATCGTCGGTTATTACCGCTCGGTACGCAACTGGAATAAGGGAAAACGCGACGAATACAATCACCGCAAACAGTTTGTCTGTACGGAAGGAACCTGCACACCGCGTCAGGTAAACGCCGCCGTTTATACGGAAGAGACCGCGGCAAGCACCGGCAGTACGGAGCGTCTTCCCGCTTTTTACGAGTTTTTCGGAAGAGCAACCTGCCCCAACTGCCCGCCGGTAAAAAATTATCTGGCATCGATAGACGCGGAAGGACGTTACATCGACGTGGACACCGAAGACGGCTTGAGCCGGGCTGCGGAAGCGGGTGTTTTGGCGGCTCCGACGGTTATCGTATTCGATAAAAACGGAGAAGAAATTGCGCGTGCGCACAACGTTGCCGAACTTTCGCGCATCCTTGTTCCCGCAAAACAGCACGTAGCGTAATTATAACACCTCATGCTTACAGGCGCTTTAATCAAAACGACTCTTGTCGATTATCCGGGTAAAGTCGCCTGTACATGGTTTTTAACGGGCTGCAGTTTGCGCTGCCCGTATTGCTATAACGGCGATCCGGTTTTCGGACGATTGCCGCCGGACAGTGCCTGCACCGAAAAAGACGTTTTTGAACATTTGGAAAAACGCCGAAACGTCCTTTCGGGTTTTGTTATTTCCGGCGGCGAACCGCTTATCCACAAAGAAATCCCTTCAATCATTAAAAAAGCGAAAAATTCCGGCTACAAGGTAAAGCTGGACACAAACGGTATGCACCCCGATGCATTGGAAGCCCTTTTTGAAAATGCCGAAACAAGCCCCGACTTTATAGCCGTCGATATAAAAACTTCGCCCGAACGCTACAACCTTTTAGGATACGCGGCACAAAGCGGCTGTGCAAAAAGAAATTTAGAGCGCACTATAGAACAGTGCAAACGGCTCGGAAGCGGGCATTACGAAATAAGGACGGTACTGGTACCGCCCTTGGTAAAAAAACAGGATATTCAAAATACGGCAAAACTTTTGCCGAACGATGCTTCGTGGCGTTTTGCCCCTTTTATACCGGGAAACTGCCTTGAACCCGCTTACAACGATATAATTCCCTATACCGATGATGAAATGAACGCTTTGGTTTTATACGCACAAACCTTTATAAAAGACAGTCTCTTGCGCTAAAAAGCTTTTGTGCTGCTTGTGCTGAAGGGCGGCCAAAAACAGCAACCGCCCTTGGCGTTTTTACGGCCATTTGGGAGCCGAAAAGCCTTCACCGTCGCCGGGTTTAAAAACATAATAATCGTCAGCTTTTGGGATATCCTCTTTGGAAGGTGCATTCCCCATTGCATTTACAATCATTTTACAAGTAACCTTATCGTCGGCAGCAACCTTAAAAGTTGCAGTGGTTTTTACTTGATTTATGCCGTCTATTTCACGCACTCGTTGAAAATTATTCCTGTGATAGGTACGGCAAACCCAGTTCCCTTCGGAGTCCTTTTCCCAATCGGTATTTATGTACACTGCACTCATCGGCCCGGAATAAAAAGCTGTTTTTTTACCGTCAAACACAACATACATTTTATAGTCATGATTATCAAAATGCAGGAGTCCGCGGTAGGTACCGTAGAATTTTTTTATCGTGTCGGTATCCGCAACAGGTACGGACGGATTGGTGTATGCTATATCAACACACAAGGTATATGCCTGCGATGAACCGTCTTCGGCCATAACCCGATATCCCCTATTCTCTATAAACAAATCTTCGGTGATGCCGCTTTTTTGTTCTTTCGTACCTTTATACAGCGCCGCTTTGGGACTTACCGTAAAGCTCGGTTTGAACTTTTTATTCGGCTGACCGGCTGAATGCCCATAGGCGCTTTCGGGTACCGTTACGGTAACAGTTTTTGCATCTTCATTGATTACACCGATTATATCCTCGCTAAGCCCATTATTGTATTTCTTTTCAAACGCAAACGATATGAGTTTCGCTTCTTTTGAAGGAGCGGCAGGATTTTTACACCCGGTCAATGCGGCAATCATAATTCCCGCAAAAAACACCGAACATATAATTCGCACATTGATATACTTTTTCATATAACCTCCGAAAATAGAATATTAGAGCGGCGACGGCGCTTTCATTTTGGGACAGGACGGATCGTTTTTGTCGTATACGTAAAAAACGTTACCGCCTTGTTCAACCCGTTCAACTGCTTTTCCTTTCGTAAAGGGACCTGACGTGTGCCCCATTATTATAACGCGCTGCCATAACGTTACTGTGCCGCCGGAATCCTTTGTAAATCTCAAAATAACTTTTCTGTCGCCCTCGGAATAATCCCACTCATTCTTGTGATATGCAATACACACCCACATTGAATCGGAAACCCTGCTCCAGCGGATATTTTCATAACTGTAGCTCATAGCGTTTGAATACACAAGAAGCTTTGTTTCACGGATTTCAGTACAATTATCTTTTGCACCGCTCATCCAATAACAGCCGTACAAATTTCGAATTTCCGTTTTGTAGTCATCCGGCAAATTCGGTAAAAAGTCGTCACTGATATCGTCCGGTATAAGACCGCCCATATCGGGCCGCGGTTTCGGTTTTGCAGGAGATAAATCATCACAGCCTGCAAGCAAAACACCGAATATAAGCGCGCACACAAGTACGGTACATAGATTTTTTTTCATTTTATGTTCCTTAATTTTATGTTCCTTATATTATAAGCGTTATAAGCGGACAAGCCGCCCCGCAATCGAAACTGCGGAACGGCTGCCTTTATGTTCGGTACGGACTGTTAAAAACCAACCGTTTTTTAGACAGCCTTTTTTTGATTCGGCACACAAACCTTAAAGATGCATGCTTACCCTGGAATATCCGCATCCCTCTGTCCATACAAAGGGCGCGCCCTTTGTCGCCGTTACAGGTGTACCCATAATCGCGGTATCGGTTTTAAACACACCGCCCTTTTTATAAAACGAAAAACCGAGTTTTCCGTATAGGTTTTTTATTCGCACTTTAGTTTTATCTTTCTTACTATATGCGGTACAGATGCATGTGTCGTCATCCTTTTCCCACTCAACGTTTACGTAATCCATACTCATACCCGCTGCATCCGTATAGAGGGTAACCTTTTCTTTTTCAAGAACAATAATTACTTTATTGTTGCCGAGAAAAGCTGAATTCAACTCGCCGTAATACGAGCCGGCATACTTGTTTATATCGCTTTCCGGCGCAGCCGGTAAATCGACTTCCGGTACCACAACACAGCGAGACGTATCACCGTTTTGTGCTTTTACCGTCATACTGATACTGTTTTTCAAGTCGGAAAAATCCGCAGCGGTTGTATCGCTTTGCATCTGTGTCCCTTTGATAAAAAGTTGCGCATGAGGGCTTACTACAAACGTAGGCTTAAGATTTCGCATCATGGCTTCCGTTGTACCGGCAGGAAATTTGACAAAAAAAGCTCTTAATGTCCCTTTATTGAGATATCCTCCAACACTCACAGCATCATCCGGCAGTTCTGTATTAATGCTCTTCTTAAAATCGAAGTTTAAAAGCGTATATCCCGCAGCCGGTCCCATTGTGTGCTTTACCGTGTAATTTTGCGTAGTACCGTCTTCCGCCTGTACGGTATAAACCACATCGGAACTGAAATTTTGAACCGTTTTACCGCTTGCCTGTGCAGTCCCGTTTACAAAAACCTGTGCATAGGGACTTGCCGTAAAAGTTGCAATCAGTTTTGTTACATCCGTACCGTCCGGTATAATCAGATTTACGGTTTTTGTATCCCGATTGATTGTTCCGATTACGCTCTTTTCCAAGTTCGCATCTTTCTTGTTCAGAGTGCTTTCAAGCTTAAATTCAATAATGTCCTTCTGCGGAGACACTCCCGTAACATATTTACAGCCTGTAACAGACAGACAGACAGACAGACAACTGCGGCACAAAGTACGACACTTTGTCTTACATTTTTTTTCATACACAACCCCTTTTTATTTAGCTATAACTAACTTATTTAGTTTAAACTAACATATATTATTTTTAAATTTTTTGCAAGAGGTATACAGGATATTTTTATGCCGAAAAACGGCACATTTTAACTTTTTACCGAAAATTATTATTACAAATCGCTTTTTAAAGTTTTTCTTAACTAACTTATTGACATTATCTTTTATTCCGTTTTATACTTACAAAAAGTTTTATGACTTTCGGAAAACCGTATGCCGTTTCTCTCTTTCTCGAAACGGCAACAATTCATCAATTCCCGACTTTTGATAAAGTCTGCGGTTGATGAGTTTATAGGGGGAAATATGAAACACACTGTAACCCGTGCGCTTATTGCGGCGGCCCTTATAACTGCGGCAGTTTTTTTGCTGTCATGCGAACAGAATATAACAAAAAAAGCGGATTTCAACACTGCGGTACAAAACCTGACCTTTAAAGCAATTGTAAAAAAAGGCACAAAGGCCGACATTGTTATAACCGACGATTCAAGCTGGAGCACCTATTGCGACGGCGGCAAAGACAAGTACATAACGGGCCGGTTTCTTTTCAAAGGAGCATTCCTTAACGGCAGAAAAGTGCGGCTCAGTCCGTTTGAACTTGCACAGCATGAAGTAACGCAGGAACTCTATGAAGCGGTTATGGGGCACAATCCGAGCAGCTTTAAAACCGGCGGGTCGCGGCCGGTAGAAATGGTAAGCTGGTATGATGCCGTTGTTTTTTGCAATAAACTGAGTTTAAAAATGGGGCTGGAACCGTATTATACTATTCAAGACAAAATCATCGATTGGGAAGATATTCAATACGACGAAATCCCCACTGAAGACAGCCCGGCTGAACTGAGAAAGGCATGGGACAAGGTTATATGTAATACATCGGGCAGAGGATTCCGCCTTCCGACCGAAGCCGAATGGGAATTTGCCGCACGCGGCGGCGATGTTACCGATGTCGCATGGAAATATGCCTTTGCAGGCACGCAATGCGCACAACTTAATCCCGCGCAATTTTATGAAAATACAAAAAACGGCGATGCCAACTTAAATGAATACGGCCTGTATAAAGGTAATAGCGGCAATAAAACCCATGCAGTCGGATGCAAACGGCCGAGCAGGCTCGGCTTGTACGATATGTCCGGTAACGTTCAGGAATGGTGTTTCGACTGGGCTGACGTCATAAACATAAGCGGCACAATAGAAGAAAATCCCTGCGGCGGTCTGCGCCCGTCCGTAGATGAGCCGTCAAGGATTACCAGAGGCGGCAGCTTTTATGAAAAAGCTTATGACTGTGCGGTTTCCCGTGTAAACTGGTACTATCCGTACCGCCGCGCCAACTATATCGGCATCCGTCTTGCACGCAGTTTACCCGAATCGTAAAAACCGCACCTGCCCCTTTTTTGACTTGTGCAACACCGCAAGGGAAAGATTTTTAGGGTCAAAGCTTCTCGATTTCCTCAACGGAAAGCCCTGTAATCTTTGAAATTAAGTCAAGACCCAGATTTTCATACCTCATCAGCTTTGCCGTTTCGAGTTTTGTTTGGCGTGACCCGGCGGAAAAGCCTTGCTGCATGCCCTCTTCCCGTGCGTCCATCTCAAATCCCGACATAAAGCGGTATTCCTTGCGTGCCTGTTCGTTGTGTTTTACTGCCTGTATCATCGTTTCTATCCTCCCTGTAAAGTCAGTGTGGGCCGCACCTGTTTTTAAGTATTCCAAAAAGCCTTTGAGTTCTGCATCTTCGGCTTTGCCGAATGCTTCCGCATTGATTATAACCTTTTTTGTTCCGTCTTGTAAGGATGTTTGCCTATCTTCGAGGCAGATATTCTCGAATGTGTAAAGCGGTTTGCCTTTCCCGACAGCGTCAAACAAACATACGAAAATAATATAGCTGTCGTTCAAGGCTTTGTAGTGGTTTCCCTTGTCCAAAAAAGCGATGTCGATTGCGGCTTGATAATACCGCATACGCTTCGGGATGTTGTGTTCGTTTGCCACCTGCATTTCGATGTCATAAGACTTGCCGGCTTCGTCTTTTACGAGCAAGTCGAGGCGTACCGATTTTGATTCCAAGCCGGTAAATACGGCATCCTGCGATGACAGGTAGGTGATTTTCCCGATTTTGTCTGCCAAAACCATTTCAAGAAATTCTTTACATAAACCTTCGTCCTGCATTACTTTGCAAAACATAAAGTCGTCTGCAATGGTCAGCTCGTCAAAGCTCTTTTTCATCGACACCTCCTCATTTTTATATTCCGGCACGCGATATTTGCCGTACTCATATCAAGCCGCCGACTTTTGTACTCCCGCACATGGAGGTGCGGAAAATACGCTGTATGTTACTGAGTTTTGAGCATCGCTCAAAACTCAAGTTGAAACTCGAACACGGATGTTCGAGTTTCATACATTGTACCACAAGTTCGGCTATTTTGAAAGGAAAAATCTATAAAGCGGACACAGTATTAAAATTTGTCGTTTACAAAGCTGCAAAGAGGGTGTATAATCGGCGTAACGGGGTGCAAAAAAGCGGTTCGCTTTTTCCCGAACACAAGTACCATCACATTCTCAGGAGGCTCATTGTGATTACGTTTTTGCTGTGTGTTGCAGCGCTTATCGTAGGGTACTTTCTCTACGGTAAAGTTGTAGAAAAGGTTTTTAAGCCGGATGCAAACAGACCCACTCCGGCAATGACCAATCCGGACGGCGTAGACTATGTTCCTATTTCAAAACCCAAAGCGTTTTTAATTCAGCTTTTAAATATTGCGGGCTTGGGACCGATTTTCGGTGCTATTTCGGGCGCGCTGTGGGGGCCCAGTGTTTATCTGTGGATTGTAGCGGGAACGCTTTTTGCGGGTGCCGTACACGATTATTTTGCGGGAATGCTTTCCGTACGCAACGACGGTGCAAGTATTACCGAAATTACGGGAAAATATCTGGGGCCGGCAATGCAAAACATTATGCGCGTATTCGGTCTTGTGCTTTTGGTTATGGTCGGCGTTGTATTTATGGTAGGACCTGCAGGTCTTCTTGCCCTGCTTACACCCGAATGGCTTAATATAAAAGTCTGGACGATTATTATCCTTGTTTATTATTTTCTTGCAACGATTCTTCCGGTCGATAAGGTTATTGCGCGCCTTTACCCCGTGTT
>CAUURR010000003.1:0-46424 GCA_963547555.1 uncultured Treponema sp. | reverse complement strand
TCCGTGGCCGCTTTAACGATTTTACCTGTTGTATTGAATATGTTCAAACCTGAATTTATGGCTAAAGCGCACGGTTCTTTATGCCTGCGTAAGCCGAAAGGAGTAAAAGAATGAAACATTCTTTGTTAAAAAAATCGGCCGCTTTGTGCGTGCTGACGGTATGCTGTGTTTGTGCCGCTTTTGCCGAAGACGGTACAAGTATCGTCCAAAAATCGCTTGATGTAAAAAGGCCCCTGTTTACTCATAGTGCGGTAAAAATGACCCTTATCGATTCAAACGGAAATACTGAAGACAGAATGATTGAAGAATGGGCAAAAGACCCCGGCGACAAAACGGGGGCGGCGGTAATCGTTTTCCGTAAACCCGCCTCGGTTAAAGATACCCGATTTTTGCAAATTGTAAATAAGGACCGCGCAAACGATAAATGGATTTATCTTCCGGCACTGCGTACCGTCCGCCGTATTGCCGGCGCGGAAGGGTCAAAGTCCTTTATGGGTACCGATGCCGACTATGACGACCTTGAAACAAGAAAAATCGAACAGGACACACATACCCTGCTCGGTGAAGAATCGGTGGATGCTTATACTTGTTGGAAAGTGGAATCCGTTCCCGTAGACCCCAAAAGCAGCCGTTATTCAAAAAAAATTGCCTACATTGATAAAGAAACCTGCATACCCGTAAAAGTGGAAATGTACGATAAAAAAGGTAATCTTTTAAAAGTTCTGCACATCGAAAAGCTGGAAAAAAATAATAATTATTGGATTCCTATGAAAAGCAGCCTAAAAAACGTGCAGACAAACCACAAAACCGTACTTGAAATTTTGAAAATAGAAACGGATCAACCTATTGACGACAAACTGTTTTCTCAAAATTTCTTAAATACGGGACGTTTAAATTGAACGTCTGAAATAGCGTCGTTCAATTCAGCTTCGAGTTTTTTTAGAAGTGCCGGTCTGTAATTAAAGACCGGCGGATTTTTATCGGCGTTTAAATCCGCCCCGTTATCGGAGGTGTTATGAAAAAATGTATATTTTTTTGCGCGCTTTTATGCTGTTTGTATATAAAGCCGGCCGCACAGACTTCTTTTTTTGACGATGCGGGTACGGAAGACGATACAGGCAATACATTTGATTTTTCCTCCGATTCTTCCGCCTCTTCCGAAAATGCACGCAGTTTTGAATTTTCGGGTTTTGCATCGACGCAAATGCGGATGTATCCTCATAAAGATTTAAAACGTACCGACGCATTGCCCGTTTTCGGCATTAACC
Organism: uncultured Treponema sp.; assembly: GCA_963547555.1. GTDB lineage: Bacteria > Spirochaetota > Spirochaetia > Treponematales > Treponemataceae > Treponema_C. Next base: position 45,156 of record CAUURR010000003.1, on the reverse strand, counting down.
TTAAATATAATGCGCCGAATACCGAACTGGATGCACATTTTAAATGTAATGCGCTTACTATTGCCGATTACCCGCTCGACCTCATAGACGAATGTACTGTGCGTGCGTATATCGGCGACTTTGTATTGTCTGCGGGGAAAATGAAGATTGTGTGGGGACGCGGCGATATGCTCCATGTATTGGACGTTTTTAATGCAAACGATTTTACGGATTTTACGATTCCCGCCTATATTAACCGCCGTATCGCCGAACCGATGGTGCACCTTGCCTACAATGCGCCTATCCCCCTTAGGGTGGAAGCCGTTTGGACGCCGCTTATGACTCCCGACCGTATTGCGCTCAAAGGGCCTTGGGAACCGACTCAAATCAAAGATGTAAAGCAAAAGACAATAGATTTTATGAAAAGTGATCGTTTTTCCAACGCTTTCCCTACGGAAAAAGTTGAATCGATTATGTATTCAACCATAAAAGAGAGCTTAACGACGGCAACCGGTTCTCCTGCAACCGTAACAACCAACTTTCCCGAATTATCCGATGTGGAAATTAACGAAATTGTAAATAAACGTCCGCTTATTGAGCGGCCGGCTGTTAGAGCGACGCTTATGGCTTTAAGCGGCAAGCCTATTACCTTCGATATATCCGGCGTATTGACTGAAGAAAAAATCGACAAAATTGCAAAAGCCGAATCAAAAAAATATACAAAGCTTGTACGGGAGGAATTTGAAAAACAAATTTCGCGCGGTGCTAAAATAATTGAAGATTTTCGGTTCGATGAATGTGTAAAAATCGGTATGAACGCCTTTATGCCCGATATGAATCAAATAGAATACGGACAGTACGGTCTGCGCCTTTCCGGTTCAGCAGGGCCTGTCGATATGGCGGGGCAATACTATTACGGCCGGTATAAAACCCCGTCGATAAATACCGAAAAATTGATTTCGGAAGCTATGGCCGGCGGCAATATCCGAGACTGCATATATTACGACCCCGTGCATATCTTCGGTGCCGACTTGGCAGCCGCAATTGCAATGTTCAATCTTAAATCGGAAGCCGCCTACTATATGACCTATGATTTTAAAGGAACCGATCCTGCGGTTCACAACAACAGCGTGCAATGGCTCTTGGGATTTGATGTCGATATTCCGCTTAACAACATAAATCTGAACGTACAAAATATCGGTTCGTATATTATCGGATTTAAGAATGTTAAACAAAACAATGCGGACGGCAAATTCGATATGGATTGGAATGCGGCGGAAAAACCGACAAACAATAAAATCGTCTGCAATATTTCCGACTCGTGGCTGCATGAAACTTTAACCGATTCGCTTACGGTTATTTGGGGTATTGAACACAATGACGCCGTTATTATGCCGCGTATAAAATATAAAATCAAAGACGAATTTTATATTGAAGGTATGGGTGCCTATATTTACGCAAAAGACAAAAAAAGCGAATTCAGTGCATGGAAAAACAACCACTTTGTGCAGGTGTGTTTTGAATATAAATTTTAAAAACACCGATTGATTTAAATAGTAATTAATCAACCGTTTTTTTTCGTACGGAGGGTTTTACCCCCGGCGAGGTGCCGCGCACCGTTTTTCAGCCGCAGCAACCGCCGCCGCATCCTCCACAGCCCCCGGAGCTACAACTTCCGCCGCAACCGTCTTCGTCATGTTCATGATCGTGATGACCGCCGCACCCGCAGCCGCAAGAGTCCGAGCGGGCGGCTTCAATCTCTTCATCGGTTGCCTTGCGTACGCTTTCAACTTTTACATCGAAAAAGAGGGTTTTGCCGGCAAGCTCGTGGTTTGCGTCAATCGTAATATCGTCGCCGTCAATCTTTGTAACGCGGACAATGCGGCTCATCGAACCGGAGCCCGTTTCAAACTGCATACCGACTTCAATTTCGGCATCGGTTTCAAAATTGGAGCGGGGAATCGTAACTACCAAATCATCGGAATATTCACCGTAAGCTTCGGCAGGTTCGATACTTACCGACAGGGTATCGCCGGCTTTTTTGCCTTCAAGCTCTTTTTCCAATCCCGGGATCAAATTGCCGCAGCCGTGTAAATATTCCAAAGGCTCAGATCCTTCCGAAGAATCCAAAAGAGTTCCGTCTTTATCTTTCAGCGTATAATGAATCGCCGCCATAACATCTTTTTCTATCGTCATAATGCATCCTTTGTGCGATTAAGCACCGAAAATATATGTGCTAAACCTGAATAAGTTGTAATAAGTTTTAAACTCCGAAGCGGATTAGAACGCCTGAACGACTTCCGTTACTTCGGGAATTTTATCCTTGAGCATTTGTTCAACGCCGTGTTTGAGCGTCATTGTCGCCATAGGACAGCCTCCGCATGCACCCGTTAATTTGACAACAACTTTACCGCCGTCCTGCAGTTCAACAAATTCGACGTCACCGCCATCAGCCTGTAATTGAGGACGTATGTACTCAAGGCATTCTTTTACCCGTTCTATAAGTTCCAAAGTTAACTCCATGTAATAATTTTTTAAAATATACACTTTTAGGCGGCATAGGGTCAAGCTCCTCACGGCTCTTTCACGGAAATCGATTTTGTACCGTTGTCCTGAATGAGAAAGCATATTCCCTTTCAAATTTTCTGAGGTTATGATACAATATTTGAAAATTGTGTGTCCTTGCACAATCTTTAACACGAGTTTGTCTTCGTTAAACTCGGTTACATACAGCATATTCGTACATCCGTGTACGCTAATCAACATATTAGTTGTAGAATACGATATATTTTAGGAGTTATTTATGAAATTATACGAAAAAGTCGCCGCTTTTGCCGGCAAGCACGGATTGGCTGTAAACGGCCCCGATATAACGTCCGTAATAGACGGCTTACTGTACGATATGGAGGCGGGTTTAGCCGGGGAAGATGCATTGGGAAAACCCGCTGCACAGGATATGATTCCCACGTGGACAAATCCTCCCGAAGCGGCTCCTAAAAATCAAAGCGTTATCGTCATCGATGCCGGCGGTACAAACTTCAGAAGCTGTTTGGTTTCTTTTGACGGCGAAGGCAATCCTTCAATCAGTGAATTAAAAAAATCTTCAATGCCGGGCATTGAACGCGAATTTTCCAAAAAAGAGTTTTTCGATACGATTGCCGCCAATCTTGATTATCTGAAAGACAGGGCATCGAGAATCGGTTTTTGTTTTTCCTATGCGATGAAAATTACGCCCGAAAACGACGGTGAAGTGCTGAGCTTTTCAAAAGAGATAAAGGCGAAAGAAGTGGTCGGTTCTTTGGTCGGAAAAAGCCTTTCCGATGCCCTTGTAGAACGCGGCTGGAAGCGTCCCGAAAAAATCGTATTGTTGAACGATACGGCTGCCGCCCTTTTAGCCGGAGCTTCGCAGGCTGTCGGAGGAAGACGCTACAGTTCTTACGCGGGAGTTATTTTGGGAACGGGTTTGAATACGGCTTACATAGAATACGGCCCCATCGCAAAAATTGCCGGCGTGCGTGCCGATATTCCGTCGGAACAAATCGTTGTCTGTGAATCGGGTGTGTTTGATAAGGTTGCGCGCAGTGAATTCGATACGGCATTCGATCAAACGACGCAAACCCCCGGCCGCTATGTGTTGGAAAAAATGTGTTCCGGTGCCTATTTGGGCGGAGTCGCTTCGATTGCAGTACGCGCCGCATGTGAAGACGGTTTGTTTTCGGCTCCCGCAGCGGAAGCTTTAACGGCTGTAAAAGAATTTACCCTGTTCGATATGGACCGTTTTTTATACACGCCCTTTAAAACGGATACGGTATTGGGAGCGGCTCTTGCAAAGGGTACTCAGGAAGATTACGATACCCTGTATTTTCTTTTGGATATCTTTGTAGATCGCTGTGCCCGTCTTACTTCCGCAATTATGGCTGCCGCGATTATTAAAACCGGAAAGGGAAAAAATCCTTCTATACCGGTAAGTATTTTATGCGAGGGAACGACCTTTTATAAAACACATAATCTCAAAGAGCGTATTTTAGGTCATTTAAATACCGAATTGATACAAAAACGGCGCATTTATTACGAAGTGCTGACTTTGGACAATGCCATTACTTTGGGGGCCGCCCTTGCCGGAGTGTCAGCCTGAGAACGCATTAAAAAGGCGGGTTGCTTTTGTGCGGAGTGTATGCCGGATATTGCCTTTTTTGATTTCCGCAGTGCTTTTTGCACAAATACGGCCTTTAGGACATGCGCCGTTCGGTAAAAAGCTTTTTTGTATTCAAACCGAATATTTCGATTTTATTTTTCCCGAAGAATCCGCCGCTTCGGCGCGTGTGCTTGCTTCCCGTGCCGACGATTTTTATCGCGAAATCTGCGCTCGGCTGGAAGTATCGGATAGTATGCGAAAAGCCCTTTGCGGAATGCCGGTTTTTATTACGCGCGAAACCGAAATTCTGAACGGTTATTTTACGCCGTTGCCTTATAACCGCATTGTATTGTACGATTCGGTTCCGCCTCAATCCTTTGCCGTTTTTTCCGATACGATTTTGTCGGTTTTTTATCATGAACTGGTACACGCGGTAAGCTTGAATATAAAAAGTCCTTTTTGGTACGGTTTTTCGCGGGCGGCGGGCGATGTCTATTCTCCTTCTCTTTTATTGAATTTGCCGACTTCGTTTACGGAAGGAATTGCCGTTTCGTTTGAAAGTGCGCGCGGGGAAGGCCGGCTGAATGACGCTTACAGCATGCACGTAATCAGGCAGGCAAAACTTGAAGGCAAGTTCCCCGATTGGCGCACGGCAGCCGGCTCTTACAGTGCCTATACGGACGGTTCTCTGCCCTATATATTCGGTGCGGCCTTTGCGGATTATCTTCAAAAAACATACGGACAACATCTGTATGCCGAATTTTGGAAGCAAAGCGGTCGCTTGCATCTTTTTAAGCTTTCGGCGGGTATTTTCAAAAAAGTGTACGGGATAAGCTTAAAGCAGGCATGGAATGATTTTGAACAATCGATTGAACTGCCCTGCAGCAACCCGCCCGCCGATGAGGCAGCTGCGCTGTTTCCGGAAACCGGCACCGAGCACAAGGATGCCGTAAAAGGGCGGCATTTATATAAATCTCTTACCTTTGCCCCCGATGTTTTAAGCGATGAAGATGATATTTCCGCAGCGGCCTTCGGTTTGAACGGCGGCGGAACTCTTGCATGGTACGATGCCGCATCTTCTTCGGTGTGGAAAGTGCGGATAGGTGCGGACGGAAAGCCTCTCGGAAAGCCCGTTTTTTTGTACACGAGCGATTTGAGCGAGCGTTTGTTTTTTTCTCGTGAGGGCGATTTTTCGGTTTCGTCGGGGTTACGGGGCGGAAAAAAGGCTGAAAGCGCGGCAAGTGTTTACGATGTAAAAAGAGGAATTATAGCCGCGGAAGTATCCGGACTGCGCTCGGCGGCCCTTATCCGTACAAAAGACGGGAAGGATATGCTTGCAGGAGTGCAGCGGGAACGGACGGGGCTTTGTATCGCAATCTACGATATGCAGTCTTTACTGCGGAACGAAAAGAACGGTTTTTCTTCAGCAGACGAGGATCCGCCTCCCATACACAAAATCCCTTTCGGACGTACAAGCTTCCCCTTTGATATATGCGATGCGGGGGACGGCCGCCTTGTCTGCCTTGTAAAAGAAGGTAAAACCGATTCACCCGTCCAAGATTCTTTAGCCGATGACGAAACGGAAGGCGGTCTTTTGTATAAACTCTTTTTTTACGATTTGGAAACTTCGCGCTCCTATTCGTATGAGGTTGTGCCGAACGCCGGTGTTTCTCCTGCGCTTCATTCTCTTTCCGTATATGAAGGAAGGGCTTTTTTTTCCTGTTCCCTCGGTCCGGATTTTCAACCCGCCTTAGCCCGGGCGGATTTTGCACTGTTCAAGGAACCGCCGCTCGAAGGTATATCCGACGGTTTGGATGTGTTTCCCGTTTTGTCGGTACAAAAAGAACAGTATTCGGGCGGTGTATTTTCTCCGGTTTGTATCAGCGGCGGAACGGCCTTTATTTCGCGGTTTTACGAACACCGCCGCCTTTCGGTTCTTTCCGAAACCGTCCTCGAAAAGTCCTTTTGTGATGCATACCGATTTTCTTTTACGCCGTCTACAGCGGAAGCTGTAAGAACAAAGCAAGTTGTTGTGCCGCCCGTATCCGATACCGCTATTCGGCCATACCGTCCGTTTCAATACCTGAAAAAAGGCACGATAGTTCCCTTCGCCGGTTTTTTAAATGCGGCTTTTTTTGAGCGGTACGCCCCCGATTTCCCGTCATTGGGGCTTTCGGCTTTCAGCGGAGACCCTGCCGAGCGTTTTTTGCTTGCCGCGGGAACCGGTATCGATCCGTTTGCACGAAATTACAATGTAAACGCATTTGTCGCCGCTTCAAGTTATCCCTTCGGGTTTGCGGCGGGTTTTTATACTCAAGCGGGCTTGAAAAAAAGCGAACTTGAAAAGGCGGCGGTAAAACTTTCCGCCGAGTTTGCAATACCTGTCGGTATTCCCTTTACGCATATTTACGGGGCGAACAATACTGGCTTTTTTTATACGCTTTCAAAAACGCCCTTCGCACCTGCGGGTTTTTTGTTTGAAAACAAAACCGAACTTGCTCTGCGTTTTGCAAAAAGGACGGGAACGGGAGTGTATGAAGCGCTTGGTCTTAAAGCCGGTTTTTTTGTTTTACTGTATAAAAACGAAGATCCGATGCATGATAAGAAAAACTTAATAGGCGCACATGCGTTTGAAACAAGCGTGCAACTGCCTTTTTTATTGCCGTTTAAAAATCCGCGTCGTTTTACTTTAAACTTGCCGGTCGCGTTTGATGCCGTCTATTATATAAATGCATCACGTCTGTGGGAAGTGCGCAGCAATGCCGTATTGTTTTCGTACAATATGCAAGTTCCCGTTCCGTTTATCCCGATTTTTATACGCGAAATAACCCTCGACGGCGGAGTCGATTATACGGCTTTTTATAATAATACGTCGCTGTTGTCGGTTCATTCAAGTTTGTTCTTCGGTTCATCCCTGAATTCGGGAAGCGCGACCGGAGTTCCGTTTGACATCGGTGTTTCGTTCAGATGGACTCCGCCCGATAGGGGATCGAATGCTTTTAAGTTTTCGTTTAAGTTCAATTTGAAGTTATAAGAGAATCTTCTAAAAATAAGTTTTTTAGCGGCTGTCAACTGTACACAACGGGTAATCATGTGTATAATAATACAAAGGAGGCGGTTTTGGCACGCGGTTCCGGTATCGGTAAAACCTTGGCATTACTTGTTTTAGTTATTATTCTGATTTTGGGCGGAATGCTGTGGTTTGATTATTTAGGTGTAATCAATGCAAAAAAATTATTCGCACCCGTATACGGTCTGTTGGGTATGCAGGTTCAAACCTCCGTATCGAATGCAGACGCTGATCCCGCCCTTGCCGCAAATTTGGATGAAGACCGTCTTGCAAAACGTTTGGAAGCTTTAAATATTTATGCCGAAGAACTTGCCAAACGTGAACAGGATATTGCCGCAAAAGAAGCGGAAAATACGCAAATAGCTCAAAAACTCGAAGAAACCCGTCTTGCCCTCGAAGAACGCGAAAAAACATTTAACAATGAAGTAAAAAAATACGATGATAGAAATGTAAACATCGTACAAAATGCAAAAAACCTGAACAGTATGCGCCCGGCGGATGCCGTGGAGATACTGAATGCGATGGAAGATCAGGATGTAATCGATACCCTGCGCAAGGTCGAAGAATTGGCTGCCGCGGAGGGAAAAACATCGCAGGTATCGAACTGGCTTTCCATGATGCCCCCGGACAGGGTGGCAACGCTTCAGCGTAAAATGACGAGTAAACCCGTTTCGATTCAATAGTCCGATGTTTACATCGGAGGTATGCCCATGCAGGCATTGCAAACTCATCTTGGACGGTCCGTTTTATCGGAGCCGCAAAAGGGATTTTCTGTTCACGGATTGAACACCCCGTTTCAAGGTGAATCTTCTTTCCAAACACTCCTTAAAAAAGAAGTGTTTATGCAGGAATTTAAAGCCAGGGAAGGCCCTCCTGAGCGGAGTTTGTTCTCCGCTGTCGGTATGCGAAGCGAAAGTCAAAACGCTCCGCATAAAACTGAAAATACCGCCTACAGTCAAAAGACTCATGAAGAGCGCTCGGCCCGTGATTTAACACAAACCGAAAAAAAGGATGCGGCGCACGATGTTTTCCGCGAAAAGGCGGATGAAGCAAAGGCTTCCCATTCTTATACGGAAACGGAAAAAGCCTCTTCCTCTGCGGATGCAGGAACCGAAGTTACGGAAGATGCGGCTAAGACGGAAGCCGAAAAAAAAGCGGATACCGTAATGCCCGATGACGCGGCACAAGCGCAGCTTTCCGAGAAAAACGCTTTTAGCCTTGATGCGGCCGATGAACAAAGTGCCGTAAAGCCTGAAAGCTTGGAGCCCGGAAAAATGCGTTATGCAAAAAAAGCCGCATCCGAAAATACGGAAGACGAAGAGCTTTCGGTAAACGCGGAGCAAAACGGTACACAAGAGCTTTTAAGCGCACAAGCCGCCGCCCTTGTTTCTTTTGAACAGACCGACGAGGTGCAAACGCATAAAGCGCACCGGACGGAAGCTGCCGAATTTAAAGCCGATGATGCCGAACTTGAAAACGTTTTTGCATCGGATAAGCTGAACCGTGCGGCCGAAGAGCCAGGTGTAAACCTTCCGGAAATCCCTGCGATAAAGGTGCGCGATGAGCGGACAAAGACCGCGGCGGCCGGCGATAAAAAACAGCCTTTATTGTCTTCCGTGCGCTATGACGGCAAAGGAAACGCAGAAGCCGATATTTTATTGAATCCCGCGGACGGATCAAAAGGCGCGGCCGATCCTTCGGTTTTGGCAAAGGGCGGCAGTTCTTCGTTTACGGCGGAGGTAAGGGAGTCCAAGCAGTCAAACTTTGCTTCAATGCTTTCGTCGGAAATCCGCAATAATGCCGTCGATTTGGTAAAAACCGGCTCGATGATACTGCGCGACGGGAATAAGGGTACAATCAATTTAATTTTGCACCCCGAAGAGCTCGGAAATGTTAAGATACGTTTGCAAATTTCCGACAATATATTGACGGGACGTATAACAGTTGCAAGCGAAGAAGCGTACAAGGCATTTAAAGCCAATATCGCCTCGCTGACCGAAGCCTTTACTTCAAGCGGTTTTGATACCGCCGGCTTTGATTTAAGCTGGTCGGGCGGCCGGGAATCGGGTACGGGCGGTCAACAGGCGGACGGCGGTCATACTGCACATAATCCGCTTGCTTTCCGCTATGACGAACAAAATCCGGTACTCGATGCCGACGAAGCCGAATACCGTGTGCTTGAATCGCGTCCGTACGTAAACCTTATAGCCTAAGGGGAGTTGTTTATGGATATAAACACAAAAATGAGTGCCGCCGATACGCTGAAAACACAGCTTGAGGTTGACAGATTCAACAAAACGCTTGCAGTAAACGGACGTGCCGCAAGCAGGGAATTGGGCAAGGATGATTTTTTAAAACTACTTATAACACAGCTTTCCCACCAGGATCCGCTGTCGCCGATGGAAAACACCGAGTTTATTGCGCAAATGGCGCAGTTTTCGTCTCTGGAGCAAATTACGAATATGAGCGCAGGCTTTAACCGTTTGGCTTCCATGCTGACAAACACCGAGGCGGTCAATTTGACGGGAAAAACCGTGGATATAGGCACCGAGAACGGACTTATTACCGGAACGGTACAGTCCGCATCGCGCGGCGAAAATCCGCAAGTGGTAGTAAACGGAGTTCCGTATACTATGTCTCAAATTGAACGCATTTATGCACACTAAGAGGAAGTACCGATATGATGAGATCACTTTATTCCGGCGTATCCGGAATGCAAAATCACCAAACCCGTCTGGACGTTATAGGTAATAACGTTGCCAACGTAAACACCACAGGTTTTAAACGGGGCCGCGTTAATTTTCACGATATGATTTCGCAGCAGCTTTCGGGCGCGGCAAAACCCACTACCGAAGTAGGCGGTGTAAATCCCAAAGAAGTCGGCTTGGGCGTTATGATTGCCTCGATAGACACCGTATTTACGCAGGGAAACCTTCAGTCAACGGGAGTCGGAACCGATGTCGCGATTCAGGGTAACGGCTTTTTTGTCTTAAAAGACGGAGAACAAACCTTTTACTCGCGCGCCGGAGCTTTCGGCATAGACCGCGACGGAACCCTCGTAAATCCCGCCGACGGCTTACGCGTTCAGGGCTGGATGGCCCGCGAATTGAACGGCGAAATGATTATCAATACCGCAGGCAATACCCAGGATTTGATTATTCCCGTCGGAACCAAGGATCCGGCGAAGGCAACCCAAAACGTCAACTTTGCCTGTAACCTGAATAAAAATACGCCCGAAATTCTTGAAGGCGCAACACCCGCCGATATAGCCAAGGGAACATGGGCTACCGAATTTAAAATCTACGACAGTTTCGGCAACGCCCATAATCTGGCCGTATCGTTTCAGCGGGTTGCCGGCAACCCCAACCAGTGGCTTGCAACCGTAAACGTCGACCCCGAGAACGCCGATTTTACGCAAACCCGCGTAGGTTTGAACACCACCGACGGTATGGGTAACTCCTTTATCGTAAACTTCGATAATACGGGAACCCTTTTGTCCGTCAGCGACAGCGCCCAAAACGTATCGAATCCGGCCGGAGAGCTTATCGTGCAGGCTTCGTTCACCGTTCCCGAAGCCAATCCCGATGAGGACGGCAATCCCCTTCGCCAAACTTTAAACATCAATTTGGGAACCATCGGAAGCCAAAAAAATACGGTTACCCAAAGCGCGTCGGAAAGCAGCACCAAGGCCTTTTATCAGGACGGCTACACAATGGGATATTTGGATAACTTTAAAATCGATCAAAGCGGCGTGATTACCGGCGTGTATTCAAACGGTACAAACCGCCCCATCGGTCAAATCGCCCTTGCTTCGTTTACAAACCAGGGCGGTCTTGAAAAAACGGGCAGCAATACCTATGTGCAGTCGAACAACTCCGGTCTTGCAAATATCGGCACTTCAGGCATTGCAGGCAAGGGCAGTCTCTTGGCCGGCACTTTGGAAATGTCGAACGTCGACTTAACCGAGCAGTTTACCGATATGATTGTAACCCAGCGCGGGTTCCAGGCAAACTCGAAGTCCATCCAAACCGCCGACACTCTGCTTGAAACGGTACTCGCACTCAAGCGCTAAGATGAACTTTGAACTGAATATTAAATAAGTTTTAGGGATTAAATGCAAAGAGCCGACGGATTTTTCGCCGGCTCTTTTTTTATTCGTGCGGAGAGTTTAATACTCCGACGCTCGCGTCGGGGGGAAATTCGGACGATTTTTTCAGCTATGGCAGGAATGGCCGCTTGAGCAGGTATGTTCATGCGAACAATTATGGCCGTTTGAAGCAGAGCCGCTGTGTTCCGACTCGTGGTGCGAACAGCTTACATCGGGATTGTATTGCAAATTACCCGATATGAATTCGGCTGCGCGTTCATCGGCATTGCCGCTTACACCGCCGTACACTTTAATACCGGCTTCGGCCAGTGCGGTTTTTGCGCCGCCTCCGATACCGCCGCAAATAAGGGCTTCAACGCCTTTTTCCTTTAAAAAACCGGCTAAGGCACCGTGACCGCTGCCGTTTGTCGGAACCTCTTCGGAAGATACAACCCGATTGTTTTCAATCGAGTATATTTTGAAGGCTTTTGAATGACCGAAGTGCTGAAACACTTCCCCGTTTTGCAGCGTAATCGCAAGTTTCATGTTTACTTACTCCTATTAGAAAAATGTTTTTTCAAAAAGTCCAAATCCAGTTCGGGATAGAGAACAAAACGTCCCAAAAGTTTTGATACACGGTTTTGCACTTCGGCTTTTGCCGCTCCGTCGAGTTCAACCTTGCCCTTTGTCGGTTTGCCGTCTTTAGTTAAGCCGGGTTTTGCGGCTTTTAAGGCGCTATCAAGGATTGAAGCTATTTCACTCATTTCGGCAGTTCCCATACCCAAAGTCGTAACGGCCGGCGTTCCCACTCTGATACCGCTTGTCCACCAGGGCCCCTGCGGGTCGAAAGGCAGGGTATTGCGGTTAAGCGTAACGCCGCATTCAAACAGGGCGTTTTCCGCCTGACGTCCGGTAAGACCGTAGGGGTTCACGTCTATAAGTAACAGGTGATTGTCGGTTCCGCCCGTTTGCACCTTCATTCCGAGTTTAATGCAGGCATCGGCCAGGGCGCGGGCGTTATCGCGCACATTGTGAGCATAGATTTTATATGAATCGCTTGCGGCTTCTTTGAATGCGATTGCCTTTGCCGCCATAATGTGGGGAAGAGGGCCTCCTAAAACGAGGGGGCAGCCCTTGTTTACCGCATCGGCAAATTCGGCTTTGCATAAAATCAAGGCACCGCGCGGACCGCGCAGGGTTTTGTGTGTTGTCGATGTTACGATATCCGCCCAGGCAACGGGGTCGTTATCGCCCGTAAATACTTTACCCGCAACAAGGCCTGCAAAGTGAGCCATATCGACCATAAAGACGGCGCCGCATTTGTCGGCAATTTCTCTAAAACGGCGGAAGTTTATCGCGCGCGGATAGGCGGAGTAGCCTGTAAGCAGGATAAGGGGCTTTATTTCCATCGCCTGTTTTTCGATTTCGTCGTAGTCCAAAAGGCCGGTTTCTTTGTTCACCGTGTATGAATAGGTTTTGAACATACGCGCCGAAATGTTTTGGCGGTAGCCGTGCGTTAAGTGTCCGCCCGAATAATAGTCGAGTCCCAATAAACGCTGATTGCCGAGCTTTTCACGCAAAGTGGCCCACTGTTCGTCGTTTATATTCGACACGTTCGTTTCGCCGAGTTCGGCAAGGGAAGGCATTTCGATTTTATGATTTAAAATCGCCCAATAGGCGACAAGGTTTGCATCCGCTCCCGAATGAGGCTGCACATACGCGTGGTCGGCCCCGAAGAGGCGGCGTGCTTCCTCGGCGGCCGTACTTTCAACCACATCCACATTGTCGCAGCCGCCGTAATAACGGTGTTCGGGATAACCCTCGGCGTATTTGTCGGTTAGGAGGTTGCCCATTGCCGCTTGAGTATTCAGCGAGCAGTAGTTTTCGCTTGCGATAAGCTTTAAATGAGAGCGCTGGGCTTCCAATTCTTTAACGATAGCGGCAGCTATAGCCGGATTTACTTCGGCCGTAAGCTGTAATTGAGCGACATAGGCGGTCATAGCCGCATTTTGTTTTTCGGCGCTCACGGTCGTAAGATATGATTGTAAAGGGTTTTGCATACGTTATACTAGCCCATTCCACCGATAAGTTCAAGCGGGAAAAACGTGTAGAAAGCGGGGGCTTGAATTATTGCGGATCCGTTACGTCTGTCTTATTGTCTTGAATGTATATAATCCGCCCACTGATGATCCGTAACAGCGATGTGATTCAGGAGCCAATTTCCCAAAACGGTGGAAAACTCGGCTCCGGCTTGTTTATTGCCCGATACAAGACCGGTCAGCCCCGCTTTAATTTTTGCCACAAAATCGGCGTGTATTTTACGGTGCGCTTCATAGCCGGGGTAAGCATTTGTCTTCATTATTATTTCTTCTTCTGAAAAATGATATTCGGTATAATCGCAAAGGTTTTTTATAATCTTACCGATTTGCGATTTATATTCGGCATCTGGTAATTCAAGTGTTTCTTTAAATTTATTTAAAATATTCAAAAGTTTTTTATGATGCAAGTCTATTTCGGTAAATCCTACGCTTAAACTGTCGATCCATTTAAAAATATCTTTTTCACTCATTGCAAAAGTATAGGAAGCTTTTTGATTATTGTCAACGCGTCGTATTGTCCGATATATCCGATGTGCCGGAGAACAGTCCTTTACTGCGCAATACGGAAAAGTTATGTCATGGAATGACCCGTTATATCTTTAATCACTTCGCTTGCGATAAGAAGACCGGCGGCGGCGGGAACGAAGGCGATACTCGCGGGCGGTTTACAGGAAATATAGGGTTCCTCGGTTGAAAAAACCGTTTTAAGAGATGCAATGCCGCGTTTTTTTAATTCACGGCGCATAACACGCGCCAACGGACATACCTTTGTTTTGAAAATATCGGCAACTTCAAAGCGCGCGGGGTCAAGCTTGTTGCCCGTTCCCATAGAGCTGATAATCGGAATATGCAGGCGCTGTGCGGTTTCTATCAAAAGCAGTTTTGAGCTTACCGTGTCTATTGCGTCCACAATGTACGAGCAGTCTGCAAGGTGTGTTTCGACTTTTGCGGCTTTTTCCGCCGAATAAAAAAGATTTAAGCAGTTAAGGCGCGCATCGGGGGCTATATCTGTAACGCGGTTTTTCGCGGCGTCGGTTTTGAATTGGCCGACGGTGGAATGAAGGGCTAAAAGCTGGCGGTTTATATTTGAAGGACTTATGCGGTCGTTATCGACTAAAACAAAGTTTTTGACACCGCTTCGGGCAAGGGCTTCGAGGACGTAGGAGCCGACGCCGCCCAAGCCGAACAGGGCGACTTTCGCTTCGTTCAGCTTTTGAAGGGCGTCTTTTCCGATGAGGGTTTCGGTGCGGCTTAACGGCGATTCGGCTTCCACGCTTTTAAGTTCCCGTGTTTTATTTTTTAAGGGAAGCTGCATATCCCTTAGAGGCGTATGCCTTTAATTCTTTTAATTCTTCGGCAAATACGCGGATTCCTTCGCTCCAAAATTCCTTCGATTCGATATTAAAGCCCGCTTTACGGCATACGGTTTCGCATGAGTAAGAACCCGTATCTTTAAGCAAGGCGGTGTATACTTCCGGGAAAGATGAACCTTCTTTTTCAAAGCGCGCATACAGGGCAAGGGCGAATAATTGACCGAAGGCATAGGGGAAGTTGTAAAAGTCCAAATCGGGTATGTAATAGTGGCTTTTTACCGCCCACATATAGGGATGGCGTTCTTTGGAAAGACCGCTTCCGTAGGTGTCGTTTTGCGCTTTCGCCATAAGCCGGCAAAAATCCGCCGACGACAATTCCGACTTTGCGCGCTCTTCAAAAACCGAACGTTCAAAATAAAAGCGGCATAAAATATCGACTAAAACCTGATTTGCGTCGGATAAGTGCATTTCAATCAGTTTTGCCCGCTCAAAACTCGATGTTTTTGAAAGCTGATCTTTCATCACAATTGTTTCGGCAAAGATACTGGCGGTTTCGGCAAGCGTCATGGGGTACAGGGTTTGCGGATAGTCCAAATCCTTGACGCACCAACTGTGATAGGCATGGCCGAGTTCGTGGGCGAGGGTGGTAACGTCGGAAAAGGTGCCCGTAAAGTTCGATAAAACACGGGTTACCTTGTGGAAGGGAAAATCCGTGCAGTATGCGCCGCCGACCTTTCCGCGCCGCACTTGGGCATCTATCCAGTTTTGTTCGAAAGCGTGGCGGGCGAAGTTTCCCATATCTTCGGAAAAAGATGAAAATCGTTCTATTATGTACTTTTTGGCTTCGCTAAAGCTCCATACTTTTTCGCCTTGCGGGACTGCATTGTTTTCCATACCGGCGGCATTATTTTGCGGCTCTTTTAAAGGGGCGAATATATCGTAAAAGGCGCATTTTTCGATACCCAGCAGTTTTGCCTTGGTTTTCATATAGGAACGCCACATCGGAAGGGCGTCTTCCATTGCGCCGATAAGGGCGTCCAAAGTTTTGCGGCTCATACGGCACTCAAACAAGCTGCGGTCTATCGCCTCTTTCCACCCGCGTCGTTTATTGAGGCTGATGGTCGCCGCTTTAAGGTTGTTTAAAGAAGCGGCAAGGGCGATTTCGTTTTGTTTCAAAAGTGCCGTTTCTTTTTCGTAAGCCGTTTTCCGCTCTTTTCGTTCCGCGGCATAGGCTTCATTGCGCAATTCGTTAAAGGTTTTTCCCGTTTCCGTATCGACGGCGTTTGAGATGATTTGTTCCTGCAAACGGCTCCATGCGTCGGCTCCGAAACGCTGTAAATCGTTTGCAACGCTTTCTTCGGCATCGGACATTTGATGTTTTTGAGCCTTTACCGCTTCTTCCAAAATAAAGCGGTATTTTTCATATTGTGGAAAACTTGTGTAAAACTTGTCCAGTTCCTGTGAGTGTGCTGTTAAAACCGCGCGGAAAGAACGGTCCAGCTCTTTTGCGGTAAGTCCCTTTTCGTGCAGGACGGATACGGCATTCAAATATGTTGTGTTAGTCGTATCGGTTGTATAGGCCGCGCTTGCATAGGATAAAAGCGATTGATACAGGGCACCTGTATCATTGCGCATTTCCAAGGTTTTTTTAAGCCAAGCGGGGAAATTGCCGTCTTTTTCCACGTCCGAAAGCCGTTTTTTTAACGAATTAAAATTTTTTTCCAGATTTTTTAAGGCAAGAAGATAGTCTTCTCCTTCGACAGAGGTGTAAATTGACGATAGATCCCATTTGGGTGCTTTTATTTTAGGTTCGGTTTTTTTCATATAAGCTCCTTATTCTTTATCATATACGGATTTAAAGCTTTGCGCAACCGCCGCAGATTGATTAAAAATCGGTTTTGCGTATTCGGCAAAAAATTCATCTTGTGTAAAACTTGTGCAAAATGTTTCAGCCAAACTTTAATTTTGCATGCAGGCTTACCAGGAATTTGATAAACAAAGAATTTGATGCGATGCGACCTCTGGAAACAGCTTGTATACTGTGTTATACTGAATCTCATGCAGAAATATTCCGCACATACAGGAAAACCGATTCCCTTCGGCGCGACCCCGACCGATATGGGGGTAAACTTTTCGGTATTTTCACGAAACGCAAAAGCCGTCACTTTGGCGCTTTTTAAGGCTCCGAACGATAATGAACCGTATGCAGTGTTTAATCTTGACCCCGTGCAAAACCGCACCGGAGATATTTGGCATATATATATAGAAGAAATCGCTGCCGGAACTTTGTATTTATACCGGGTTGACGGTCCCTTTGAGCCTGAAAACGGTCATCGCTTTGATAAAACCCGATACCTGCTCGATCCTTATGCCAAAGCTTTGACGGATACATCGTTTTTTCTTTCCGAAAAGCACGGAAAAAAGGATATGCCCAAGTGCGTCGTTATCCGCGACGACGATTTTGACTGGCAAGACGACAAGCCGCTGAATTATCCTTTGCAGCACAGTGTTATCTATGAAACGCATTTAAAGGGTTTTACGCAAAATGAGAATTCGGGTGTAAAGCACAGGGGAACTTACCGCGGTTTTACGGAAAAAATTCCGTATTTAAAAGAGCTGGGAATTACTTCGGTCGAGTTTTTACCCTTGCAGGAATTCGACGAAAACGAAAATACGAATACGAATCCCGAAACGGGCGAGCGGCTGAAAAACTATTGGGGTTACAGCACCATTGCATTTTTTGCTCCGAAAACTTCTTATGCATCCGATAAAACGCCGGGCGCGTGCGTACGCGAGTTTAAAGAAATGGTACGCGAAATGCACAAAAACGGTTTGGAAGTTATTTTGGACATTGTGTTCAATCATACCGCCGAAGGAAACGAGCACGGCTTTACCCTGAATTTCCGCGGATTTGAAAATTCCGTCTACTATATGCTTGAAGAAAAAGATAAGCGTTTGTACAAGAATTTTTCAGGCTGCGGCAATACGATGAACTGCAATCATCCGGTGGTGCGCACCTACATTATCGACTGTCTGCGTTATTGGGTAAGCGAAATGCACGTAGACGGCTTCCGATTCGATCTGGGGTCGATTTTGGGGCGCGATACCCGCGGCAACCTTATGGAAAATCCGCCCATGCTTGAACGCATTGCCGAAGATCCTCTTTTGCGCAACACGAAAATCATAGCCGAGGCGTGGGACGGCGGCGGGGCTTATCAAGTGGGAAGTTTTCCCGGCGGGCGCTGGGCCGAATGGAACGACCGTTTCCGCGACGATATCCGCCGCTTTTGGCGCGGCGATAAATTTTTTGCCGGAGGAACCGCGACCCGTCTTGCGGGAAGTTCCGATTTGTATTTACGCGACGGGCGAAAACCCTTCCATTCAATCAACTTTTTAACGAGCCACGACGGTTTTACCCTAAACGATTTGGTAAGCTACAGCCGAAAATACAACGAAGCAAACGGCGAGCACAACAGAGACGGCTCGGATAATAATTACAGCTGTAATTACGGTCATGAAGGAAAAACATCCGATGCGGCTGTGGAGCTTATACGAACCCGCCAAATTAAAAACATGATTTTAACCTTGCTTTTATCGCAGGGAACTCCCATGCTTTTGGGCGGGGATGAGTTCAGGCGTACACAAAAGGGCAACAACAACGCGTATTGTCAGGATAACGAATTGTCCTGGTTTGATTGGAATTTGAAAAACCGCCATGAGGATATTTTTAATTTTACGCGCAAAGCAATCGCATTCAGAATGAAGCATCCTGCTTTCCGCCGTCCCGAATTCTTTTTGGGCAAGGATTTATCGGCAAACAATCTTCTCGATATTTGCTGGTTTGACGAGCACGCAAAACCCTTTGACTGGGGAAAACAAAAATATTTTCTTGCCTGTCTTTTGGACGGCAGTAAAATTGAAATTTTCAGCGAGCGGGACGATAACGATTTTTATCTTATGTGCAATGCGGGACCGGATTTTGTGTATGCACGGATTCCGCCGCCCGCTCCCGGGAAAAAATGGTACCGTTGTATCGACACATCTCTGCCTTCGCCGGGAGATTTTTTGGACGAAAAAGATGCTATCGGCTTTGTAACGCCCGAGTATCCTTTGGCGGATAAAGCGATGGTTGTGTTAATAAGTAAATAAATTTATAGGAGTGTATATGAATTTTGACAAACAGCAATTTAAAGCGGCCGTACAGCGGCGTCTGACACGCGATTTCAGCAAGGATATTCAACAAAACGATACTCATGATATCTATGATGCCGTTGCGGCTTCCGTTTTAGCCGAGGTTATGAAAAATTGGATGAAAACCCGCAGCGCCTACGACACGCATAAGGCGCGGACGGTGTATTATCTTTCGGCGGAATTTCTTATGGGACGCGCCCTCGGCAACAATATAATCAATTTGCGCATAAAAGAGGCAGTCTTGGAGGCTTTGAAAGAAGCGGGCATTGACTATAATACTATAGAAGATGAAGAGCCCGATGCCGGTTTGGGTAACGGCGGCTTGGGACGGCTTGCCGCCTGTTTTTTGGATTCGCTTGCAACCTTGAATTACCCCGCTGTCGGCTACGGCATACGCTACCGCTACGGAATGTTCGAGCAGCGCATAGAAAACGGCTTTCAAGTGGAATATCCCGACAACTGGCTGAAATATCGCGACCCGTGGGAAATAAGGCGAAGCGATGCCGAAGTGGAAGTATTGTTCGGCGGCAATGTTACCGTACGCCGTGAAGCGGACGGGCGCGACTATTTCTTTTTGGAAAATGCCGAACGGGTAACCGCCACACCCTACGACACGCCGATTATCGGCTATGGAACCGATACCGTAAACACGTTGCGCTTGTGGGAAGCAAGTTCGCCCGACGGCTTCGACTTACAGCTTTTTAATGAGATGCACTATACCCGCGCCGTTGCAAAACAAAATTCCGCCGAAGATATTTCGCGCGTGTTATACCCCAACGACAGCGGCCCTTCGGGAAAAACGCTGCGCTTAAAACAGCAATACTTTTTTTGCTCGGCAAGTTTGCAGGATATGATACGCTCATATACCGCCGTCTACGGAGAAGATTTTTCAAAGTTTGCCGACCTGCACGTCATTCAGTTAAACGACACCCACCCCGTAGTCGCCGTTCCGGAACTGATGCGCCTGCTTATGGATGAACACCGCTTGGAATGGGACGAAGCCTGGGCGATCGTAACGAAAACCTTTGCCTACACCAATCACACGATTCTTGCCGAAGCTTTGGAAAAATGGCCTATCGATATTTTTCAGGGGCTGCTTCCGCGCGTCTATCAAATCGTAGAAGAAATAAACCGCCGCTTTATTGCCGATTTGCGCAGCCGCTTCCCCGACGATTACGATAAACAAAACCGCATGAGCATTATCCGCAACGGTATGATTTATATGGCATGGCTTGCAATTCATTCATGTTTCAGCGTAAACGGCGTTGCCGCCCTGCACTCGGAAATCTTAAGAACAAAGGAATTAAAAGATTGGGCGGAACTTTATCCTGCCAAATTCAATAATAAAACAAACGGCGTTACGCAGCGCCGCTGGCTTTTAAGCGCAAATCCGCGTCTTGCCTCCTTTATTACAAAATATGCGGGAAGCGGCTGGGAAACCGATTTGTCGGTTTTGAAAAACCTTGAAAAACACGCCGACGATACGGCCGTACTTAATGAACTGATCGAAATCAAACGGGCAAATAAAGAAACTTTGGCTTCGTGGCTTAAAGCAACCCAAAACGAGTTTTTGGATCCCGAATCGATTTTCGATGTTCAGATAAAACGCTTGCATGAGTACAAACGCCAGCTTTTGAATATTTTGCACATTATCTATCTGTATAACCGCATTTTGGAAGATGAAGATTTTAATCTTCCCGCCCGTACCTTTATTTTCGGGGCAAAGGCAGCGTCCGGTTACCGGCGCGCAAAATCGATTATCAAGCTTATCAATGCGGTTGCGGCTAAAATCAACAACGATAAGCGCGTGGGCGGAAAAATCCGCGTTGTCTTTATCGAAAATTACCGCGTAAGTGCCGCCGAAAAAATATTTCCCGCTTCGGATGTGTCCGAGCAGATTTCCACTGCCGGAAAAGAAGCGTCCGGTACGGGCAATATGAAGTTTATGCTTAACGGCGCCTTGACGCTGGGAACCCTCGACGGGGCGAATATAGAAATCGTTGAAGAAGCGGGAGAAGAAAACGCGTTTATCTTCGGTCTTAAAGCGGAAGAAATTCACGCAATGGATAATGAACACTCGTACAATCCGCAAAAATATATGCAACAAAATCCGCGCCTTGCCGAAGCTTTAAATCAGCTTGTGGACGGAACATTTGACCCGTCGCCGCAAATGTTCCGCGAATTGTACGATTCTTTGGTGTACGGTGTGGAAGGTCAGCGTCCCGACGTGTACTACGTCCTTGCCGATTTTGACGCCTATTGCCGCGCGCAGGAAGATGTTGCAGCCGCCTATACCGACCGCCAAGGCTGGGCAAAAAAAACGCTGCTTAATATTGCACGCTGCGGAAAGTTTTCGTCCGACCGCACAATCGAAGATTATGTGCGCGATATTTGGAAGCTCAAAAGAATAAAAATTGATTGATTATTGGCTTCTTTTATCTTTACAAAAAAGAAGAATTTGTTTAGACTGAATAAATCAGGAGGTTGAGATGTTCATCCATACCGCAAAAACAAAACGGTTTTTATTTATATTGATATGGTTGCTTCCGATTACCGTTTTTGCCCAAGTTAAAAGTTATGTAGGAATTGTCCGCGAAAAATACCATGCTTCAAGTGTTTCCATGCTTGAAGAATACCGCGATTCTTTGCAGTCAAAAGGCTATACTTCGTATGCCAAAGCTATCGATTCCTATTTAAAAGGCGGATTCGGTTCGGGCTTTGTATATGTTGCTGCCGACGGCACAAATTATATCATTACAAATCGTCATGTTGTATCGCAAGCCGAAACGGTATCGGTTGAATTTGAAGGAGATACCGGCGGAATAACGAAATACGATAATTTGAAGGTTTTAAATGCCGATGAAGAAATCGATTTGGCGATTTTAAGTTTTCCCAAGGGTATAAATCCTTTTAAAACGGGTTTGACCTTCAGCACAAAACCTGCCGCCGACGGTCAGGATGTATGGACAGCCGGCTTTCCCGGTCTTGCGGGAGAACCGCTGTGGCAGCTGGGAAAGGGCTCCGTTACCAATGCCTCCGCACGTATAAAAGATTTGGTTGATCCGGATATTACCGCTCTTATTCAGCATTCGGCACAAATAGACGGCGGAAACTCCGGCGGACCTCTTTTAGTTACGGATAAATCCGCGGAAGCCGGCTATACGGTACTGGGTGTAAATACATGGAAGTACAGGGGACGTCAGGATACGAACTATTCAATTCCCGCCGCCGCGGTTCAAGCCTATATAAAAAAGGTTTTATATCCCGATGCTTTACCCGCAGTCAAAGAACAGACGGAAATGCGCGTTCGCAATTTTATTGCCGATATTGCAAAACAGGATAATGATTTTACCGATATTGTAAAATATATTTCTTACAGCTATGTCGCTGCCGAAGGAAAAGATGTTTTTATGAAGGCGCTTTCGTCGGCACCTTCCGCAGTGCGTTCGGTTGTAATTGCCGTTTTTAATAATTATTCTCCTATTGAAGGAATGCGCTATGCTCTTGCCTGGGACGTATGGAAAAGACTCGGGAAAGACGATGAACGCTCCCTTATTTCCGCAGGAGAAGTTACCGAAGTATCGTCTGTGGTATGTACGGTTCCGATTAAAAGCGAAAAGTTTGAAAATCCTGTAGAAACGCGCTGGATTCCCGAACACGGTTTATGGCGACTGGAACTGTTCGGCGAAGCGCAGGAAAAAGATGCCGGGAATAAAAAAGACAAAAAAACTAAAAAAACGGGAAGAAAAGCGAAAGACAAAAACGCCGATGCGCCTTTTTTCGGTCTTGAAAATCCCTACGGATCGGCCGTGCAGGCGGGATTTGATGCATCTTTAAGTAAAGATGCAAAGCACGGATTTTGTGCTTCATATACCTATTTTTGGGATTTTAACGGTTCGGATGCGCGATGGGTAGGATTCGGACTCGGTTTATACGCCGATAAAGTAAACTACGCTACGGGAGGAAAAGCCTCCGATACCAATCGCTTTATTGTCGGCCCGCTTGTTAGTGTGCAGGTTCCGTTGTCAATCGGAAAAGTTTACGTGCTTCCTTATGCATCCGGTTCTGTAGGTTTTAACTGGGCAAGCTTTGCTTCCTTTGATAAAGCCGACGGACTTGCCGGAATTTTTGAAGCCGGCGTCAAAGGCGGATATGATTTCGGTACGGATTTTAATGCATTTTTAGGCCTTGCATATAAATACGTTGCTCAGGATAGATCTATTTTCAATACAGGAAATCCGCTGAAGAAGAATTCCATTGTAATATCGGCAATTTTAGTCTTTTAATTACTATATAAAAGGAGAATATTGTGAAAATAAAAAAGATTCATGTTTTTACATTATGTTTAGTACTCGCCTCATCATTTCTTTTTACGAGCTGTTTGACTTTGATCAACGCCATATTTAAGCAGTCGGCCCGTGCGGATTTGGTAAAAGACATCAAAGGCACTCCTGAAGAGATGGTGGTGATTTACGGTGAACCGGATTTTACCGGAGGTCTTTGGTTTCAAGCCGATACGACAAAGACACCTAACCATGCTTACTTTTACACGGAAAAAGAAGGTGCCGTTTCCGCACCTTTGGTTCCCGGCGGCCGATATCATCGATACTATGAAAGGCATGTTGTTAATATGGGAAACAGAGTAATCGAAACGTATTACTTACACGGTCTTAACGGAAATACGAATTTGGAATTTATTGTACCGGGAAAAACGGGAATATATTATTTCGGCGATTCGATTAAAACATTAAGACCTGCATTTACAAAAAAAGCGGAAGACACCACAACGGCAAAAGAACGCAGAAACGCCGAATTGCGTGCGGCAAAAAGCGCTTATAAGGTATATGCGAATACGGCATGGGGCCCGCTTTTCAAAGCAAGAATAGAGGAGTTGAAAAATGAAAAATAAATATACAGCTGTAATTCTTTTTTTGTTATGTACCGTATCGATGACTTTTGCACAAAATGCAAAAATAAGCGAGCCCGGAAAAAATCAGGTTATGCTGGTCGGACGCGTGTCCATGCTGCAGGATATCGACAGAGATTTTTATATAAAGACGCTTGACCTTGATCCGGAACTTAGGGACAAAAATCATATGTACGGTTTTTTGCCCAATCCGAAATATGATGATCTTGTGTCGGTTCCCATCGATACCGTGATCGGCGATTATTTTTTTGTTTCGGTAAAAATTCCGAAAAACGGGCGATTCCCGCTGAAAGGTTTTTTTGTCTTTTTATTTACCGAAGGTGAAAAAAAAGTGGACATTGCGGGAAAAATATACAGAGCGCGTGCCCGCCATATCTTTTTGCCCTTCGGTATGGACGTACAAGTTTCGTCCGAAAACCGCTATGTATACATCGGCAGCTACGCCTACGGTTTTGCGGGGGATAACTTTGTGGTTGACGACGTGCAAAAGCGTGATGAGTTTGATGAAGCGCAAGCCCTTTTAAATACCAAGTTGGGCAAGGACGTTCAATTAACACGCGCGGTTTTACTGGAACCTGAAGAAAAAAAATAAGGGGTATATACCCGATAAAAGCGGAGGGGTTTTAAACACTTTCCGCTTTTTTTATTCGTGCCGAGAGTTTACCCCCCCCCCGACGCGAGCGTCGGGGGGGTGATTTACCCCGGTTCTTATACGCAAAAGCGAGGTGTCGGTTATGGGAAAGCTTATATTAATCAGTTTTGATGCGGTAGGAAGCGATGAACTTGATGAGTTACTTGCGCTTCCCAATTTCGGCCGGCTGGTAAAACAGGGTATGTTATTCCGCGATATGAAAACGGTTTTTATATCGAACACCTACCCCGTTCATACCTCGATTGCAACGGGCGTTCCGCCGGGTGTGCACGGTATTATATCGAACACCTTTATAGACCCCGCAGAAGAAGGAGCCTGGTGTTACGACAGCCGCCGTATAAAGGCAAAAACGCTGTGGCGTGCCGCCCGTGAAAAGGGGCTTAAAACCGCTTCCGTGTTGTGGCCGGTTACCGGTTATGCCAAAGACATAAATTGGAATCTGCCTGAAGTCGTTATACGCAAGGGCGAAAATCAGGTTGTGCAAAATTTGAAAGCCGGCTCTTTTTTTATTCAAATGCAGGCTTTTTTCCGTCATCGGCAGCTGATGAACGGTATTTCCCAGCCCTCGCTTGACAATTTTGCAGTTCACGTTATGCGTGATATAATCCGTGAAAAAAAGCCCGACTTTATGCTTTTGCATTTAACGAGTTTCGATACAATCTGCCATGAATTCGGAAGAACGGCTCCCGAAACGAAAAAAGCTTTGGAATATTTGGACGGCTTTTTGGGAGAAATCCGAGCCGTCCTTGAAGAAGATACAACCGTTATCGTTTTTTCCGATCATGCCCAGCTTGATGTGCATGCAAATCTTCATCCGAACTTTCTGCTTGAAAAAATGGTTTTTTTAAAACAAACCGAAAGTTACGATGAAGTTTTTAAAAAAAGCGTAAACATTATCAGTGAATACCGATACTTTTTTCATTATGCAGGCGGCAGTGCTTTTTTGTTCGGTAGACCCGATTCTGCATCGGACGGTAAAGCGCAGGAAAATGTAGAGCGTATAAAAAAAGCGGTTTTGGAAATTCAAGGGGTAGACCGTCTGTTGTCTGCCGATGAGATGAAAGAGTCGGGATTTGCTTCCGCTTCTCCGCTTTATCCTGCGGGAGCACTTTTCGGTATTTGTGCAAAGGAGGGGTATCACTTCGGCGATACGCACTACGAAAAAGGGACACACGGCTATCCGCTCGACCGGCCGCGCTACGGTGTTTTTTGCGCAGTAAATAAAAGAGTGGAACAGGCGGACTGCGCCTCGGTACTCGACATTACAAAACTTGCTGCTCGGGAGCTCGGTCTTTCTATGGAGCCGTGAATCAATTTTCCGAATCGCTTATAATGCCGCGCGTATGCAACGCCTCTGCCGCGGCTAATAAGCCCGGTTTGCCTTCGAGACGGTCTATAACATAATCCAGATTTACGCGGTTTAAATCGGAGAAAAACTCATTCTTTTTTACAACGGGCAGGTATGAACATAACCCCCGCAATGAATCGAACATTTCAAATGTACGTGAAAATTCTTTTATTGGCGGCTCTTCAAATACGTGGTTCAAAACTTGACGCATTTGCCGCATAAGTTCTTCATCAAGCGTTAAATCGTCTTCAGCGTTTTCAGCATTTTCTTGTTCCGCTTCGGCTTCTTCGGTATCGGCATTTTCTTCTTCGGATTCTTCAAGTGTTTCACTTTCTTCCGATTCTTCAAGAGGAAGTTCGATATCTTCTTCGGGCTCTTCATGAGCTTCCAAGGGAAGATCGATGTCGTCTTCAGAATCATTTTCGGGAAAGCTCGGATATTCCTGTTCAACAGGGCTGTAAGGCTGTCTGCATTCTTGCGGTTCTTCTTCGGTAAAAATATCGTCTTTGGGATTTTCTTTTAGGACCGGAGGAATATCAATATCGGGATCGGGTTTTTCTTCAATAAAAGGTTCCGGAGCCGCAGACAGCGATTCAAAGGAGTCTTCGGGGTCGCGGAATAACGGCGGAGCTTTGACCGGCTTATCGGTATCGGGCGGGGAATTTTCGGGAGAAACACTTCGTTCGGGAGTGCGGGGCGTTTCGGAGTCGGCTACCGCATTTTTAGAGAAATTTTCGGACAGCGGCTCTTGTAGAAAGTCGAACTGTTCCGCTTCATCTTCTTCAAAGTCTTCCGGTTCAAAACCCGTTCCGTCCACATCCACAAACGATTCTTCTTCGGACGGATCGTATTTTTGCGAATAGGGAAAGTCAAAGGGATTATCGATTGCTTCTCCGTCTCGGCTGCGGTCATATTCAACAGGCATATCCGGTGCAAGCAAATCGGAAAGATCGCACGGTTCATCGTTGACGATTTGTTCCGTATCGATTAAATCAAGAGGCAAATATTCCTCGTTTCCGTTTTTACCTGATGAAAGAAAATCAAGCCGCATAAAGTCATCTTCAGCTTCCTCATCATCGAAAAATTCTATTTTCGTGTCGGATTCAACACCGTCAATATTTTCATCTTCTACAGGTAAGGAATCGCTTTCATCCTCATCATTCCGTTTTGTTATGTGATTCAGAATATTTTCACGCGTTTCCATTGAATTTAAAAGCGTATCCAAATTGACTTCTGCATTTATATTTTTGTTTAAAAGATCGGCAATAATCGACATCGATTTCGGATCACCGGCAAGTGAGCGGCTGAGATTTCCCAGCAATTCTATTGCGCCGAAATTATTTTTATCCAATGCCATACATTGTTGTAGAGCCGAAAGAGCTTTTTTATAAAGTCCCCTCGCTTCATAACATTGTGCTAAAATTTCCCAAGCTTCGGAATCATTCGGACATTTTTTTACATAAGATTCTAAAAGCTGTTCGGCATTTACAAATGCTTTTACATACATAAATTGAACGGCGTTTTCTTTTAAAAAGTCGGACTCATCGGGAGCTATCAGCGAAATGCGCTTAAAACATACATATGCCTTTTTAAAGTCTTTACTTCTTACAAAATATTGCGCCAAAATATTCAATAAGGAAATATTGTTCGGTTCCTGAATATACAGTTTTTTGAGTAAAACGGCGGCATCCTGCAAGCGTTTTAATTCAATAAGAATCTTGGCATAGCGCAAAGCCGTTTCGGTATCATCGGCTTGTAATTTTCCCAAGCGTTCCAATATGGCGGCGGCATCAAAATATTTTCTTTGTCTGTCATATACTTTCCCCAAGCCGTTGAGAGCCGCCATGTTTTCACTGTCGAAGTCCAGAACCTTTAAATACATTTGTTCCGCTTCATCGTATTTTTTTTGACGCGAATAAAGCTGTCCGAGCTTATTATAGGCGGTTGTATTTTCAGGATTCAGGTTTATGTTTTTGAGCAATAATTCTTCCGCCCGTTCTTCGGCACCGTTGTGAACCAATAAGTCCGAATATTGATTAAGTGCATCGCCCCAACCGGCGTTTACTCTTAAGGCGGATTCAAAGTGTTGTGCCGCTTTTTCGGGTTGGTTTTGAGCGGCAAAATGCATTGCCGTATTGTAATGCAAAATGGGATTATTCGGGTCTATTTGTAAACCGCGTGAAAAAGCCGC
This sequence comes from uncultured Treponema sp., assembly GCA_963547555.1. Lineage (GTDB taxonomy): Bacteria > Spirochaetota > Spirochaetia > Treponematales > Treponemataceae > Treponema_C. The sequence goes on along the minus strand of CAUURR010000003.1, from coordinate 17,164 downwards.
AATAGCCTTATCCTTGTTTCCGCGTAAATCCTCTATACTGCCGATGTGATTATATGCCAGTACGTCTCCGGGATTTTTTTCAAGCGCATTATAAAAAGATGAAATCGCTTCATCATATTTCCCCATAAGTTTATAGGTATAACCCGCATTGAATTCAACCTCATCTTTATTAAGGCCGCTTTTTTTTAAGACATTTATGACCTCAAGAGACTTTTCGAGCTTCCCCATCCTGCGGTATATACCGCTTAAGCTGTTCAAAACTTTAAAGTTTGAAGGATCGTTTTTAAGAATTTTTGTAAAAATTTTTAAGGCATTGGTGTCGTCGCCTGCCAAAACATATACGCCGGCCAAACGGGTCAGTACGTCTTTATTGTTCGGATCGGCTTTTAAAATACGCACATAGAGACGTATTGCTGCCTGATAATCTCTTGCCAGAACGGCTTTTTTCGCCCGTTGTATAAATAAAGCTTCTTTTGAAAACCGTGTAGGTTTCGGGCTCATTTTTTCCCCCTTAAGGGCCGTGCGTATACTTCCTGCGACAAGACCCCCTCTATTCTTGTTTCCGTTTCTTCATAGGCGGCTACCGCAAAATAATATATGGTTCCGTTTTTTAATCCGGAAAGACGTTGTGTCAATACATTTCCCGCATCGATAGGAGATGCTCCTTCCAAAGCGGTTTTCCCCAAATATTCACCCGGAGCTTCTCCGTAGTACACGGTATAACCGGAAACGGAACTTCCGGCAGAAGCAAGCCATGAAAGTTCTACACAGCCGTCTTGTGCTTGCGCAAAAACGCGGACGGGTGGAAGCGGTGCTTCTTTTTCCTCATAATGAAGCGTTATTTCCGTTATTGACGGAGTTTTTGTTCCCGCTCCGTCGGAATAAAGAGCTGCGGCAACTTGAAACCATACCCCGCCGACTTCGGATAAAGGTTTGTTATTTTCTACCGGAATCCACTCCGGATAATCGGCAGTCCATGTATGATAATTGTTGCCCGCCCGTATAAAAAATTGTACATCGGTTTGTTCCGGTTTATCGATAAGAGCGTCCAAAGCCGTGATGCGGCTGCCCGAAAGAAGAGGACCGATTGCTTTACTTTCAAAATAAGCTCCTGACGGGTTAAACCGAACTTGACGATAGTCGGGGGGCACAATAGTCCGCTGTATACAAAAATCGTCTATCTTCCCCGTAAAGCCGGAACCTATCTCGATGTCTGCAGGAAATCCTAAAACCGGAATATACACACCGGTGTTTTCTCTTCCATTGGCGGTGGTATACAGTACGGCTTCCGTTTTTCCGTTTACAAAATATTCCAAAAGCCCCGTTTCTTCGTTAAAACACAAGGTATGCAAAGCCCATACATTCGGAATAATCATGCTTTTTCCGCTAAAACTTATATTTTTTACGGAATTTGACATGGAGAAAATATTCGTAAAAGTCCATTCGATTTTGTTGTTAAAAAAAGTAGCCGAAATCATTTGATATACGGGAATATTTTCCATATTCCGCGAAGAACGCCACGACAACACGTTTTCACCGTTTTCCGCTAAAGAAGGATTCAACCAAAAAGACAGGGTAAAAGAGCCTGTCGGACCTTCACGACCGAACATACTGCCGGAAGATCCGCGTACTTCCAAACCTCTTTCCCCCCCCTTGCCAAGGGCTGCGTATTTACCCATAATGGTATCATCCGTTCGGATAAGGTTTGAAGAAAAGATGCGGTAATTTCCCGTACAGTCATAATCTTCCGTATTTTCAAAGTTAAGCAACAGATCGGTAGTCGGAGTTAGGGCTGCCGATGCGGTGGAAATACTTACGGCTTCTTTTCCGAAGCGGCCGGGAATTTTTGTAATATTGCGGGAAGATAAAAAAGAAGGCCATCCCGCATCGCCGCCGAGTATTATTTTTTTTTCAGCTGCGGGAATTCCGAAAGATAAAACAAAAAGGCAAAGGAGAGCGGTTATATGTTTTTTATATGTCATAAAAGTCATAAAAATCTCCCGAATAACGGTACAGTATGAAAGCACAAACGGAACAATACCGGATTTTGCATGAAACGGCGCTTTCGGCACCCCGTTCAAGCGGCGTATACCTGTGGAAAGATGCCGCTGCGCATATCCTGTATGTAGGTAAGGCAAAAAATCTGAAAAACCGCTTATCCTCCTATTTTTCCGGGCAAAAAGACATAAAAACCCGTATTTTGGTTTCAAAAGCCTCTTCTATAGAGTATATTACAACCGCGAATGAATATGAAGCTCTTATCCTCGAAAACACGCTCATAAAAGAACACCATCCGCGGTATAATATAGACTTAAAAGACGACAAGTCCTACCCTGTCGCCGGAATTACGAATGAAGTATTTCCGCGGATTATAAAAACCCGCAGAATTATACAGGACGGCACTCTGTATTACGGCCCTTTCCCCAACGCGGGAGCCCTCGGTACCTTTATAGATACCCTCGGCAGCATATATCCTCTTCGCCGGTGTAAAAAAATGCCTAAAAGGCGCAATCCCTGTATGTACTATCATATAGGACGGTGTGCCGCTCCCTGCTGCGGGAAAATAGACAAACATTCCTATGCTTCTATTATCGATGAAATTAGAGATTTTCTTGAAGAAAAAATAGAAGTATCGGCTGCAAAACTGGAATCCCGGATGAAAAACGCGGCACAAAAGCTTGAATTTGAAAAAGCCGCCCGTTTTCGCGATTGTCTTGCCGCATTAAAAACTCTGCGCATTCAAAACGCCGTTGCCGACTTTAATCCCGAAAACCGCGACTACATCGGTTTTTATGCCGAAGGCCCCTTAGTCAGCTTTACGGTTTTAAAAATGCGTTCGGGCAAACTCGTTATGCGTGATTTATACCGTACCCGCAGCCTAAAAGAAAACGAAGAATTGATTTCCGAATTTATCACCGCCTATTATACCGAAGAGTCTATGATTCCGCCTAAAATTTTTGTGCGCGATAAGCGGGGCTTGGAATTGACCCAAAAATGGCTTTCCGATACTTTCGGCCTTCAAAGTCTGATTACCGTTCCCGAAGAAACGGACGCATTCGGAAGGCACGATGCTTCGCTGAACATGGCGGTTCACAATGCAAAAGAAGATATAATCCGGCGCATGAGGGAACGCGGAGATACACCCGCCCTCGAAGAATTGAAAAAACTGATTAAGTCCGATACCCTCCCGATGCGTATCGAAGGTTTCGACATCGCTCATTTAGGCGGAAAGTTTCCGGTTGCAAGTCTTATCAGCTTTTACAACGGCAATCCCGACAAAAAAAATTACCGCATTTTCCGCCTCAAATCCCTCGACGGCCGCATAGACGATTTTGAGTCTATGCGTGAAGCGGTCAGCCGCCGCTATACCCGCCTTTTAAATGAACACGCCGAAATGCCCGACCTTATTATGGTAGACGGCGGCATAGGACAGGTAAATGCGGCAAAGGGCGTACTCGACGCTTTGGGCTTGAATATCCCTCTTGTGGGTTTGGCGGAAAAAAATGAAGATATCTATTTTCCGGGAAACAGCACCCCGCTTTCTCTTCCGCGAAGAAGTGATGCCCTGCGCCTTTTGCAGCGTGTCCGCGATGAAACGCACCGTTTTGCAACGAGCCGAAACCAAAGGCTGCGTACTAAAGAAAATACGGTCAGTATATTTACCCGGCTGCCGCACATAGGTCAGCGGAGGGCGGCCCTTATTACGGAAAAATGGGCGACTTTGCAGGATTTAAGCCGCGCTTCGGTTCAAGACATTGCCGATGCTTTGACTTTGGGTACGGAACAAGCTGCCGATGTGCACAAAGCGGTTCTTGTAATGCTTTCTCAAATGCCGACTTCCGTTCCCGATTTTGCCCGGAACGAAACGCAGTCAAACGACGGAACCGATACGGGACAAACTTATACGGCACAGCTTGCGCGCCTTGCCTTGGGCGGCGATGTATTCGAAGCAGGTACGGATAACAACCGAGATGAGGCCGAGGCTGAAGATACGGCTTCTCTGGCGGCGGAAAATCCGCCCCCGTATAAAACCGTATGAGTCCCGTATGGGTACTGTAAGTTCCTTATGCGGCAAAGTCTCGAAAAGCTGCCGATTTTAAGCGCGGTAAAAAATAAACCACTGTGTGTGTGGTGGTGGGGGCTATTTTAACAGCTTTTGCAACAGTCCGAGTTTTGAGCCGTAGGGCGGGTAGCGCACCGTAACGTCGAGAAAGGTACCGCGCGTAAGCACCGACTTTGTATGACTGAAAGTATCAAAACTCGCTTTGCCGTGATAGCGTCCCATGCCGCTGTTTCCGATACCGCCGAAAGGCATCTTTGAGGAAACCAGATGAATGATCGTATCGTTGATGCAGCCGCCCCCGTATGAAAACCGTTTGACAACAAAACGGATATTTTTCTTTGATGACGAAAAAAAGTACAGGGCAAGGGGACGCGGACGTTCCGTAACAAAACGGCGCACTTCTTCCAAATCCGAAAACTCCAAAACGGGCATTATCGGGCCGAAAATTTCTTCGCTCATAACGGGCGAGTCGATTTGAGGTGAATCCAAAATAACCGGCGAGATTTTGCGGGAAGCGGCATCACGTTCCCCTCCTAAAACAAGTTTGCCGTTTGCAGGATTCGTTCCGTCCGAAAGGGCGGCTAAGCGTTCAAAATGGCGTTCCGTTATAATTTTTGCGTATTCGGGGTTTGTAAGCGGATTTTCGCCGTAATGACGCCCGACCCAATAGCGCATGCGCTCAGTCAGTTTTTGTTTTATGTCTTTGTGTGCCAAAACGTAGTCAGGGCAGACACAGGTTTGTCCCGCGTTCAGGAATTTTCCCCATACGATGCGGCGCGCCGCCAAATCGATATCGGCGGTTTCGTCCACAATACAGGGGCTTTTGCCGCCCAGCTCCAAACTGACGGGCGTTAAGAATTTCGCCGCGCTTTCCATAACGAGACGGCCGACAGTCGTTCCTCCCGTAAAAAAAATGTAGTCGAACTGCTGTTTAAGCAAATCCGCATTGGCTTCGCGTCCGCCTTCTACAACGGCAACGTGTTTTTCGGGATATATCGAACGGATAAGTTTTTGTATAAGCTTTGAGGTTGCCGGTGAATAATTCGAGGGTTTTAAAACGGCGCAGTTTCCGGCCGCAATGGCTCCGGCCAAAGGTTCCATCGCAAGCTGGAAAGGATAGTTCCACGGTGACATAATAAGAACGCGCCCGTAAGGTTCAAAATGCATTGTCCCCTTTGCGGGAAACAGGGCAAGGGGCATTGACGCATGCCTCGGCTTTGCCCATTTTGCAAGATGCGAAATCAAATAACGTATTTCTTCAAGCACAATACCGATTTCGGTTTCGTAGGTTTCAAAGGGAGGTTTGTTTAAATCCGCTTTAAGAGCATCGAAAATCTCGGCCTGATTATCGGCAATAGCCCGATACAGCTTTTTTAATTGATTTTTGCGAAAATTTATATCGAGGGTTTCTCCGCCGTTAAAATATTTTTTTTGGACTTGAACCAATTCGGCAATATTACTCATGACAACAAGCATAAACCCGAATGCACCGAAAGTCAAGGGTACGGCGGAATGTGTCTTGGCGGAAATGTGAACGAAACGGGTTTGCGGAACCGGAAAAAAACCGAAGTTTTCGGCCGGATTCCTGCCACAGTTTTTATATACTTTTTTTTAGGTATACTTCAATTTCCACCGGATTATGATCGGCATACATAAAATTTTCGTCCAAGGTGCGCACCGATTTTATTTCCACATTCGGCGATACGATAAAACCGTCAATAACATAATACTGCCAGTTTTTGCGTAGATTTTCATCATTAAGAGCTTCAGCGTATATGCCGTTATTCAAACGACAGGAAGGTACCTTATCATCGGCGGCAAACTGCCAGGTCGGGGGTAACGCCTCCTGCTCCATAACGGCGGCCTGCCACAAGCCCTCGTGTGCGGGGTATGCGTTTAAATCAAGGCCGGGAAAGGTTTGGTTAAAGTCGCCGCCTGCGACCACATAGTTTCCCTTGTCATATTCGGTCTTTAAAAAGTCAATGAGTGCCTTTGTCTGCGCGATCTTTCCTTCACCCTCGTCATAGGCTTCCAAATGCAAATTGACTGCAACCAATTCGCCGCCCGAAGTTAAGGGAAAGCGATTTACAAGCAAACAGCGTTTAAGGTTTGCCATGCGTACCGGCCATTTAAACGATACGGGCAGCGCATAACGCACGGATTCGGTAAAATCAAGATTCGTAAAAGTTGCCAAACCGCTTGCAACGCGTCCCAGCGGCGGAAAAGGAAAGGGCACAAACAGGCATTTAAAATTATACGTGTATGTTCCGTTAAGAGCGGAAGCATCCGAAAGTACATGCGCCTCATCTACATAAAACGACCGCATCGATTTTAAATCTATTTCCTGAATAAACCATATATCCGCATCGATATGCTTCATTAAAGCGGCAGCCCCGTGCAGATTTTCTTCTACTGCCGCCTTATTTTGAGGACGTACCATCGTGCCGCCGTCCATAAAAAAATCCTGTTTTGCACCCAAACCGCCGTAGCCGATATTCCAGCTTACAATGCGCAAAGTTTGTCCTGCATCCAACGCAGGCAACATTTTTTGTGTATCGGGGCGGCTATTCGATAATGCCGTATGGGCGGCTTCAATTTGAGCAGGGCGGTATTCGGTTATACTGAGGGTAAGTAACAATACGGCGAATAAAAAAACTGCGGCACCCGCTAAAAGGGCAAGCACTATTGCAAGACGCTTAAAACCGGCAATACGGAAAAGAGGTGTTTTCTTCATAACTTTGATTATTACAAAAAAACGGAAAAATGTATAGAACCGAAAAAGGCTGAAGCTGTGCGCATATCAACCCTTCGTACGAATAAAAAAGGGGCTATCCGCAAAATACTTTGGAATAGCCCCGTATTTACTGAATATTTCAGTTATCCGTAAATTTTATTTTTTACCGCCGAACAGAGATTGGATGGCTGATGAAACATCGGCTGAGCGGAGTATTTCGGAATCACCGAGTCTTGCACCGAAGTGGCGTCCTGCCTGCTCCGGAGGATTCTTATACTTTATCGCCAAAGCGGTACCGATATATTCAATTTCCTTTGTAGAGCCGGTAAAAAAGTCAAAGGGGCTTGAAGAACTTTTGTTTGCAACATCAATGCGGACGTTGATAATGTCGTGAGCACCCAGCTTTACAGCTTCGGCAATGAGCATATTATAGGTAACTTTCGAGCCGGTGCTTGATTTTTTAAAACCGAACGGTTCGACTCTGAATACTTCTTTTGAAGTTACACGTACAACGCCGACGGGGTCAAAATCTTTTACCGCGATTTCGGCATAATCCGACCAACCGGTTTTATTGGTGGTTAAATCGGTTGTTGTACATCCGACGGTCAACAAAGCTATACTTGCCAAAAGTACAGCCGCTACGAGAAAAGTTTTCTTCATGTTATACTCCTAGTATCGATATATTCGATATCGATAAAATAAAATAATATTGTAAACGTCATACTTGTTTAATTTATAAAAAGTCAAGTCCCCTCATTTCAAGAATCTTTTTAAATTTTTTGCTTTTATCTTAAGAGATAAAACGAGAAGTCTTATCCGATATGAAGATATGCATTTGGAAATGCAAGCATTTGACAAGAACTCCGTCTTATGGTATTTTGTAAAGTGAATTATTCCACTTTGGAGGCCGTTATGTCCTTGATGTATTACATAGGTCTCCCGCTTGCAGGATTAATTCTTGGATGGACTATTCGCTGGCTGTATGCCAGATTTCAACTATCCGCATCAGAGCAAAGAGCGGAACGTGTAAAACAGGATGCTATTAAAGAAGCGGAAGCTCAGAAAAAAGAAATTTTACTTGAGGCGAAAGATCAGCTCATTCGAGAACGAAACCAGCAGGAGCGGGAGAATCGTGAAAGACGCGGAGAATTACAGCGTCAGGAACGCAGACTTGCTTTAAAAGAAGAAACCCTGGATAAGCGGGCACAGAATTTCGACAAACAGGAAGCCGAATTTACCCGCCGCGAGCAGCTTATTTCGCGCCGCGAAACCGAACTTGCCGATGAAAGCGAACGTTACAGAAAAGAACTGGAACGTATCTCCGGTTTAACGGCGGAAGACGCGAAAAAACTGATTATTAAAGACCTCGAAAACGATGCGCGCCACGACGCTCAAGCTCTTTTGAATAAAATAGAGCAGGAAGCCCAGCTTACCGCCGAAAAAAAAGCGCGCGATATACTCGTTACGACCATTCAGCGTATTGCCGCCGAAACAACGGGCGATATTACGGTTTCGACCGTATCGCTTCCCAGCGATGAAATGAAGGGACGCATTATCGGACGCGAAGGACGCAACATCCGTACCCTTGAAACGCTTACCGGTGTCGATATTATTATCGACGATACGCCCGAAGCGGTTGTTATTTCGTGCTTCGACCCCGTGCGTAAAGAAATTGCGAAAACATCGCTTGAGCGTCTTATAACCGACGGACGCATTCACCCCGCGCGTATTGAAGAAATCGTGCAAAAGGTAACGCGCGAAACCCAGCAAAAGATATATGAAGAAGGCGAAAAGGTTTTGTTCGATTTGGGTATTCACAATATGAGCCAGGATGGAGTGCGCGCACTCGGACGGCTGTATTTCAGAACCAGTTACGGACAAAACGTTTTATATCACTCAAAAGAAGTTGCAATTATCGCAGGCATGATTGCCGCCGAAGTCGGTGCAAACCGCGAATTGGCTAAACGCGGCGCGCTGTTGCACGATATAGGCAAGGGGGCCGAAAGCGATTCCGACCAAAACCACGCTGAAGTAGGTATGGATATGGCGCGTAAAATGGGAGAAGATCCGCGGATTGTAAATGCGGTCGGTTCTCACCATAACGATATTGAACCTGAAAGTCTTGAAGCGGTTATCGTACAGATTGCCGATGCGGTTTCCGCTGCTCGCCCGGGTGCACGGCGCGAAACGATGGATAACTACATCAAGCGCCTCGAAAATCTTGAGCATCTTGCCGAAAGATTTACGGGGGTAGAAAAAGCCTACGCTATCCAAGCGGGACGCGAATTGCGCGTATTGGTAAACAACGAAAAGATTCCCGATTCCGAAGTAAAAGAATTGGCGCGTAAAATCGCCAAACAAATAGAATCGGACTTGCAATATCCGGGTCGCATAAAGCTTACGATGATCCGCGAAACCAGAATCGTCGAATACGCCCGTTAAAACCGGGATAGTTAAACGAAGATTTAAAACGGGCGGCACATATCGGCTGCCCGTTTTTATTCGTGCGGAGAGTTTAATATCCGCCGTATTGTCGTGTTTTTTTGTTTCCCTTGACAAAAAGAGCGTATCACTTTAGAGTAATCGCGTATCTTACTATAATTAATATATAATGGAATAATCTGATGGTTAATTTTGCACGTGTGTGCGGCTCCGTTACGGCGGCCGCTTTGAATAAACTTGCCGAAGAAAAATCAATCGATATGCCGAAGGTTGAACTTTCGTCCCTGCTTTTGGAAACGCCGCCCGACCCCAAAATGGGCGATGTGGGCATTCCCCTTTTCGGCTTTGCCAAAACTTTTAGGATGGGCCCGCCTCAAATCGCATCGGAAGTGCTGCGTATTATCAAATCCGATTTTGCAAAAGAAGCCGCTGAAGCGGGCGAATTTATCGCTGTGGGCCCCTATATAAATGTCCGCTTAAATAAGACGGCCGTCAGTGCGGCGGTATTGCAGGCGGTGTTCGAGCAAAAAGATTCCTACGGTGCCTTAAACGATGAGGGAAAGCCGCGCTGTGCGGGGCAAAAGGTGATGATTGAATTTTCCAGCCCGAACACAAACAAGCCCCTGCACTTGGGGCATTTGCGCAACGATGCAATCGGCGAAAGCATAAGCCGCATTTTGCGCTTTCAGGGTGCCGACGTTTTTAAAACGAATATCATAAACGACCGCGGCGTTCACATTTGTAAATCCATGCTTGCCTATAAAAAACTGCACACGGCCGAATCCTATGCCGCTTCCGGTCAGGCGGGGAAGGCGGATGATACGCCCGAAAGCTGCGGTGTAAAAAGCGACCGGTTTGTCGGCGACTGTTACGTCGAATTCAACGACTACGCAAAAGCACACCCCGAAGCGGAAACCGAAGCCCAGGAAATGCTTGTGCAGTGGGAAAAGGGTGAAGAAGCCGTGCGCGAATTGTGGAAGCGCATGAACGATTGGGCTATAGCGGGCATTAGGCAAACTTACGAGCGCACGGGCGTTTCTTTCGATAAACTGTTTTTTGAAAGCGATACCTATTTGAAAGGGCGCGAAGAGATTTTGCGCGGCTTGGAGCAGGGCATTTTTTACAAAGACGCCGAGGGTGCCGTTTGGGTAGACCTTGCCGAAATCAATTTGGATAAAAAAGTGCTTTTGCGAAAAGACGGTACCACCGTCTACATAACGCAGGACATAGGGCTGGCTATAAATCGTCACGCCGAATGGACTTTCGATAAACTCGTCTATGTCGTCGCAAGCGAGCAGATTTATCACTTTAAAGTCCTCTTTTATATTATGAAAAAACTCGGCTACGATTGGTATACAAAGCTCTTCCATCTGGCCTACGGTATGGTCAATTTGCCGGAAGGCAAGATGAAAAGCCGCGAAGGCACCGTTGTAGATGCCGACGACTTGCTGAACTCTTTGCGCGACGATGCCCTTAAAGAAATTACCGCAAAGGGGCGCGAAGAAGCGGTCGGAAATCCCGAAGAGGTTGCCGAAAAGGTAGCTCTTGCGGCCGTGCATTATTTTTTGCTTCAAGTGTCGCCGCTTAAAGATATGATTTTTAACCCCAAAGAATCCCTTTCTTTTAACGGGAATACGGGCCCCTATCTTCAGTACATGGGCGCGCGCATTTGTTCGGTTCTTGCAAAAGCCGAAAAAGAAGGCTTAAAGTCCGCTTACGAGATGGGTACGGAAGATTTTGAAAAAGCCTGCGCCCTCTTGGGGCATGAAGCCGAATGGGATTTGGTTAAGCTCATTGCTTCTTTTCCGCGCGTATTGGAAAAATCCGCCGAGTCGCTCGATTCTGCTTTGATTGCAGGCTATGTATACGATATTGCCAAAGCGTTCAGCAAATTTTATCACGACTGCCCGATTGTAAGTGCCGGCGACAACGCTCTTGTCGCAGCCCGGCTTGCGTTGACCCGTGCCGTTTTGACCGTGCTTAAAAATGCCCTGCACTTGATTTTGGTTCCCTTCCTTGAAGTGATGTAAGCGGGGCGGCCGTGTCTACAATATCCGTAAACAGTGAAATAAATCCGCTTAAAAAAGTGCTTTTGCACCGTCCGGGCAGGGAGTTGCTGAACGTAACTCCGGCAAGTCTTGAGCGGCTGCTTTTTGACGACATACCCTATTTGGCGGCTGCGCAGCGCGAGCACGACAGATTCGCCGCCGTCCTTAGGGAAAACGGAGCCGAAGTCGTCTATCTTGAAGACTTGGCCGCCGAATCGCTTGCCCAATCCGAGGATATAAAACGGCGTTTTATAGAACAATACATCGCCGAGGCCGGCATCTACGCGCAAAAATATTGGCCGTATGTATTCGATTTATTGATGAATATTCCTTCGGAAAAAGAACTCGTTTTAAAAACGATGGAAGGCATCACTCTGAGTGAATTGGATGAAAGCGCGCACCGTTTTTTGGAAAATCGCTTTCCGGCGGGCGGCCGCTCCGGCACCGATAAGACGGTTATCGACCCCATGCCCAACCTCTATTTTACACGCGACACAATGGTTGTTATCGGAGAACATTTGTGCATAAACAGTATGTACTCGGTAACCAGAAGGCGCGAAACCCTCTACGGTGCATATATTTTTGATTATCATCCGGATTTTAAAGACCGCGTCAAACGCTGTTACGGCCGCAGCGACCCCCTGCATATCGAAGGCGGCGATGTTACAAACCTGACCGATACGGTAATTGCCGTCGGTGTGTCCGAGCGTACCTGTGCCGATGCGGTTGAAGCTTTGTCGCGCAATCTCTTTGCCGACAAGGACTGTGCCGTCGATACGGTGCTTGCCTTTACGATACCGGCAAAACGCGCTTTTATGCACCTTGATACCGTTTTTACACAAGTCGATAAAGACCTTTTTGTCGTGCATCCGGGTATTTTGAGTTCTCTTGAAATCTTTGAAATACGCGTAAAACAAGACGGCTGCGGCAACACGATTTCCGATGCGGCTTGCAGTTCGGTGCGGGATAAAAACGCAGCGGAAAATATCGAATTGACTATTCAAAAAGCCGAAGGTTCTTTGGAACATATTTTAGCGCGCTATATGGGAGTCGATTCGGTACGCTTGATTTTATGCGGAAACGGAAACAGTATTGCCGCCGAACGTGAACAGTGGAACGATGGATCGAATACGCTTTGTGCCGCTCCGGGGACTGCGGTTGTGTACAGCCGCAATGAGGTAACCAATGAACTGCTCGATAAAGCCGGCGTAAAGCTTTGCCTTATTCCCGATTCGGAATTGTCGCGCGGACGCGGCGGGCCGCGTTGTATGAGTATGCCGCTTATACGGCAGTAGACCGAAAGACTGCCGTTGTCGGCGGCGGGCTTGAAGCGAAAGGGTGCAAATATGCATAATTATAGGATTCCGATGATACCCGTAAAATGGGACTATGAACATCGGGAAAATCCTGCGCCGTATCCGTATAGAAAAAGGTATATCAAAAAACGAATTATGTAATAAAACCGGATTGAACAAGGGCTACGTTTACCGTTTGGAAAACGACCTTATCAGTCCGACGCTTGCAACGCTTGAAAAAATAGCCGATGCGATAGATGAGCGGCTTTCAAATCTTATCTCTATTGCCGAAACCGAACGGGCTGCCCGTCTGTATAAAGATGTTACCTCTGCTGAAGACTGGGGACAGGCCGCCGATGCTTCTTATCCGTTAAAATTAAAAGATACGGATTAATTCTTTTCTTTGGGCATGTTTGTCCGCTTTGTGCAGTCTTTGCTGTTACCCGTTTTCCCGTCAATTACGCTCGTCGCTCATACCCGTTGATCGCGCCCGTCACTTACGCCTTGTCTGTTTGTCGGGTTTGATATACAATGTATATAATTTTAACCATACGGTAAAAATAAAGACGGAACGAATATCTGCCGAAATAAATAAATAGATGAATTCAAGGTGAAATAGGTAACGGAGTATGATGAATAAAAAAACTGTCGCGAAAAATACTGCAAAATCACAATATCGGTACGGATCGGTACTGCTGATTATTTCGCTGGCGGTTCTTCCCGCCCTTGTTGTCGGAAGTCTTAATTATGTCCGTGCGCTTAGGGACGGCTACGAAAATTATAACAGACAAATGCGGCAGACGGTTGAATCGATAGACAATCAGGCCGTCGATTTGGTGGAAAGTATTCGGTATTTGAATACCGCACTTTCTTTGACTGAAGATATCGTTCAGTGTAACGGAAAAATAACCTCTTATATAAACCTGAAGCCGGAATCGGGTGAAAAAACTATTGCGATGATTCCCGGCAGAGCGGGCGAAATCGAAAAACGCCTCTACGACATAATGCAAAAATTTGTGGAAGCATTTCCGTCGGTAACTTATTTAACGCTGGCAACGGAAAGTGACGGGGGTATTCTTATGTATCCTGCAAAAGCCCGTTCACCCGGATATGATGCAAGAAGCCGCAGTTGGTATAAAAACTGTGCATCAAGTTCCGATAAGCAAGTGCTTTCGGACTTATATATATCTTCTTCAAATGAATTATCGGTTGAAATTACGAATAAAATCTTACGGGACGGCAAACTGCAGGGAGTTGTGTCCTCGTCGGTTGATCTTTCTTATTTAAAAGAGGTTGTGGAGTCTAAAAGAATCGGCAAAACCGGTTATATTATTATAACCGATAAAAACGGACGGATCATTGCCCATCCTGAAAAAGATGATCTTGTCGGAAAAGAAGCGTCGGAATATCCGTTGTATGAAACCGCTTTAAAAAACGGTATGGACGAAAATATCTACGGAAGCGCCGACGGTATTACCTATGCTATCCGCGCTTTTGAGTCCGCCGATACGCATCTCGGCTGGAAATATCTTTCGGTTATTGAAAAACGTGAATATAACTCAATCGGTTATCAGGTGCTTCGGACGCTTATTATAACGGTCGTCTGTATATTGATTTTTTGTATACCCGTAGCCCTTTTGATTTTACGCTATTTTATCGGACCGCTTGAAAATATTGTCGGCGCATTGCGTAATATCGCTCAGGGCGAAGGCGATTTAACCGTGCGTCTGCCGCTTTCCGGTATTTCCGAAATAGTCAATATTGCCCGTTATTTTAACGAAACGATGGAAAAAATCAGAACTTCGATAAAAAGCGTCGGCACCAATGCGGGTATGATGCAGGGGATCGGAGAAGAACTTGCAAGCAATATGTCCGAAACGGCAAGTGCTATAAATGAAATAACCGCAAATGTTGACGGGGTAAAACAGCAGGTATTAACACAAGCCGCCAGTGTGAGTGAAACCGCGGCTACTGTCGAAGAGATTATGCATGCCATAAAACAATTAAATGCGAATATTGAAACACAGGCTGCAAGCGTTGCTCAGTCTTCTTCGGCTGTAGAAGAAATGGTCGCCAATATTTCTTCGATTACCCATACGCTGGAAAAAACGGACGGTGTTATTAAAACCCTTGCAACGGCAACTTCGGACGGAAGGGAAACGATTGCAACATCCGGCGAGGTAACACAGCGTATTGCCGAGGAATCCGGCAGTCTGATGGAAGCGTCAAGCGTTATTCAGCATATTGCAAGTCAGACGAACCTTTTGGCGATGAACGCCGCCATAGAAGCCGCTCATGCAGGCGAAGCCGGAAAGGGTTTTGCCGTTGTTGCCGACGAAATCAGAAAGCTTGCCGAAGAATCAAGTTCTCAAGGGAAAAACATAACCGCTACTTTAAAGGTGCTCGGCGGCGAAATAGAGCTTTTGTCGGCTTCGGCAAAAACCGTTGAAGAAAAATTCACAACTATTTTCAACCTTTCCGAACAGGTTAAAATGATGAGTAATCAGTTGACCGAAGCCATGCGGGAACAGGGCAGTGCAAGTCAGGAAGTACTTGTTGCCATTCGCGAGATAAATCGTGTAACCGTTGAAGTGTCGGATCGTTCGGCAAGTATGATGACCGGCGGTCAAAATGCCGCCGCCGAAGCGGATAAGCTCGACAGCCTTACACGTATTATAACAAACAGTATGAACGAAATGGCTGCCGGTTCGACCGAGATTAACAATGCGGTGCACGAAGTACGTGAAATTACGCAAAAGAATAAAGAAAGTATTGCAAATCTTGTTGTTGAAGTTAAAAAATTCAAAGTGTAAGTTTGAACCGCTTGTGCGTTCTCGGATTTAATTTCCGCACCGCCCCTATAAAAAGCCGCCTGAATATTATGGCGGCTTTTTATTTTTTTTTAAAATATGCGGATATTATTGTAATATTTTAAATTTCGATATATAATTAAAGTAGTACAATAAGTTTTAAGGGGTCGAATTTCAAATGAAAACGGTAAGTATTTTATCCGCTGTTCAAAAAAGACGGCGCTCTCTTGTCCGTGAATTTACGATTCAGGCAACAGTCACAATTATTCTTATTATCGTAACATTGATAATGCTTCTTTTCGTAAAAAGACAAAAAGAGGAGCTTATTCATGCTCAATGGCAGACAAAATTATTATTGCTTATGTCTCAGGAAGTAAAGCAGGCATCTCAAGACCTTACCCGCTTATGCAGACTCTTTGTTGTAACAAAAAACATGGATTACAAACTTGAATACGGCTATATTCTTGATTGGCGCAACGGGACTCTGGTACGTCCCTATACGGTTAATGAGAATTTATATCCGGGAGAAAAAATAAGTCATAAAGATATATTGATACGATTAGGCTGCAAAGATGAAGAGTTGGCCTTATTGGATAAGGCGGGAGAACTTTCCGAAAAACTGGTTGAACTTGAAGATCAGGCAATGAAAAGCATCGAAACGGGGACATATGTTGCCGGCCCCGCTTCCATTTTACCGGGCGAATCCGTAGATGATTTTGCGGTACGTATTCTTCATGATAAAACGTATCGTAAAGAAATTGACAAAATTATGGAGCCGATAGATACATTTGTGAGAATACTCGACGGCAGAACCTGCCGCGAGGTGCTCCGTTCAAGCGCTTTGCTCGATAGGTACGGGTATATTTCATTGACCCTTCTTATTTTAGCTATTATTTCCGTTTCGGGTTTTGTTGTATTTTTGAATGTTGCGGTTATAAGTCCTATTGTAAAAACATCAAAAGTATTTTCGTTTATCGGACAAGGCGACTTTACAAAAGAAATGCAAGTGCGCTCTTCAAATGAAATCGGCAGGATGGCGGTTGATTTTAACGGAACGCTTGCAAATGTGCGCAATTTGATTTTAACGATTAAAAACAATGCGGCCGCTCTTTCAGAGGTCGGACAGGATTTATCGGTTAACATGTCGGAAACGGCGAGTGCGGTACATGAAATAAGTGCAAATATAGACGGTATAAAAAAACAAATGTTGTCGCATTCTTCAAGTGTAGTTGCCGTCGGTTCGTCGCTTCAAAACATGATGCGTACGATTGAAAAACTTGATAGACAGGCGGAAACTCAAACTTCGATTGTCGATACATCTTCTTCACAAGTTGAGCAAATGATTTTTAATGTCCGTACCGTTACGGAAGTTCTTGAAAAAAACAGCAGCGTTCTTGCGGAATTGGACAGCGCGGCCGAAGAGGGAAAAAAGATTATCGCCGAAACGGTCGATTTAAGTAAGTCGGTTGACAGCAGTTCCGAAGTTTTGCTTGATACGACCGCCGTTATTCAAAACATTGCCGCTCAAACAAACCTTTTGGCAATGAATGCCGCGATAGAAGCCGCTCATGCAGGCGAGGCGGGCAAAGGCTTTGCCGTTGTTGCCGGCGAAATTCGGAACCTTGCCGAAGAATCCAATACGCAGGGTAAAAACATTACCGCTATTTTGAAAGAATTGAAAATAAAAATAAAACAGGTAAGCGATTTTGCTCTGGCATTCGAGCGTCAATTCGATAGCATTTTCGATTTGGTCGGAAAAACGAAAAACCGTG
>CAUURR010000002.1:0-48188 GCA_963547555.1 uncultured Treponema sp. | reverse complement strand
GTAAATATCAATATATCCGCCTTTCAAGCCGCAAAGCTGGATGCCGTACAGGTTATTGCCGATGCGAAAAGCGCTTTAAAAGATTTGAAAAAACTCTTAAAGGGCTATAAGGCTTCGTATGATGCCGATATTAAGGCGGCAAAAGATAAGTGGATACGGGAAATGGAGCGTTTGGATTCGCTGTGCGTCGGTGCGGATTACGTGCCGAACATCAATGACGCCAATGCGGCATCGGCACAACGCTTTGCAAAAAATGTCGGCACAAGTTTAACGCAAACCCGTGCGCTCGGCCTTATAAATACCTTGACCGATAAAAATGCGGTTGTTATCGGGGCTTCGGGAAGTTTGCCCGGATGTATGCAGCGTATGTGGCGTCCCCGTGCGGTTGACACCTATAATATGGAATACGGTTATTCGTGTATGGGCTATGAAGTTTCCGGCGCCTTGGGCGTAAAGATTGCCGAACCCGAAAAAGAAGTGTATTCGATGGTCGGTGACGGCAGTTTTGTTATGCTTCATTCGGAATTGTTGACTGCCGTACAGGAACGCAAAAAAATCAATGTGTGCGTATTCGATAATGCGAGCTTCGGCTGTATAAACAATTTGCAGACGGGACAGGGCAATGAAACGCTTTGTACCGAATTGCGCTACCGTTCCGATGATAACCGGCACAAGGGTGATTTTTTACACGTTGACTATGCGGCGATTGCACGCGGTTACGGGGCAAAGGCTTGGACAATCCGTACGGAAGAGGAATTAAAAAAAGCTCTTGCCGAAGCAAAAAAGGTAAAAGATGTTCCGGTTCTCTTTGATATTAAGGTTTTGCCCAAATCCATGACGGACGGCTACGGTTCGTGGTGGAGGGTAGGTTTTGCCGAAGTGTCGAATCACAAAGCAAATAAAGATGCCTGCCGCGAACAGCTTGAACATATAAAAACCGCCCGCAAATATTAAAACGGGCTTGTGGGAACCGCTAAAACTGCAGTTTTTAGAGGCAACTTTATAATACAGGAATATAAAATTCCGTATAGAAAAACGGGTTTTGTCCCGTAGGAGGAATAATGAAAAAGGAATTAAAAATCGGCGTTATAGGCGCCGGCCGTATCGGAAAATTGCACGCGTCGAATTTGGCGTCGAGGGTACCGGGTGCAAGGCTTGTTGCCGTATCCGATGTAAATAAAAAGTATGCCGAAGAACTTGCCGCTTCTTTGGGGATTCCGGCGGTGTACGATAATTACGCCGACCTTTTGGCCGACCCCAATGTTGACGCGGTTTTTATCTGTTCTTCAACCGATACTCATTCGGAAATTTCGATGGCGGCGGCAAAAGCGGGAAAACACATTTTTTGCGAAAAGCCTATAGACCACGATATAAAGAAAATCAAATCGGTACTTGATGCGGTTGAAAAAAGCGGAGTAAGGTATCAGGTCGGCTTTAACCGCCGCTTTGACCGCAATTTCCGCCGCGTAAAAGAAGCCGTTAAAAAAGGCGAGCTCGGTCAAGTGCGCGTTATAAAGATTACTTCACGCGATCCCGCCCCGCCTCCTGTCGAGTACATAAAGGTTTCAGGCGGTATTTATGCCGATATGACCATTCACGATTTCGATATGATGCGCTATCTTTCCGGAAGCGAAGTAACGGAAGTAAGTGCGGTGGGAACCTGTTTGGTTGATCCGGCTATCGGAAAAGCGGGGGATGTGGACACCTGTGTTATTACTCTGCGTTTTGCAAACGGTACCTTGGGCGTTATAGATAACTGCCGCCAGTCTTCATACGGTTACGATCAGCGCGTTGAAGTATTCGGTTCAAAGGGGCAGATAATCGCCGACAACGAAACGGCAAATAATACGGTTGTATACAGCGAAAAAGGCGTCAACCGCGAAAAGCCTTTGTATTTTTTTCTTGAACGCTATAACGATGCCTATATTTTGGAAGCAAAAGAATTTGTCGATGCCTGCTTAAAGAAAAAGAATCCCCCCGTCGGTGCTTTTGACGGCTTGCAGCCTGTTTTGATTGCGCTTGCCGCACAGGAATCGAGCGATAAGGGAGGCGTTCCCGTAAAAGTAAAAAGCTGAAAACGGGTATTGCTGCCGGTGATTGATGCTGCGACGGTATTGCGTCAATCCCGGCTGTCTTTGTTCGGGGTTAAAGATAGGGATTATTTATAATATTCTTTTCCTATACGGCTTTTATATCTTCGTATAAAAGCCGTATGTTGTTTCTTTCTATAACTTCCATGTAGGCTGCGGAAGGTCTTTTATCGGTAATCACGGCGTATAAATCTTCAAAATGAAAAAACGAAATCGTCGATGAAAAATCGAACTTTGATTGATCCGCCATTAAAATGATTTTTTTCCCGCACTGCGTAACTTTGCGTTTTATTTCGGCCTCAAAATATGTGGTGTTTGTAAGTCCGTGTTCTACGGAAACTCCCGTTGCGGCAATAAATACCTTATTTATACTGATTTTCGACAAGGCTTCAATCGTGGAAATTCCTATGTAGGAAGATGTCGATTGATTATACATACCGCCTAAGGCGATGACTTTTAAAGACGGGTATTTCGATGCTTCGTACATTGCAGTCAAACTGTGCGTAACGATGATAACGTTATTGCGTTTTGAGATTTCCGGCAAAATATAGGGTGTCGTCGAACCCGAGTCCAAAAAAATCGAATCTCCGTCTTCCACAAAGCCCGATGCCAAACGCCCGATCAACAGTTTTGCTTCTTTATTCTTTGCCGCCCGTATCGACATGGGCAGGGGAGTTGTTTCATGCAGTGAAGAAACACCGCCGTATACTTTTTTGATTTGACCGCGGGCAAGCAGTTCATTCAAATCTCTGCGGACGGTATTGATCGAAACTTTAAAACGATCCGCCAAATCTTCCAGAGACACCGTTCCCTTGTCGAGAATATAATTTTCAAGTGAATTCAACCGTTCCAAACGCATAATCTTATAATACCACTTGTGTGTTGACTTGTAAAGTCTTTGGAGAAATGTGAAAAGATGTCTCGGAAAGACGATTATTTTTATGTGCTTTAATAAAAATATTGCAAAAATTTAACCAGTATGTTATAATAAATTGATAAGAAATTATTCAAAGTGTGTTTTTGAATATGTTATACGGATTCTAACAGCTTTTATTCAAGGAGGATTGTATGGGAAAAATTAAAGTCGGAGTTGCCGGTTACGGTACTATAGGTCAGCGTTTGGCCGACGGTGTGCATTTACAGGAAGATATGGAATTGGTCGGAGTTGCGGATTTGGCACCGACTTTATCAATCAGGGCTTTAAAAGAACGCGGAATGCCCTATGATCTCTATCTCGTTGACGGAGCCGATAAAAGCCGTTTTGATGCGCTTTCGATTCCCATAAAAGGCAGCTTTAACGATTTGCTCGGTAAGGTTGATATTATGCTCGATTCGGCACCCGGCGGTGTGGGTATTAAAAATAAAGAGCTGTATGAAAAAGCGGGCGTAAAAGCCGTTTTTCAGGGCGGTGAAAAAAATTCGGTTGCCGATGTTTTTTTCCACGGCTATGCGAATTATAACCTCGGTGTAGGTGCCCGTTATTTAAAGCTTACCAGCTGTAATACAACCGGCCTTATCCGCGCCGTGGACTGTCTTGACCGTGCATACGGTATTGAAAAGGTTGCGATTACGATTATCCGCCGCGTTGCCGATCCGGGAGATTATCACCGCGGATTGACAAACGCTTTGCAAATGGATAAAGCGCCTTCCCATCAGGCTGTCGATTTGATGACGATTATGCCCCATATTAAGGCAACCGGTATTTTGGTACACACGCCCGTTACACACGGCCATATCATTACGGTTGTTGCATCCGGAAAGCAAAAGATTACGCGGGAGCAGGCACTGGATGCCTTCCGCAAACATCCGCGTATCCGTGTCGTTTCAATCGATGAAGGATTTTTGGGCAATTCTTCGTTCTTTAAATACGCGCGCGATTTGGGTAATCCCCGCGGCGATATGTACGAAATCGGTTTGTGGGAAGACAGCATAGTCGAAACCGGAAACGATATTATGTTTGCCATCAATATTCCGCAGGAAAGTGTAACGATTCCCGAAACCATGGATGCAATCCGCGCTGCGTGCAAAATGCAGGAAAAGGGCGAAGACGGAACTGCGGCGACAAACAAATATTTGAAGATAAAAAACCGCTAGACTATAGGAGTAAATATGCGTTTCGGTATACACACGCTTGATGATTTTGAATTAAAGGGTAAAACGGTTTTATGCCGTATGGATATGAACCAGCCGGTAGACAGGGAAAAAGGAACTTTAAAAAGCATTGCGCGTATAGAAGCCTGCGTTCCGACGTTGACCGAGTTGTCCGAAAAGGGGGCGAAAATCGTTCTTCTTATTCATCAGGGAAGTGATATCGAATATAAAAACTTTTATACGACGGAACCGCATGCAAAGGTATTGAGCGATTTGCTTAAAAAGCCGGTTGACTTTATTCCCGATGTGTGCGGTCCGGCCGCTTTGGAAAAAATTAAAAATCTGAAATCCGGCGATATTTTGCTTTTGGATAATGTGCGCTTTTTATCGGAAGAGCAAACACTGTTTGAATTAAAACTCTGCTTAACGCATGAACAGCAGGCGCAGACGCTTATCGTAAGAAAATTGGCACCTCTTGCCGATTTATATATTTGCGATGCTTTTGCTGCCGCCCACCGCGACCAGCCTTCCTTGTGCGGGTTTGAACAGGTACTGCCCTCGGCGATGGGACGCTTGTTTGAAAAAGAATATTGCGTTATTTCCGAATTACTTGAAAGTCCGGGAAAGCCCTGTACCTTTGTTTTGGGCGGTGCAAAAATAGCCGATGCTTTTTTAATGATGGAAAGCGTGCTTGAAAAAAAAGTTCCCGACCGTATCTTAACCGGAGGTCTGGTTGCCAATATTATGCTTGCCGCCCGCGGGGATTTTATCGGTAAAGCGAGTATGGATTTTATCGAAAAATCGAATTATGCCGATTTTATTCCGAAGGCGGCCGAATTGTACAAAAAATATAAGGACTTTTTTGTACTTCCCCTCGATGCCGCTTATACGGAAAACGGTGTGCGTAAAGAAGCCCTTTTTGGGGGCATTCCCGAAGAGGCCGGTTTAACCGATATAGGAACGCAAACCTCCGAATTGTATAAAAAAATCATACTTGAATCGAAAACGGTATTTGTAAACGGGCCTATGGGAATTTTTGAAGAAAGCGCAACGGAGGCCGGAACCAAGGCTGTGTGGGACGCTCTGGGCGACACAAAGGCTTTTACCGTTGTCGGCGGCGGCGACAGTATTACTGCAACGACAAAATACGGAAAAACCGATGATATTTCATATATTTGTACGGGCGGCGGTGCTTTGATACGTTTTTTAACCGGCGAAGAGCTGCCGGTTGTAAAAGCTTTGCGTACGGGTGCCGAAAAGTTTCCCTGTTCGGCCGGCTGCGGTTATGCTCGTGCTTAATCGGGGACGGATTTTATGAATATTGAATTGGGTTTCGGAAACGGGCTTCAAATGCTGGAAGTACCGGATGCCAATGTATCGGAAATCCTCGTTCCGAATGAAATCGGTACCTCTTTAAGTGCCGAAGAAGCGGTGCGCCGTGCTTTGGAAAATCCTATAGGTTCTCCGCGTTTGCGCGATATAGTAAAACCCTGTGAAAAAATCGTAATCGTTACGAGCGACATTACGCGCCCGATGCCGACCTATGCCGTTATGCCCTTTCTTTTTAAAGAGTTTGAAGCGGCCGGAGTAAGCGATAAGGATATAACCCTTGTATTTGCTTTAGGCAGTCATCGCAAACATACCGATGAAGAAAAAATCAAACTTGCAGGCGAGGAAACTTTTAAACGTATTGCCTGTATTGACGGCGATGTAAAAGACTGTGTTCATTTGGGAACGACCGTACGCGGTACGCCGGTGGATATTGTCCGTACCGTTGCCGAAGCGGATAAACGTATTTGTTTGGGAAATATCGAATATCATTATTTTGCGGGTTATTCCGGCGGAGCAAAAGCGATTATGCCCGGCGTTTCTACACGGGATGCAATTCAATCGAATCACCGCATGATGATAGAAAAAGATGCCTGCGCCGGCAATTTGGATACGAATCCCCTCCGTCAGGATATTGAAGAAGCGGCACGTATATGCGGTGTTGACTTTATACTCAATGTCGTACTCGACGAACATAAAAAAATAATATATGCTGTAGCCGGTGATTTGCTGAAAGCGCACCGCGAAGGCTGCCGTTTTTTGGATACCTTATACGGAAAACGCATTAAACAAAAAGCCGATATTGTGGTCGTTTCTCAAGGAGGGGCACCTAAGGATCTGAATCTGTATCAAACTCAAAAAGCCTTGGACAATGCCAAACACGCGGTAAAAGACGGCGGTATTATTATTCTTGTCGGTTCCTGCAAAGAAGGTTTGGGAGAAAAGGTTTTTGAAGAATGGATGACAAGTGCCGAAAAACCGCAGGATCTTGTACTGCGCATAAAACAGGAGTTTAAACTCGGCGGCCATAAGGCTGCGGCGATTGCTCTTGTGCTTGAATATGCCGATATTTATTTGGTTTCCGATATGGAAGACGATTTTGTAAAAAAACTGTTTTTTACGCCTTTTAAAACGGTTCAAGCGGCATTTGATGCGGCTTTTGAAAAAAAAGGCGCGGATGCCTCCGTATTGGTTATGCCTTACGGCGGTTCAACTTTACCGAAATTATAAGCGCCGGAGCGCTGTTGCGGAACTTCTAAAAGCCGGTCGGTTTTTTAGAGGTTTCCGTTAATCTTTTTATAGGAGAATATTATGGATTACGCACAGGAATCATTACGCCGCCACGGTCAGTGGAAGGGCAAGATTGAAGTTACGGTAAAAGTACCGGTGGGAACAAAAGAGGATTTGTCCTTGGCATATACGCCGGGGGTTGCACAGCCCTGTTTGGAAATTCAAAAAGACGTCAACAAAAGCTATGAGTTAACCCGCCGCCACAATCTCTGCCTTGTCGTAACAGACGGTACCGCCGTTTTGGGCTTGGGCGATATAGGACCTGAAGCCGGAATGCCCGTTATGGAAGGAAAGTGCGTTTTGTTTAAAGCATTCGGCGGAGTGGATGCCTTTCCTCTGTGTATAAAGAGCAAAGACGTTGATGAAATAGTCAATACGATTTATTTGATTTCCGGCAGCTTCGGCGGCGTAAACCTTGAAGATATTGCGGCTCCGCGCTGTTTTGAAATCGAACGCAAACTTAAAGAAAAATGCGATATTCCCATTTTCCACGACGATCAGCACGGAACGGCCGTCGTTACCCTTGCAGGTCTTTTAAATGCGGTTAAAATCGTCGGTAAAAAGAAAGAAGAGGTACGCGTCGTTGTAAACGGTGCGGGTGCCGCCGCCGTATCGATTACAAAACTCTTGTTATCCTGCGGCTTTAAAAACGTTATCCTGTGCGACCGCAAGGGGGCCATTTACGAAGGGCGTGCCGAGGGTATGAACTGGATAAAAGAAGAAATGGCAAAGATTACGAACAAAGAAAAAAAACACGGCAGTCTTGCCGATGTACTTGCCGGTGCCGACGTATTTATCGGAGTTAGCGCTCCGGGGACCCTTACCCCCGAAATGGTAAAAACAATGAACAAGGATGCGATTGTATTTGCCTGCGCAAACCCCACCCCCGAAATCTTCCCCGATGAAGCGAAAAAGGGCGGGGCGGCTGTTGTTGCAACCGGAAGAAGCGATTTTCCGAACCAAATCAACAACGTGCTTGCTTTTCCGGGAATATTCCGCGGAACTTTCGACGTACGCGCAAGCGACATAAACGACGAAATGAAAATTGCGGCGGCCTATGCTCTTGCAGATCTTGTTTCCGAAAAGGATTTGAATCCCGAATACATTATCCCGGCTGCTTTCGATGAACGGGTTGCCGATGCGGTTGCCGCCGCCGTGCGTGAAGCCGCCAAAAAAAGCGGAGTTGCACGTATATAACGGAGGGGCGTCTTGCTTGATAAAAAAGAAATAGAGCGTATAAAAAAATTCGCTTTACAAATTCGTATCGGGGCTGTTGAGCAGTTTAAAGCGCGCGGTTTCGGACATGTCGGCGGTTCGTTGAGTATCGCCGATGTGCTGGCGGTTTTATACGGTTCCGTTATGAATGTAGACCCTGCAAATCCCTCCAAACCCGACCGCGACAAACTGATTTGTTCAAAAGGGCATGCAGGCCCTGCCGTATATGCAACGCTTGCTTTAAAGGGATTTTTTCCGTATGAAGAATTAAAAACGCTTAATCAGCCGGGGACGAATTTACCCAGCCACTGTGACCGTCTTAAAACGCGCGGTATAGATATGACTACCGGGTCTTTAGGACAGGGTACGTCTTTAGCGGCGGGTATGGCGCTCGGCGATATGCTTAAAGGACGCAAAAATAACCTGTTTTTAATCGTCGGCGACGGTGAAGCAAACGAAGGGCAAGTATGGGAAGCTGCCATGTTCTGCGCTGCAAAAAAACTGACCAATCTTGTGTGGATCATTGACGACAATAAAAAGCAGCTCGACGGATATACTGCCGATATACTTCCCGGGCCGCCCCTAACCGAAAAATTCAAAGCATTCGGATTCGAGGCGCTTTCCGTTGACGGACATGATATAGAAGTCCTGCATACGGCTCTGACGAAAAAACGCGGCGAAAAGCCCATGGCTCTTATTTTGGATACGGTTAAAGGAAAAGGCGTCAAAGAAGCCGAACAAACCGCGGCAAATCACAGTATGGCGATGAGTACGGAAGTGTATGACCGCTGGCTTGCGGAACTGCGCAGCGAATTGGCCGAGTTTGCCGATTAACGATTTTACGGAGCTGTATATGAATGTTGTATATAACGGAGAAAAAGACAGGGCTTTTAAAGATGTTTTGAGTCAGCTTATTCCGCATCTGGCACAGCATGATGACGATGTTATCTATTTGGATGCGGATTTAATGAGCACGATCGGGACAGCCAAGTGGGCAAAAGAACATCCCGAACGGGCAATAAACTGCGGTGTCGCCGAAGCAAATATGGCGGGAATTGCCGCCGGTTTATCTGCTGCAGGTTTTAAGCCGATTATGCATACTTTCGGCCCCTTTGCATCGCGCCGCTGTTTCGACCAAATATTTTTGTCGGGCGGCTATGCAGGGAATTCCGTAACCGTAATCGGCACCGATCCGGGGGTGTGTGCAGCCTTTAACGGCGGCACACATATGCCCTTTGAAGACGTTGCGTTGTACCGCACTATTCCCGGCAGTATGGTTTTCGACATTACGGATACCGCTATGCTTGAAAGCGTAGTCGAGCAATGCAAGGATATTCACGGAATAAAATACTTGCGTGTAGGAAGAAAAAACAGCCCGAAGGTATATGCAGATTCTCAAAAGTTTGACTTGGGAAAAGGAATCGTGCTTCGCGACGGAAAAGATGTTACGATTGCCGCTTGCGGTATTATGACTGCAAAAGCGCTGGAAGCGGCCGATGTATTGGCAAAGGAAGGAGTGTCTGCCGCCGTTATCGATATGTTCACGATAAAGCCTCTCGACGAAGATTTATTGATTTCTTTTGCCAAAAAAACGGGAGCCGTCGTAACAGCGGAAAATCATAATAAAATCGGCGGTTTATACAGTGCCTGTTCCGATGCTTTGGTAAAACAGCTGCCGACACCGCTTGAATATGTTGCCGTTGAAGATGAGTTCGGCGAAGTAGGCCCGCAGGATTATCTTGAAGAACGCTTCGGTTTGACCGTGTCGCGTATTGCTCAAAAAGCGCGTACCGCCGTTAAGCGCAAAAACTGAAAAAGATTGAACGGGACTGCTCCGAAAGTCAATTGATTTTCGGCAGTTTCGGGTTAAAGTGACGATGACTGTGGGGCTTCTGTCTGGAAATATTTTCGGAAGTATTTCCGGTTGTCCCGCAGTTTTTTTTATCATTACCGGTGTAAAGGACTGTCCGGATAATCGAAAAGCGCACAAAAATAAGTTTATAGGATTTACGGTAAATAAAAAAAGCCGTCTTACAGTCGCAACTACACGATTTTAAGACAGCCTTTTCGATTTATTAAGGAGGTTTTCGCTCCCCCGCGCAGGCTTGAACTGCGGACCCACAGATTAACAGTCTGTTGCTCTGCCGACTGAGCTACAGGGGAAAGTAGATACACTATACACTAAGCAGCCGATTGTGTCAATAGGTCAATTCAGCCTTTGCTGCTAAGTCAGTCTGTTCAAACAGCTGAATCGGTTGTATTTGTAAAACGGCGCAGACTTTTTCCAAAAAAGCTATGGAAGGGGTGCAGCTTTGCGTTTCTATGTGGGCGATAAGACTGGACGACACGCCGCACAGTTCGGCAAAATGTTTTTGGGTTAAGCCGGAGCGTTTGCGGTATTTTTTTATGTTTTTTGCCAACAATTCCCGTATCATAGCGAAAGGTGCTTAAATGCACCTTTATATGCTAACACTGTTTTTGAATAATGTATAGAGGGTGTCGCAAAAGTTTGTTACTTTTTAGAACCCATGGTAAAATTAGAACCCATGCTAAAAAGCGTTTCGGTTAAAAGCCGCCAAATTGCTGCATCATCTTTGCCTGCATACCCTTGTTTTTGCTCATCTTTTTCATCATAAGGCGCGTTTTTTCAAACTGTTTGATAAGGCGGTTGACTTCGGCAACGGAAGTACCCGAACCGCGCGCGATGCGTTTGCGCCGCGACGGGCCGATAATCAAATGATTTGCGCGCTCTTTTTTTGTCATTGAGCGGATAATGGCTTCCTGAGTTTTAAGTCCGCTTGTGTCGATATCCTGAGGATTTATTTGGCCTGAAAGACCCGGCATCATTTCCATTAAGGATTCGATGGGGCCCATTTTTTTTACCTGTTGGAGCTGTTCGAGCATATCTTCAAGAGTGAATTCATTGGAAGCCATCTTTTTTTGGAGGCGTTCGGCTTCTTTTATGTCTATATTTTCCTGAGCTTTTTCGACAAGTGAAACGACGTCGCCCATGCCGAGTATGCGCCCGGCGATCCGTTCGGGATGAAAAACTTCAAAGTCTTCGATTTTTTCGCCCGTACCGATAAATAAGACGGGTTTCCCCGTTACGCTCTTTAAAGATAGTGCCGCACCGCCACGGGTATCGGAATCGAACTTGGTCAATATGATTCCGGTTAAGCCGAGCCGTTCATCAAATGTTTTTGCAATATCGACTGCATTTTGTCCGGTCATCGAGTCGGCGACTAAAACGGTTTCATCGGGATTCAGCTCTTTTTTGATGTCGGCAATTTCGCCCATCATCACTTCGTCAAGCTGTAAGCGTCCGGCGGTATCTATAATGACGGTATCGTACCCGTTTTTTGCGGCGAATTTTTTAGCTTCTTTTGCAATCCGCAAAGAATCTTTAGGCGAGCCGGGTAGGGGGATGTCTTCCTTATAGACCGGAATATCCGCTTTTTCGGCGGTAATGCACAGCTGCTGTATGGCCGCCGGGCGCACAAGGTCGCAGGCTGCCAACAGGGGCTTCCGTCCCTCTTTTTTTAATTTGGCTGCAAGTTTTACCGCCGAGGTTGTTTTTCCCGACCCTTGTAAGCCCGAAAACAAAATAACGGATTGAGTGTCGGGACCCTTCAAATGCAAATCTGTTTTTGCATCTCCGAGCAGGGCGGTCATTTTGTCGTGTACGATTTTTACAAACTGCTGTCCCGGATTGACGGCACGTAATACTTTTTCGCCCTTTGCTTCTTCTATCGTACTGTTTATAAAGCGGCGTACAACGCGCAGGTTTACGTCGGCTTCAAGCAGGGCGGTTTTTATCGACTCAACCGCGTCTTCGATATTTTTTTCGGTTATGACGGATTTTCCGCCGATGGTGCGGATAATGCCGCTGAACGTGTCGGTTATTTTTTCAAGCATGTTTTACCTCAATAATTCAATAAGAAAATCCAAAGGTTTTATCTCTTTATTTAAAATCCGGTACAGGCCGCTGCAAATGGGCAGTTTTATGTTCAGTTTGCGGCTTATTTCATGTATGTATTTACAGGCGACCGCTCCTTCGGGGAGATAGCCGATTTCTTTGATGCGGTTGATACAGTCATCGAGATTTCTAAAGGAATCCAAAATATTTTTTTGGATAATGTCGCAGCCGAATCTGCGGTTCCGTCCGTATTTTGAGCGGCAGGTTACTTCCAAGTCGCCGACGCCCGCGATTGACGTAAATGTTTCGGCGTGGGTTGCCCCCATTGCAAAGCCGAGGGTTTGAATTTCGTTTAAGCCCGCTGCCAGCAAAAGGGACTCGGTATTATCGCCGAACATATTTGATTGTTCCGCTATTGCGTCAAGACAGCCGAAAATGACGGCGATGACGTTTTTGGCGGCGGCACATATTTGTACGCCGACGACATCAAAACTTGAAAATACCATCAACCCCGGAACCTTCATCAGTTCCCGGAAACGGATTGAATTTTTCGGATTTTCGCTTGCGGCAATGAGTCCTGTCAATTTTCCGGCGGCGACCTCTTCGGCGTGGCTGGGACCGGAAATATATACAAGGTTTTTACGGTATGCAAAGGGCAGTACCGTTTCCAATTCATCAAGGATGAGTTTAGGGCCCGTATCGCTCGGTATAAAGCCTTTTGTTAAAACGCCGATACAGGTTGAACCGTTGACGATTGACGGGACATCGACGATTTGCGCAACGGTACGCGCAAGATAGAGCGACGGTGATGAAAGAATTAAAAAATCTTTATTTGAAGCGGCTTGTTTTATATTATCCGTTGCCCGCAGTTTGGGCGATAAGGAGATGTCTTTTAGATAACGCTTATTTTCATGTTCCGTGTTTATATCCCGAACGACGTCTTCTTCAAGTGCCCATAATTCAACATCATGACCGCCTGAGGCAAGGCTTTGCGCCATCGCAGTCCCCCAAGCACCGGCACCTATAACTCCTATTGTTTTTGCGTTCATAGCCCCTCTTTTATTATCCGTGTGAGAACGGCGGTATGTTCAATCCGCCTTATATCCACTTATCCGTGTATTCGTCGTGCCAGGAAATAATTTCTTCGGGTTTGAAAAAGAGAGAGCACTCGCGTTCTCCGTTTTTTGCACTGTCCGAAGCGTGAATGATATTCAATCCCGTGTGAATACAGAAATCACCCCTGATTGTTCCGGGAGCGGCTTCTGCAGGATTTGTCGCTCCTACAAGTTTGCGGATTAAAGCAATGCAGTTATCTCCCTCCCAAACCATTGCCAGTACGGGTGCCGATGTAACGTAGGTAATTAATTCCTTGAAAAAAGATTTTTTTACGTGTTCGGCATAATGCTGTTTTGCCAGCTCCGGCCCGATTTTCATCATTTTGGCTGCACTTAAATTTAATCCTTTGCGTTCAAGCCGGCCGATAATTTCGCCTACAATGCGCCGGTTTATTGCCCCCGGCTTTAACATTACAAAGCATCTTTCAGTCATGTGTGTGTCCTCATATATCTCATTGAATTCCTACGATTATAACATTTTATATGTTATTACGCAAGATACGTATTCTGTGTGTGTGTTGTTGTTGTACGTGTTGTACGTGCGTTGCGTGTGTGTTCTGTTCTGTGTGTTTCATGTTTGAGTTGTAGGTGAATTTTATGTTTGTACTTGTTAAAAATCATGACAGTGTTCACTTTCTTTGATTAAAGTGCTGGACAGTGAACGAGGTATGAAGTATAATCTTTATCGGTATGAACAAAAAATATTTTCAACTAATAGAATTAATGCTTAAAAATCCGCAGGTATCCCAGCGTGAAATTGCCGGGGCTTTAAGCATCTCGCCGGCATATGTAAATAAGATTATAGCCGCTATGGAAGAAAACGGCTTTTTGTCCAAAAACGGCAACGGAAAAAAAGTGCCGACTAAAAAAGCCTTAGCGGAATTTAACGCGTGCAAGGTTGACAACGCCGTCATTATGGCGGCAGGCTTCGGTTCGCGTTTTGTTCCGCTGTGTTATACTACGCCCAAAGGACTTTTGGAAGTGTTCGGCGAACGGATGATAGAGCGTCAAATAAAGCAGCTTAAAGAAGCCGGCATACACGATATAACGGTTGTTGTCGGATATTTAAAAGAAAGTTTTGAATATCTTATCGATAAATACGATGTAAAGCTTGTGTATAATCCCGACTTTAAAACGAAAAACAACCTTTCAACCCTGTATCATGTACGGCACGAATTAAAAAATACCTATATTTTATCCAGCGATAATTGGCTTCGAGAAAATATGTACCGCTCTCACGAATATGATTCATGGTATTCGGCGGTTAAAATGAAAGGTAAAACGAGTGAATGGGTTTTAAAAACGGGGTTAAACGATAAAATAACCGGTGTTAAAGTCGGCGGGAAAGACGACTGGGTTATGTACGGACCGGTATTTTTTTCAAAAGATTTTTCAAGAAAAATAAAACCGCTTATAGAAAAAGCATATAAACGAGATGACAGCGACGACTGGTACTGGGAAGACGTATATATGCGGAATATAAAAAACTTAACGATGTTTGCGCATAAGCAAAAAGACAATCAGGTATACGAATTCGAATCGCTTGATGAAATACGCTTGTTCGACCCTTCCTATCTGGAAGCGTCGCATAATAAATGGCTGGAACTGATTGCAAAGGTCTTTAAAAAAGACGAACGCTGCATTACGCATCTGAAGCCGCTTAAATTCGGAATGACCAATAAATCCTTTTTGTTTCGGATAGAAAACGAAGATTATATTTTCAGAATTCCCGGCGAGGGTACCGAAGATTTAATTAATCGCAAACAAGAGCATGAAGTATATAAAACCGTCGCACCTTTAAATTTAAGCGATACGGTTATCTATTTTGATCCGGATTCCGGAGTAAAAATCAGCAAATTTGTTGAGGACTGCCATAATGCCGATGCCCGCAGCGAACACGATCTTAAACTGTGTATGCAGGCTGCACGAAAACTGCATAATTCCGGCTTAACGGTTTCTCATTCGTTTGATTTTAGAGAACGCATTGCCTGGTATGAAAAACTGACCGAGAAAAAAAACGGTATTTTTTATAATGATTACCGCGAAGTCCGCACAAAGATGGACGAACTTTTGGATATGCTTGATTCGATGCCGAAAAATCGGTGCTTAACCCATATAGATTTGATTCCCGATAACCTTATTATACAAGGAGAAACGATTAAGCTTATAGACTGGGAATATGCGGGCATGTGCGACCCGCTTGCCGACATAGCGATGTTCGCCATCTATGCGTACTACGACAATGCGGAACTTGAACATCTTATGCATTTGTATTTTGAAAGAGAACCGAACAGAGAAGAACGTATACGGATTTACTCTTATACGGCTCTTTCCGGATTTTTATGGGCATTATGGACATGTTATAAAGAAGCTTTGGGAATAAGCTTTGACGAATACGGGCTTAAAATGTACCGCTATGCAAAAGATTATTATAAAAGAGTAAAAGATATAACAGGGACAAACACATTATGAATAACGAAAAAACTATATTTGAACAAAAAGGAAAAATCGACCGATTGATTACCGTCGTGCCGCTTGCGGTCATTATTTTAATTGCGGCTTTGCTTTTGTGTTTTCCGAATGCTTCCATGAAAGTCGTCGATACGTTATGGTATGTGTTCGTCAATAAGCTCGGCTTTTTTTATATGCTGCTCGGTTTGGGCTTGGTGTTTACCGCCATAGGACTTGCGTTTTCAAAATACGGTTCCATAAAATTGGGCGACGGCGGAAAACCGCGCTATTCCGATTTTGAATGGGGTTCTATGATTTTTACTTCGACAATGGCGGCCGATATTTTGTACTGGTCGCTTATCGAGTGGGCATACTATTTTAACGAAAGTCCCTTCGGTATGACGGGCTTGAGCCTTGCCGAAAAACAGGATTGGGCATCGGCTTATCCGCTTTTTCACTGGGGCATAACTCCCTGGGCCTTTTATATCGTACCGGCCGTCGCCTTCGGCTATATGCTCCATGTGCGCGGCCGAACAAAACAAAAATTGTCCGAAAGCTGCCGACCGATTTTCGGCAATAAAATCGACGGCTTTCCCGGCAAATTGATAGACGTATTTTCCGTTATAGGCTTGCTTGCGGGAACGGCGACAACCTTTTCGTTGGCTACCCCTCTTTTGTCTTCGGCGGTTTCACATTTGTTCGGAATTCCCGAAAGTAAATTCTTAACGCTCGGTATCTTATTGATTATCGCCGCAGTGTATACGGCTGCCGTTTTACTGGGTATTAAAGGAATCTCTCAGCTTGCCAAAATATCGGTTATATCGTTTTCCGTTCTTTTAATTTCCGTTTTTATAGCGTCTCCCAAAATTTACATTATAGAATCAAGCATAAGCGGTTTGGGAAAGGTATTGCAAAATTTCTTTTCCATGTCTACATGGATGGACCCCCTCAGAATTTCCGGTACGGAGGGGTCGGGCTTTCCGCAAAACTGGACTATCTTTTATTGGGCCTATTGGATTGCATGGTTTGTTGCAACACCCTTTTTTATCGGAACGATTTCGGAAGGCAGAACGATTAAAAACACTGTTATAGGCGGCCTTTTGTGCGGTATTGCCGGAACTTATTGTTCTTTTATGATATTGGGTAATTATGGTTTACACTTGCAGGTTCACGAAATTTACAATGCCGCCGATGCGCTTCAAAATGCGGCCCCTGCGAAGGTTATTATAAATATTCTTAATACAATGCCCTATCCGAAATTGATTTTCGGTATTTTAATAATCACGATGATAGCCTTTTATTCAAGCACCTTTGACGCCATTACTTTGGTTATCGCTTCTTATTCGCAAACCGACCTTGCAAAAAACGCCGAGCCGAAAAAGGGTCTGCGGGCATTTTGGGCAATTGTATTTATCGTGCTGCCTGCCGCACTTATTTTAGTGGGAACCGATTTGAATCAATTGCAAAGCTTGTCCATCATAGCGGCTTTTCCGTTGGGAATTATTATAATCCTGATTGTCGTCAGCCTCTTTAAGGACTTAAAATCGCATGAATTGAACGGATAAAACGATCTGTCTAAAAAGCGGAGGCACCAAAATGCTTCCGCTTTTATTTAAAATCAAAGAAACTGTCCAAAAACTGAAGTTTTGGACAGCCGTTCAAAAAAGAACCGGTTTTTTATACAATCCGGTTTATTTTTTTTCTTTCAAATACGTGTTTTTATCCAAGGCTTCAAGGGTGATATCCTGAAAGCCGCCGTACACTTTCGGTGCGAATTCATTGTACAATTCTTTTCCGACAAGAAACTTGTATATTTCGTCCGCTTTTTTTATAGGATCTATGTCTTTGAATTTATCCGGATAAATCTTTTTTCCGATAAAGTATGCGTCGGCAATGGCGGTGTCGATGTTTTCGTTGCACCACACAAAGGGAAGCTGTGCGTATACGCGGCCTTCTTTAAATGCTTTAAGCGATTTATAATAGGCTTTGTTTTTGTTGTAATCTTCTTGAATAAGATGAATACTGGTCAAATCGATAAAAATAACATCGGGATTCCATTCAAGCAGTTTTTCTTTATCGATCATTACCATGCCGTCTTTGTTGATGCCCGTAACGACGTTTACCGCGTTTACGGCTTCAAAAAGGGGGTAATTTTCCCGCGTGCCTTCTATGCCGTGAGGGCCGTTCCATGCAAGACCGCCTGCATACACCTTCAGTTTTTGTGAATCCGGAATGTCCTTTGTTCTGTCGTTCAAATCTTTTTTGCACGCTTCCATAAAGTCTACAACTTCTTTTGCCCGCTTTTCTTTTCCGATACATTTACCGATTAACTCAATCGACTGATATACTTTCGGGTCGAAGATAACGCCCGTTCCGTAATCGAGGGCGACGACGGGAACATTGCATTGTTCCTGAATGCGGTTGATTGTAGAAACCTGATCGGGGTATAGAAAAAATACGTCCGGTTTTGCAATCAATACCTGCTCAAAGTTTTGAATCGAGTAATTGCCGCCGAACACTTTCATCGTTTGCAGTTCCGGATGGGCCATTGCGTAGGGTCTTCCTGTGGAGCCTTTCGGTTCCATTTCCGAAACGCCGATAAGCTTTTCGGTACCCGCAACGTAGACGTACAAACGCAGGGTTGCAGGTTCTTCGGCCAATGCGGTTTGGGCATAGCCGTCCAAAACTACGGTGCGGCCGACCATGTCGGTAAATTCGATTTTACCGCCGGCTTTTTGACTCGACGCGCTTTGTGCTGCGCCGTCCTTTTTTGTACAACCCGTCAATACGAGCAGTACCGCTAAAAAAACTGAAAAAATGATACTTTGTTTTTTCATTCTTTTCCTCCTGAATATTTATCTTCACGCAGTAAGATATACAAAAACAAGGGTGCGCCCAAAAACGAGGTAATAACTCCGACGGGAAGAATTACCGGCGCGATGATTGTCCTGGCAACCGTGTCGGCACAAAGCAAAATAAGGGCGCCCATAAGGGCCGAACCGGGAATAAGGTGGCGGTGGTCATTACCGATAAGCATGCGCGTTATCTGCGGGCCTATAAGGCCGACAAAGCTTATAATGCCCAAAAACGAAACTGCCGTCGCCGTAACCACCGAAGAAAAAAGCATACCGCCGAAGCGGACGGCCTTTACGTTTACTCCCAAGCCTGCAGCCGAATCTTCGCCGACATTAAAAGCATTGTAATCCCAGCTTTTAAGCATAAAGTAGACAAGCGAAACCGTCGTTACCGCTGCCAAAAGCCACATTTCTTTCCATGCGATGCGCGCCAAATTGCCGAATGTCCAAAAGACGGCGGACGCGATTTTTTGGTCGTGCGAAAAAAACTGTAAAAAGGTAATACCCGCTCCGAACAGGGAACTGACCGATACGCCGGCCAATACGATAACGTCGGCACGAAAGCCCTTTATCTTTGCCAAAGAGATAACAATCAGAGCCGCACCTATCGCGCATATAAAGGCGCTCAGCGTTACGATATAGGGGTTTGTAATATATACCGTGTCGGCGGTCGAACTTTGAATACTGCCGGCACCCAGTACGATAATTGCGACATTTGCACCGAAGGCGGCCGCCGACGTAATACCCAAGGTTGAAGGGGAAGCCAGCGGATTGCGTAAATTATTTTGCATAATACAGCCTGCCGCCGAAAGACCGGCCCCCGCGATAATCGCCGCAAGAATTCTGGGCAGCCTGATTTTCCAAATAATGACCTGCGCTTCTTCAGCTCCTCTGTGCAAGAGTGCTTTTAGAATTTCCGGCACGCTTAAATGAGCCGAGCCCGCATTGACGCTTACGATAACCATTACAAAAATTCCGGCAAGCAAGAGCATATTAAACAATACGATTTTTGCCGAAAACTTTTTGTAGCGTGCCGATAAAGCTTTGTGTGCCGTATGTGTATTCAGATCATTCATACCATTCTCCGATTTGTTTTTGCGGACTCTTATTTTATTCACGTATTTGCCGCAGCGGAACGACAAAGGGTTTTCCCGCAATCGTGTGCAGTTCCACTTCCACCGAATACACTTGTCGCATATGTTCGGCGGTTATCACTTCGGCTCCCCCGTATGCGAATACCGAAGCGTCTTTTAACAAAATGAATTTATCCGCATAGCGAAGCGAAAGATTTATATCGTGAATCGATACAATTGTTGCAATGCCTTTTTCGGTGCAGTATTTTTTTACGATATCCATAACGTCAAGCTGATTTTTAAGGTCGAGGCTGCTCGTAGGCTCATCCAACAAAAGAACGGCAGGCTGCTGCGCAAGGGCGCGCGCTACCACAACCTTTTGAAACTCGCCTCCGCTTAATTCATTCGTATAACGCAGGGCGTAATCGGATAAACGTAAATACTCGATAATTTCGCACACGACTTTATGATCGTTTTCGGTTGCGTGCAGTTTTATATAGGGTTTTCGGCCGATTAAAATACTGTCGTATACCGTGGTTTTTGATGCCGCGTTTGCCTGTGCCGTATACGATATTTTTTTTGCGATGTCGTTTTTTGAAAGTTTATGCGTGTCGATACCTTCAACCAAAACGCAGCCCTTATACGGCTGTAAAATTCGATTGATGTTTTTCAGCAAAGTCGATTTTCCCGCACCGTTTACACCCAAGAGGGCGGTAAAGCTTCCTTTTTCGATTTGAAAATTAACGTCGTGCAGTATATCTTTTTTGTATTTAAAATATACGTTTTTTACTTCCAATAAGCCCATATGCATCCTAATATAAATCCGGGTGCTTTCCCGTATGAGTTTCGATTCGATTAAAATAAATTCGGGTTTAAATCGCCGTTCGTCCGTTTCCCGGCAATTTAAAGAAAAGCCTTCATGACTTTATATTACTCTGCATGGGTAAATATCTATAAATATTGTATGATAAACAGAACTTTAAGTCAAGTCAAGGTTACGGATTGACAGGTTACGAATTGAAGATAAAAAACTTGACAGAATTAAAAACCTGTGCAATACTTCTTGTATACCAGTTAATTGAAAACTGTAGGAGGTTTTATTATGAAACAAAAAATTTTTGTTTTGGCAGGATTTTTAAGTATTCTGCTTTTATGGCCGGGCCCACCGAACACTGCCCCCGTCCCCGGCGCCTCCGCGTCCTGCTGTGCGGGGGGGGGGCGGGTACCTGAAGCAACCCTCAAAGCTTACCCCGCAGATCAGGCGATTTTGTGTCAAGATCGGGCAATAGCGGCGGCTTCTCCCGCTATCGGTGAAAGATATTCGATTCAGCTGGCAAAGCGTCCGCGTATAAACGGCTATGCAACGGTCGGCGACAACGGAGACGGTACGGGCGGCGGTTCTTTCCGTATTCCCGCTATTGTAAAAACAACAGTCGGCGGTAAGACCCGTTTGGTTGCTGCATTTGATGTACGCTACCGCGGAACTTTTCAGGGAGCGGGAGACTGCGCTCAAGGCAGTGTATACGGGAGCGATATTACCGTTATGTACTCCGACAACGGCGGTGCCACATGGACGGAAGCAAAAAATAAAACTACCGGAAAAAAACCCGCAATCGATGTAAAAAATGCCTACGGTCCTGACGGAGCGCCTACGGACGGTGCTACAGGCGGTGTTGAACTTGAAGCCGATGTATGCGACCCCCAGCTTACAGTGTTTCCCGACGGCACTATTTACTGCGGTATGGCAGGCGGTGCAGGAATCCTCGGAAGAAACTGGGCTAATACAAATTTCCGTATTTTCAAAAGTACCGATGGCGGTGTAACATGGGAAGAAGATACCGATCCTGCTGACAGCTATGCAAAAAAATGGAGAGCTTCTTCCGGCATGAATTCCAATATGTCTTTTAATTTAACCACTCCCGGACACGGTATTGTTTTAACAAAAGACGTACCGAGCGTTCCTTCCATGATCGCCGGTACCCCCGTATTGCCCTGTCAAGGCGGAACGATAATACACGGGGGATCTAACTATTACGGTATTTATCTTGCACACGGTTCCGGCGCTCCTGCAACATGGAACTGCGGGACAACAAATAGCAGTCCTTTGGGTAAATATACCAATGCGAATACCGAAGAAGGACAAATTTGTCAGCTTGATGACGGCAGTCTTTTAATGGCGGCAAAGATGGGCGGTGTTGTATTGAGCCGTTTTTCCGCCGATGCTTGGACACATGTTCAAAGTGCAGATAACCCCTTTGCCGGCGGTGCCCCGTGTCAAGTGAGCATTCTTAAAATTGCGGAAGGAAATGATACAAAATGCGGTGTTGTTGCCGTATGTCAAGCACTCGGATCATCGGTTAACGCGGGTAGTACTGCCCAGGGAGTAGGGCGCGGCGGTATAGTAGTCGGTTTTGCCCGTGATTTAACGTCAATAGCGGGAAATCCTGCCGATAAACCCCTTGATAATAGCGAGTGTTATTTTATAAATATTCGCAAAGAAAAAATGAGTTATTTCGGCTATACGGATATGGTTATGGTAGATGACCACACTCTGGGTATTTTATATGAAAACTGGTGGCTGGGTAACGACAAAGTAGACGGTATGCGTTTTGTTAAGATCGATGTATCAAAAATTATAGAAAAACTTTCGGTAAAGCCCTAAGGTTTTAAGTTTCGGGAGGTGAGGCTGTCCGAAAAATTCGATTTCGTGACGGTCTCACCTTTTTTATTTTTTAATACTAATTGGAAGTTAATCATGAAATATATATATAAACTGTGCATAAGCTGTCTGCTTTTTACTGCGGCCTTATATGCGCAAACGGTATCGCCGCTTAAAGAAGCGACTGCCGGTCTTTTCGGTGCCGAAAGTGACAATATTACAAGCGTTACGGGCTGGAACGGGATTTTTTTTGACAAAGTACTGGCAACCGCTTCTTACGGCTATATGCAATCTCAAAACGATTCAACCGGTACGGGAACCATTTTAAATGCCAATATATTGAACACGGCCGCTATGTTCAATATGGGAAAATCAAAAATTCTCGGCGGTAAAATAGGTCTGTCCTATATAGGCGGCTTGGGTAATGACCTCCAGATATCCGATTCCAAAACAGGAAGTAAAACCGTAAAAAGAAACGTCTTGCCGTTTTCTCATAAAGTAAATTTATTAGTCGGGATGCCCGGTAATAAATACGGATTGCGCGTCGGTTTTGATATAGGCGGTTCTTATTCGGATTCAAAGCAAAGTCCTTTAACAGAAAACTCTACAAATGCGAATTCGCTTTCATATAAACCGTCTTTGGGCTTCGGTGCAAAACTGCAAACACAAAGCCGCTATGCATTTACCCCTTCGGCGGAACTTGCCCTCTCTATCACAAACAGTGTAGGTGCCGCTGCGGGAGCTATTTCATCAGGCAGTGTAAAGGGAATCGGAAGCGACGGTAAAAAATTTGAACATACCCGTGTGTTCCGTAAATATACGCCTTCCGCTTCTGTCGGTTTGGGCGTTACATTTCCGTCAAAAATGGGTATTACAACCTGGAGCCTCGGCGGAAAATACGCTTTTTCGTATACCTATATGCCGCAAAAATTCGAACAGCGTGTAATATCGGATGTTTTAACCCAAGCCATATACCGTCCCGACAGTGCAATGA
Source organism: uncultured Treponema sp. (assembly GCA_963547555.1). Lineage (GTDB taxonomy): Bacteria > Spirochaetota > Spirochaetia > Treponematales > Treponemataceae > Treponema_C. The sequence goes on along the minus strand of CAUURR010000002.1, from coordinate 25,110 downwards.
GCCACAGGTTTAATTTGACCGTTTCGCAAAATACAACCGTGTCATGGCGTTTTGCATTAAGAGCTTCCGCTTCAATCGACCTTAGCTATGTTTACGATTTAACGGGCGGTTCGATTGCACATACAATTACAGGCGGTACAGGCCCGATACAGACGAGTGAAATACACAATTTTACGGTACTTCCTCTTATCAGTGTAGGCACCACTTATAAAATCAATGATAATGTATTGTGGTTTGGCGGCATAGAGTTCCGTCCCGTTACTTACAGCATAATTCAAACAAGACAATACAATGAAAAAGTATATGTTGCAGATGCTCAGTCCGGACATGATAACAAAATAGGAACACCGCTTTTAACCCATTTGGGGATGGGCTTGCAGTTTAAACTGTCGCCGGAATTGGGCATACAGGGGGCTTTTGTACTAAAACCCGGTGAAACATCTCCCGTACGGACGTTGCAGGATGCATTCAAAAGCAATATCCGTCTAAGCATTACATGGAAGGACGCAATTAAAGAATAAAACGATAAGGACAGAGCAAATTTTTTTTGCTTGACAAAACAAAATTTTCAGACTAGTATACAAGTATAGCTTTTCTGTATGGAGGAAAATATGAAAAAAATTATGGTCATTGCATTGGCTCTGTTCCTTGTGTTCGGTGCCGTATTTGCTGCAGGCGGTAAAGAAGACGCTTCCGCTGCAGGCGGTCCCGTAACGCTTACCTGGTGGGAGTTTCCCAACTTCGGTGACGACGGTACATTCGAACGCAATTTGATTGCGGCCTTTGAAGCTAAAAATCCCGGAATCAAAGTAAACATTGAAATGATTTCGTTCCAGGACGGTCCGGCTAAAATTACGACCGCCATTGCATCGAATACGGCTCCCGACTTTACCTACGATGCGCCCGGACGCATTATCGATTGGGGTAATGACGGTATCTTGGCTTCGCTTGACGATATTATCGCGCCTGAAAAAGCTCATCTTGCCGCCGGCCCCTTAGCCGCTTCCAAAGGTGCAGACGGTAAATTCTATATGTACCCGATACATTCCGGCGGATTTATGATGGCATTCAATAAAGAAATGCTTGAAGATTTGGGACTTATCGATATGCTTCCCTATAAAACGGCCGACCGCACATGGACTTTAAAGCAGTATGAAGACCTTATGCGCGCATTAAAAGCAAAATTGCCCGCCGGAAAGGTACCCGCCGTATTCTATGCCAAATCGCAGGGCGGCGACCAGGGAACGCGTGCCTTTATGGTCAACCTCTACGGAAACGCACCCTTGATGAACGAAAACCTTACAAAATATACCTTTAACAGCCCCAATGCGGTTAAAAACGTACAATGGCTGCAAAAGGCGGTAAAAGAAGGTCTGTTGATGAACGGTTCCGCTTTGCAAGCCGGAGACGCCATAGATATGTATTGTGCTTCAAACGCCGCAAGCACCATCCTGTATTCTTTGCAGTTGGAAAAAATCAACGATGCAAAAATCAACTATAACGGTAAAAAGTTTACTTCGATTTTTATGCCTTTCCCGAACGATGCCGGAAATCCCGTACTTGAGTTTATCGTAGGCGGCCCCTGTGTCTTCGACAACGGAAATCCTGCAAAGATTGCCGCCGCTAAAAAGCTGATAAGCTTTATGGCTACCGATCCCGAATGGGCGCCCAAAGTTATCGCCGCTACGGGTTTGTTTCCCGTCACCGATAAAATCAAAATCGATTTAAAGAACGATGAGCAAAAATGGAATGCAAACGCCGTTAAATTCTTCGGTGCGTATTACAATACGATTCCCAGTTTTAAGGAAATGCGTACCTACTGGTTCCCCGCTATGCAGGCGGCTTTGAACGGACAGGATGCACAAAAAACGCTTGATACTTTCGTTAAGCAGTCAAACGCGATAAAATAAATACCGCGTACCGGGGCCGAATTAAAAGGCGATGTGCTTTTTACACGGCTCCGGCCTTGTTTTTACCGGAAAGAAATGCGGGCAGGCGGAAAGTACGATTTTTCGGACACACCGCTTCTTTTCGGCTTTTTATGGAGTTTAATATGAATATGACACGAACGATGAAAATCAGTCCTCAGTTAAAGCGTGATACAATCGTATCATATTTGTTTTTACTGCCCGCGCTGAGTTTCTTTTTGATTTTTGTTTTGTTTCCCATTTTTCGGGGGTTTTACGTCAGTTTTTTCGATTACGGACTGCGTAAGTTCACTTTTATAGGGTTCGGCAACTATATACGGATGTTTCGCGATCCGGTTTTTCTAAAATCGCTTGCAAACACCTTTATTTTGGTTGTAGGTACGGTTCCGCTTATTTTGCTTTTTTCGATTTTTGTTGCCGCAAATATTTACACAAAAAAGCCGGCGGTACGCTCGTTTTTTCGGGGCGTTTTTTATCTTCCCGCCGTATCTTCAATCGTCAGTATCACCGTTGTGTGGGGATGGATTTATCATCCGCTCTACGGTATTTTAAACTATGTTTTGGAATTTATCGGTGTAATAAAAGAACCGATTGCATATTTGGGCGATCCGCGCTACGCCCTCGGTGCGGTTACCGCCGTGTTGCTCACCACTTCGGTCGGGCAGCCTATTGTCTTGTACGTTGCTTCGCTGGGAAATATTCCGACCAGTATGATAGAGGCTGCGGAAATAGACGGGGCTTCAAATTGGCAGGTTTTTAGCTTGATTAAGTGGCCGGCTTTGCTTCCGACAACGCTGTATATTTTGATTATTTCGACTATCAATTCGTTCCAGTGTTTTTCACTGATTCAGCTTTTGACGGCGGGCGGTCCGAACTTTGCCACTTCGACAATTATGTATCTTGTGTATGAACGTTCCTTTACCCTCTATCAATTCGGTTATTCGTCCGCAATGGGTATTGTGCTGGGTATTTGTATTGTGTTGATTTCAACCCTGCAATACAGATTCTTCGGTCAGGATGTTGACTACTAAGGTTTGAGGAGATTGTAATGGCTACACGATTGCAAAAAAATAAAGAGTCCGTTGCGGCAAATGCGGTTATTTATACGTTTTTAACCTGTTTAACCGTATTTTTTATTTTTCCGTTTTATTGGATTTTAACCGGTGCTTTTAAAGAGCAGCTTGTTGCGGTCAGTTTTCCGCCGGAATGGTTCCCGCGTAATCCGACTTTGATAAACTTTGTCGATTTGTTTAAACAGCCTGCCGGACGCTGGATAATCAATTCGTTTATTATTTCGATTTCGACAATGATACTGGTGTGCGGCACGGCGGCTTCGGCCGGCTATGTATTGGCAAAAAAGAACTTTATCGGCGTAAAAACAATCTTTTGGATTTTTATTGCCGCTATGTCGCTTCCCAAACAGGTCATCTTGATTCCCCTTGTTCAGCTGATTTCAAAATGGGGTTTTCACGATACGCTGGCTGCCTGTATTTTACCGGCGGCGGGCTGGCCGTTCGGCATCTTTTTGATGAAACAGTTTACTCAAACAATGCCGACCGAGCTTATTGAAGCGGCAAAGATTGACGGCTACGGCGAATTTGCCACTTTTGCAAATATCGTAGTGCCGCTGGTAAAACCCGGTATAGCCGCTTTGGCGATTTTCACCTTTATTCAGGCATGGAACGATTATTTTTCGCAGTTGGTATTTTTGAACAGCCGCGCAAAGCTGACGCTTCCCTTGGGACTTGCAACGCTTGCTCAAGAGTTCGGTGCAAACTACGGCGTATTGATGGCAGGAGCCCTGCTTGCGTCCTTACCGATGATTGCAATCTTTTTGATTTTCCAAAAGTCCTTTACTCAGGGTATTACGATGGGAGCCGTTAAGGGCTGAGTTTATAAAACGCATATTGCCAAAGGATATTAAAAAGCGGCGGCTTGTCCGAACCGCACTGGAGATATTATAAAATGAAAAATTTGGAAAAATATAAGGGTGTTATACCCGCTTTTTATGCCTGTTATGACAAGGATGGAAAGGTAAGCCCGGAGGCCGTGCGTGCTTTGACAAGGCATTTAATCGCCAAGGGTGTAAAGGGGTTGTATGTCGGCGGTTCTTCCGGTGAATGTATTTATCAAACGGTTGAAGAGCGCAAGCTGACACTTGAAAACGTTGTTGCCGAAGCACAGGGCAAAGTGACGATTATTGCTCATGTTGCCTGCAATAATATTGCCGAAAGCCGCGAGCTTGCTTCCCATGCGGAAAGCTTAAAAGTTGATGCCGTCGCCGCCATTCCGCCGATTTATTTCCGCTTGCCGGAAAAAGGGATTGCACGTTTTTGGAACGATATATCGGATGCCGCACCGAATACGGATTTTATTATTTATAATATTCCCCAGCTGGCGGGTGTCTCGCTTACCGTTCCTCTACTGTGTGAAATGCGGAAAAATCCGCGCGTTATCGGCGTAAAAAACTCATCGATGCCCGTGCAGGATATTCAAATGTTTAAAGATACGGTCGGTGATGACGGTGTTATCTTTAACGGCCCCGACGAGCAGTTTGCAGGCGGTCTTGCGATGGGTGCGGACGGGGGTATCGGCGGCACCTACGGCGTAATGCCCGAACTTTTTATAAAAATTAAAGCATGTATGGATGCGGGCGATGTACAAACCGCACGTAAAATTCAGTATGCCGTAAACCGTATTATTTATAAAATGTGTTCGTGCTCGGCAAATCTTTATGCCGTTATGAAAGATATTTTACGCCGCGGCGGTATTGACATAGGAACGGCGCGGCCGCCTCTTGCAGGTTTAAGTGCCCAAGATATGCCGATTATCGATGACTGCGAGCGGATGATACGCGAAGCCGTTGATTTATATACGAAAAGCTAAAAACGGGAACGGCGCAAATATTGCGGTCTAATGTTCTTATTTTATTTGACTTAGAATCCTCTTTCGGATATACTTTTAACGGGTTCTTTTATGTCTGATGCTACTATAAGTGTTGAACAATTATATACCGAGTTAAGACAGCGTATTTTGAGCGGTGAATATCCTTGCGGGATGAAATTATCCGAAAACAAGCTTGCCAAGGAATTTTACGTATCGCGTATGCCTGTTCGCGAATCATTTAAACATCTTGAGCAGGACGGTCTTTTAACGATTTTACCCAAGTCGGGCTCTTACGTGCGTTTTCAGTCTCTTTCTGAAGCAAAAGAAGGTTTGGAAGTGCGAACCTTTTTGGAGGCGTTAGCGATACGTCTGGTTATCGAGCGCGGAGAAGAACCTGTCGTTCTTGAAGAATGTCTTACTCTTATGGCCGGTTTACTTGAAGCCGAACCCTTCGATGCCCTTGCTTTCGGTGAAATGCACTTTCGTTTCCACCGTTCTTTGGTACAGCTTGCGGGCAATGATTTACTTACCGAAACATACGATAAAATGCGTTTTCGTTCTTCACGGCAAGTTTTCTTTTCGCCGATGACACCGAGCGAACAAAAAATCACTCACCGCGAACACGAAAAAATCATTACCCTTATCCGCGAAAAAAATCCGGTAAAAGCCGAACAATTTATCATTACTCACTTGTGGAAACGCAAACGTAAAAACCTTATCAACCTTATAGAAAAACAAAAAAACGAAGCGGGCACCTTTCGGGAATAGCTTAATAGCATACAATTTCTTTTATAAGAAATTCCCGTCCCGTAATGACCTCATGTTCTTTACAAGCGCAAGCCGGGCACACGCCGTGATATTCTATCGGGTCAAAAACTTCAGCGCAGTTATTACAGCGCACTGAAGCTTTTATCATTTCGATTTTCAGTTTTGTATCGGTCAGCCATGTGCCGTCTACGGCGGCCGGATAGCAGGCTTGAACAAATTGGGGAATAACCGTGGCGATTTCGCCGATTTGCAGAACTATTGTATCCACTTCGGTAACATTATTCGACTTGGCGATTGCATCGACACGGTTAACGATTTCCATAACCAAACTTAATTCATGCATATATCAATCTTGATTTTACGGCTGTTTGTATGAGGGCTTAAAAATCTTATTGAGTAAGATTTTTCCCTCTCTTTTTACCATATTTCTTATAACAACGCCCTTAATCTTTTTGAGAGTGCTCGGATGAGCATCATACACACGCTTAAGACTGATTGCATCAAAGCGGCAGCGGGTAGTACACATACCGCAGCCTATGCACATATACTCGTCGACTTTAACCGCACCGCATTTTAAGCAGCGTTCGGTTTCAAACTTTACCTGTTCGGCGGTTAAAGTTTTGCGCAAATCTCTAAAGGTCTTTTTACCTTCTTCACCCGAAGGCGCTTCGGCTCTTTGGCGCGGCAGACGGTCAAAACCTGCAAGTTCCAGATTTTCACGGTCAAGGGGTTTATAATCCCTCTTATTGCGTCCGAACACCAGGCTTTGTCCGGGGTGAACAAAACGGTGAATGGAAATAGCACCTTCCTTTCCTTGCGCGATGGCATCGATGGCAAATTTGGGACCGGTTAATACATCGCCTCCGACAAAGATGTCTTTTTGGGCACTTTGATAGGTGACGGGGTCGGCTTTTACCGTTTGGTTTCTGTTTATTTCGCAGGCGGAACCTTCCAGAATGGAACCCAAATCGATGGCTTGTCCTATGGAGCTTATAACAAAGCTGCATTCAACGGTGATGGTATCATTTTCATCATAGACGGGGCTGAATTTTCCGTCTTTGTCAAAAACGGAAACGCATTTTTTAAATTCCACGGCGCTTACTTTTCCGTTTTTAGCCAATATCCGTTTGGGGCCCCATGAATTTTCAATCTTTATGCCTTCCGATTCGGCTTCATGAATTTCCTCGGGCAGGGCGGGCATTTCTTCTCTCTTTTCAAGACAGAACATTGACACCGCTTCGCCGCCTGCACGTACAGCCATACGCGCAACGTCAACAGCTACGTTTCCGCCTCCGATAACAATTACTTTGCCGGAAAGACTCTTGGTTTCGTTTAAGTTTTCTTCTTTTAAAAAGTCGACACCGGTAATAACACCTTTTGCTTCTTCGCCTTCAATACCCAAGCGTCTGCCTTTTTGAGCTCCGATAGCAAGATAAAAGGCTTTAAATCCTTGTGCTCTCAGTTCATCGAGGCTTACATCTTTTCCTACTTCGACTCCGGTTTTGAACTTTACGCCCAACTCTTTTAACACATCTATTTCGGAGTCAAGCACCTTTTTTTCGAGTCTGAATGAGGGGATGCCGAACTTCAACATTCCGCCGAGAGAATTTTCTTTTTCAAAGACGGTTACATCGTAGTTGTCTATTGCAAGATAATAGGCACAGGAAAGTCCTGCGGGACCGCCTCCTATTATAGCGATTTTTTTATCGTGATAGTCTCTTTTCTTTTTGGGAACATAGCGGTGCTCCGAGTTGAGGTCTTGTTCCGCTATGAATTTCTTTATATCGTCAACGGCAACCGCTTCATCAAGACCGAGGCGTGAACAGCCCTGTTCGCAGTAGCGCGGGCATACATGACCGCAGACGGCCGGGAACGGATTTTCGAGTTTTATAAGTTCCAAAGCCTCCCTGTATTTCCCTTGGGCTGCCAGTTTTATATAACCTTGAACGCCTATGTGGGCGGGACAGTTTGCTTTACAGGGGCTTGTTCCCGTTTTTACAACAACTTTTCTGTTTGTGCGGTATTCCGGATTCCAGTCTTCGGGGCCCCATCGGTGGTCTCTTGCGGTTTTAACCGTTTTTTCTTCCGGAATGGGGGTTGACGAGCAGATTTTTTGTCCCAGCCTGAGGGCATTTGTCGGGCAGTTTTCCACACATTCGCCGCAAGCTACGCATTTTTGTTCGTCGATTGTCGAAACATAATTTGAGCGGGAAAAGTCGGGGTTTCGGTACATAATTGCATTTCGAATGGCAAGACAACCGCAACCGCAGCAGTTACAAATGGCATGAGTTTTTCCCTCGCCGTCAAGGTTCGGAATATCGTGCATAAGCCCGTTTTCTTCGGCTTTTTTTATAATTTCAAAGGCTTCTTCTCTGGTAATCTGCCGTGCGCGGCCGGTTTTGATATAATATTCCGCCCCATGCCCCATTTGAATACACATGTCTTCTTTAAGGTGTCCGCATCCTTCACCCATTTTTTCGCGCACGGTGCGGCAGGAACAGTCGGAAACACTGAAAATCGTATGCTGATTGAGATAATGCGAGATTTCTTCGTAACTTGCATGATGGGTATCGCTTTTTATTGCGCTTTCGATAGGAATAACCCTCATCGGGGAAACACCCATGGGCAAAATACCGGGAGCGAGTTCTCCTTTCTTTTTTCCGTAGGCATCAAAAGCTATCGTTATTTCAGGATGTTTTGCGGTCAGTTCCTTGTTGTTATTTATCATTTCCATGATACCGGGAACCCAAATTTCGGTCCAGTATTTATTTACACCGTCAATGGTATTGATGAAGCAGCATCCTACATAGGCCAAATCCCACAAAATCTTTTCGGTTTCTTCTACGGTTTTTCCGCATAGGGGAGCTATATCCTGAGCACTTTGGGGTGTTCTAATCTTTAAAAACATACCCAGCTTTGCCATTTCGTCCGTAACGATGTTTTCCATAACATAATATTCGGGATCATCGTAGGTAATCGACATTTTAGAACCCGGTTTCGTCCGGTTTAAGTGATTTGCAAAGTCCAAAAGAGCCGGGCTTTTCCGTTTCGGTTTATAATCAACCGCATACAGGATTTTTTTAGGTTTGTCCTTTTTACTCATAGAAGTCTCCTAATAAAAGAGTAAATAAACGGGAACCTCTAAAAAATCGTTTTTTTAGAGATGCCGAGATATTTTTTATGTGTTTTCTGCTTTTATTATACCACAGGACGTGAAAAATGTAAATTAAAAACTATAAAAATCTATAAAAATCTATAAAAAAATATAATTATGTAATTAAAAAATGTAATGTGTAGTAATGTATTTTCTGTGAAGGGTGAAGAGGGAGGCGGGCAAGGCATAAGACATCTCATGTCCCGGGTCTTGCCCGTTTTTATACTAGAACTTATATTTTCCCGTTGTGATAAAGTGCCCGTCGCTGTATACTTCAAACCAAATCGACTTGTTGTTTTGCGTGTTCAGCGCACTGTAGAATTCGGCGAGGTTTGAAACCTTTTTGTCGTTTACGGCGGTGATAATGTCTCCCGACTGTAAGCGAAGGGCTGCGGCAGGCGATTTGGCCTGAATGTTTGTCGCAACCACACCCTGAACCTTTTTATCTTCTATATTAAGTTCTTTACGCATATCGTCGCTCAAAGGAACGGCGATGAAACCCGGCCAGAGTTTGCCGTTATCGGAAGAAACCTTTTCGTCGCGGGCTTCTATTTTAACCGTAACCTTCATCGCTTTTCCGCCGCGAATAAGTTCAAAGTCGGCATTTTCACCTGCACGCAAATCTCCCACTTCGCGCACAAGCTGGTCAACGCTTGCTACGGCTTTGCCCTTTAATGCGGTTATGTAGTCGCCTGCCTGTATGCCCGATTTTGCGGCGGGGGAATCGAGGAAAATCTGAGATACAAAAGCGCCTTTTTTATCGCCGACCGATAAGGCTTTAAGATATTCGTCCCGTACTTCAACAAGCGATACGCCCATCCAGCCGTAAGAAACCTTGCCCTTGGAAATAAAATCGTCTATGGCCTTTTTTACGTTATTGACCGGAATTGCAAAGCCCAAGCCCTGCGAACCTCCCGACTGCGAGGCAATCCATGTGTTGATTCCGATAACTTCACCGTAAATGTTTACGAGGGGGCCGCCGGAGTTTCCCTGGTTGATGGCCGCGTCGGTTTGGATAAAGTCGCTTATATTGCGTATGCCGTTGCCCGAGCGTCCCGTTGCACTTACAATTCCCTGCGTAACCGATGCAAAATAGCCGAGCGGGGTTCCCATTGCGATTACAATGTCGCCGGTACGCACTTTGTCGGAGTCGCCGAGTTTTGCAACACTGATATTTTCTTTCGATTCAAATGACACAAGGGCTATATCTTTACGCTCATCGGTACCGACAAGCTTTCCTTTAAATTCGCGCCCGTCGTAAAGTTTAACCGATATTTCGGTGGCGCTTCCGGCAACGTGATGATTTGTCAGTACGTAGTAGGTATTGCCGGTATGCTGCACGATAACGCCCGAGCCCAATCCCTGCTGTGAATATTCGCGTTTGCGGTCTTCTTGCTTCGGTGTTCCGAAAAAGAAAAAGGGCAGGGAATCAAAGGGGCTCGATTCTACCGTTTTGGTTTCAACCACATCGATTTCAACTACGGCCGGAAGCACCGCATCGGACACGGAGCGGAACGCATCCTGTAAAGCTTCGGCAACCGCCAAGCCGCTTGAGGGAATTTGCACGGCAGGACTGTTGTCTGCAAATACGGGTTTTACTCCCGGTTTTTCTCCGCGCGAAAAAGATAAAAGACCGAATAAAAGCAGGGCACCCGCAAAGAGACCTGCTCCGATAACCGTAATCCGTTTTGTTTTCATAGTCATACAACCTTCCTTAAAAGTCATAGATAAAACACAGTAAGTAAATAATGTATCAGCTTTAAATATAATACTTTTTGAGGCACGGCGTTACAGTTTTTTATAATTTTTTTACGTTTTTATTTAAAAAAGGAAAGCGGCTTTTACGGTCTCCGTTTTTTAAGGTAAAATCGTCAAAATTTCGGTGTGGTCGGAAAAAACGGCAAGGGTGTTTTCATAGTGGGATGAAAGTTTTCCGTCCGCGGTGAGTACCGTCCATCCGTCTTCAGCCGTTTCGGTGTCGGCGGTGCCGAGGTTTATCATCGGCTCGATGGCAAGTACCATGCCGGCTTGAATGCGCGGGTTCGGGCCGCACTTGGGAATATTGGGGATTGACGGGTCTTCGTGTACGTCCAAGCCTACACCGTGTCCGCAGTATTCGTAGACAACGCCGTAGCCCGCCTTATCCGCTATGTCGAACACGGCTTTTCCGATGTCGTGAATGCGGTTTCCCGCTATGCAGGCGGCGGCTCCGGCGTTAAAACACTGCTCGGTTATATCCATAAGCCGCTGTGCCTCTTTACTGACTTTTCCGATACCGACGGTGCGGCATGCGTCGCTTATATAGCCCTTGTAATCGATGCCGATATCAATCGATACGATGTCCCCTTCTTTTAAGATGCGTTTTTTTGAAGGAATGCCGTGAATAACTTCATTGTTTACGGAAATACAGGCGGCACCGGGAAAATCTTCCCGATACCATGCGGGCGTTCCTCCGTGTTTTTTTATAAAATCGACACAAATGTCGTCTACCGCCTTTGTGCTCATGCCTTCCTTGACTTTGGGCAGGAGTTCTTCAAAAAGCCGGGCGAGTAATTTGCAGGATTCGCGAATTCCATTGATTTGCGTTTCATTTTTTAAGCGTATCATTATGTTCCTTCTTTTCAGTCCGATTTTGCGGCAAACCCGTTTACACCAAGTGTTTTAACTTTGCCGGAACTTTTAATGAAGCGTGTAAACGGCGCGCTTCATTCAGACAAACCGCGGCGGCCTGTTTGTCTTTGATTTTTTCGTATGCCGCCGCCATTTTCATCAAAAATGCGGCTTCATCTTTTTTCGGAAAGCCCCACTCAAGGGCCCGTTCCCACAAATCCAACGCCAATTCGGTGTGAATGACTCCATCCGTATGAAAAAGCAGGATTGTGCGCGCCAAAGCCGTTACTTCCGGAAAAAAGTGCTTAAAATACGGGCGCCGCTGTTCCATGAGGATGATTTGTTCCAATAAAAGCGCCGCATCATAAAAATCGGCGCGGAACACCAGTTCTTCGGCTAAAATAAAGCCGTAATCCATAAAATCTTCGCGCGAAAACCACGCGGACATTTTAAAATCGGGTATTTCCCGATTTAAGGTTTTAAATAGATTGACCGCATCGTCTTCTCTTCCGTGCAGCAAATCCCAAAATATAAGTTTGGCGCGGCTTTCTTCGTCATTGCGCTCCGAAAGCCATGTGCGGTAATCGAAGGGGCGTTCCGGTTTTGCGTAACGCAGTTCCGTATCGCGGAAATCGAAGCTCGTATCAAAAAAAGATTCGCGGCGTATATCGGAAACGGCCTTATACGCTTTATTTAAAAGGCGGAATTGTTCCGCATCTTTTCCCGAAAGGTCGGGGTGCAGCTTTTTCGCCTTTGTCCGGTATGCGTGTTTTATTTCCGCCGTACCCGCATCCGGAGCGATACCTAAAACGGCATAATAATCGGTAAAAGAGCCGGAAATCACCCTATTTTTTTACCCGTATGTGCGGCATGGTCGGCACTTTCGATTATATCGAAATAGTCTACGACAATGCCTTCTTTTTCCAACGCGTGCATCGTAATACGGCACATTTTTCCCGAAGAAAGTCCCGACTTTATAACGAGTACGCAGCCCTTTTTGCCGCTGACAGACCCGTGTGTCGAAAGTATTTCCGGCAGTTTTTCGGGCAGTTTTGCACCGAACAAAGGAGAGGCGGGTACGATAACCGTAATGTATTCAAACAGGCCCATATGCAGGTTTATTGAATCTTTTTCACCGCATACGGTTACGCTGTGCCCTGCGGCAGTAACGGTTTGTTCGAGTTTTTTTAAAATGTCCGCGTGTTTTTGATTTTGGGCGGATAAAAAATGCAATAACAGTATATTCATCGTTCCCGCCCGATTATACCAACTTATACAGCTGCTCTATTTGAGGTTCGGTTACGCTTAAAACCGAGCAAACCGCATTTTCCAAGATGCGTTTATGCGATTCGCGCAATTTATCATCTTCGGACGAGCCTTTTTCAACTCCGCCGAGCAGGATAAGATTTGCTCCGAATTCATCCGCCGCCCGTATCGTTTCGGACCAAATACCGCCGTGCAGTAATTCCGTTTCCATTTTAACGCCCTTGGCTGTTGCCAAATTGCTTACATAGGTAAGATAGCGGTTCCCGTCGGCGGTTAAGCTTTCTTCGTACTCGGAACTTTCTTCGGCTACAAAGAATTTACTCAGGGTAAGCTGTTTTAAGGTTGCGGTGTCTACTACATAGACGGCTTTTAAAGTACAGTGATACAGCTTTGCCTTAAGTATGCCGTATTGGGCGGCATGGATTGATGACTCGGATCCGTTTATCAAAATCAAAACCTTTTGAAAAATGGGCTTTATCATGCTCCATCCCCTCCTTTTTTACCTTTTAAGGATTTAAGTACAAAGACGTTTTCGCGCTCCCTCTCTTCAAGAACGCTTTCTATATATTTTTTGGTAGTTTTAGCCTGCGGAATAATCATTTTATCCAAGGCGTTTACTCTGCGCTGCGTTTTTTTAACTTCCATGGCAAGACGCCATACGATGGTTCTGATTGACGCCATTTGCGTCAGCAATTTTAAAAAATCGAAAAAGTCTGACATAACCTTGTCGGTGTCGGCAAAGGAGTCCATGAACGAATAAAACAACTGCCGCTTGGGCAACTCCATATCAATCGTGGAAAAGGTCATTCCCGCCTTTACAACGCTTTTTTCGGTAATATTGAAGTCGTAGCTTACCGCATGCGCTATGCGTTCCACCCTGTCGCCGCCTACGGTCATAAGCATGCTTTTTAAAGCAGGATAGGCAGATGCAATCAGTTTGTCGATTTCCCGCTCGAGCAGTTTGATTTGTTCAACCATGTGCATAAGTTCCATGACGAGAATTTCGCGCTTTTGTTCAAGCAATTCGTAGCCGTCCATGGATATGCTCAGCTGCTCTTTTATTTTGAGGAGATTCGACTTGGTGGGCGCCATATTGAGTTTTGTCATTGCTCTTCCATGTACTTTTTAATAAAGTCGGGATTGATGCGGTACAAGTCCTCTTTGGGCAGTTCGTGCAAAATATTCCAGCCTATGGTTAAGGTTTGCTCTATCGTGCGGTTTTCGTACTCGCCCTGGGTTAAAAACTCTTTTTCCAGACGCTCGCCGAAGCGTAAATACTGCTTGTCCGAAGGTGAAAGCTCTTCTTCACCGATAATGGCGGCAAGGTTTCGAATGCTTTTTACCTTTGAATAAGCCGCAAACAGCTGGCTTGAAACGTCCTTGTGGTCTTCGCGCGTCATACCCTTTCCGATACCGTCTTTCATAAGACGCGACAGGCTCGGCAAGCCCGCCACCGGCGGATACATACCCTTTTGTGATAATTCGCGGTCCAATACGATTTGTCCTTCGGTAATGTAACCGGTAAGGTCGGGTATGGGGTGCGAAATATCGTCGTTGGGCATGGTTAAAATCGGGATTTGGGTAATTGAACCCTTTGAACCCTTGATTTTTCCCGCGCGTTCGTACAATTCTGCCAAGTCCGAATAGAGGTAACCCGGATATCCTTTACGGCCGGGAACTTCGCCGCGCGTGGTCGATATTTCGCGCAAAGCTTCACAATAGTTTGTCATATCGGTTAAAACGACCAATACGTGCATTCCCTTTTCGTAGGCAAGGTATTCCGCGGCGGTTAAGGCGCAGCGCGGCGTAATGATACGCTCAATCGACGGCGAGTCGGCAAGCGATTGGAACATAACAACCTTCGACAAAACGCCGGATTCTTCAAACGTATTGATAAAAAAGCGTGCAATGTCGTATTTAATACCCATACCGCCGAATACCATAACAAATTCTTCGTCCGCGCTCAAAATTTTTGCCTGACGGACAATTTGCGCCGCCAAACGGTTGTGCGGCAAGCCGTCGCCCGAAAAAATCGGCAGTTTTTGGCCGCGGATAAGGGTGTTCATGCCGTCTATGGACGAAATACCGGTTTGGATAAAGTCTTTCGGGTATACGCGCGCATAGGGATTTATCGGGTAACCGTTTACGTTTACCTTTTTCGATGATACGATGTGCGGGTAACCGTCCGCCGGTTCTCCCAAACCGTTAAAGACGCGGCCGAGTAAACCCTCGCCGACACGCAGCTCCATCGGCGTATCCAAAAATTCGGTTGTCGATTCGTTTAAATCGATACCCGATGTGGAGCCGAAAATCTGTACAACTGCGTATTCTTCGGATAAGTCTATAACGCGTCCGATTCTTTTTTCGGCAAAACGGTCGCGCACGGCAACGATTTCACCGTAAAAACTGTTTTCACTGCGCTTTACGATAATAACGGGGCCGTCTACGGATACGATACCCCTGTGCTCCATTCCTCTCATACCGTTTCAACCTTCCTGTATAAGCGCTCAACCGAAGCAAACTCGTCGTCCATGCGTTTTGCAATCGCGGCGATTTCTTCGATCTTATCGTTTGCAATCGATGTTTTTATACGAACCAATTCTTCGCGGATGGCAAGAGCAGTCAGCTTTATAAGCGGGGCTCCCTGTCTTATAATCGCCAAAGATTTTTGATAAAAACTCATCATAAGCTGTAAAATCAAAATTTGTTTTTCCGGTACCGAGTATACATCGATTTCGTCGAAAGCGTTTTGCTGTAAAAATCCGTTTTTAATCATTTCGGCGACAACCAAAACCAAACGGTCGGTATCGGGAAGGGCATCCGGCCCGATAAGGCGGACTATCTGCTCAAGACGCTGTTCGCGCTTTAACAAGTCCAAGGCTTCAAGGCGGATTGACGCCCAGCGCGGGTCGAGTTTATCCCACCATTCTTTTACTTCTTCGGCGTATTCGGAATAGGAATCTATCCAGCCGATAGCCGGGTAGTGGCGGGCGTTTGCCAATTCGCGGTCGAGCGCCCAAAAGCAGCGTATAAAGCGCTTGGTGTGCTGGGTAACCGGCTCGGAAAAGTCGCCGCCCGGAGGAGAAACCGCACCGATAATCGAAACGGAGCCTTCTTTTCCGCACAGCGACGAAACGCGTCCTGCCCGCTCGTAGAATTCGGCCAAACGCGTCGGAAGATAAGCGGGGAAGCCTTCTTCGGCGGGCATTTCTTCCATACGACCGGACAGTTCGCGCAAAGCTTCCGCCCAGCGGCTGGTGGAGTCGGCCATAATGGCGACCGCCATACCCATATCACGGTAATATTCGGCCAAGGTTATGCCCGAATACAGCGAAACTTCGCGCGCCGCAACGGGCATATTCGATGTATTTGCAATTAAAATCGTGCGTTCCATAAGGGAGCGTCCCGTGCGCGGGTCTATAAGCGAGGGAAACTCGGTTAAAACGTCGGTCATTTCGTTTCCGCGCTCGCCGCAGCCGATGTATACGATTAAGTCCGCATCGCACCATTTTGCAACGGCGTGCTGGGTCATCGTTTTACCGGTTCCGAATCCGCCGGGAATGGCCGCCGTTCCGCCCTTTGAAAGGGGGAAAAACACGTCTATAACGCGCTGTCCGGTAACGAGGGGCTGGCTGACGGTCATTTTTTGCGCATAGGGGCGGGGCTTACGCACGGGCCAATACTGCGCCAAGTATATTTTTTCGCCCAAATCGGTTTCGGCAATTTCTTCTTCGATGGTATAAGAACCGGCTTCGGCGATTTTTACCAAAGAGCGCCCGCGTATATAAGGCGGCACCATGATTTTATGCTTAACCGAAGAGGTTTCGGGGACTTCACCCAATACAACACCCGGTGCGATGGGGTCTCCGGCTTTTAAAGTCGGGGTAAACTTCCACTTTTGAGCACAGTCAAGCGGCTCGGTACGCAAACCGGGAAGCAAAAAGGCTCCCGCATTGTCGTACATACTCTTTAAAGGACGCTGGATTCCGTCATAAATGGTGCCGACAAGTCCCGGCCCCAAGCGTACCGATAAGGGGCGCTGATTCGATACGACTTTTTCGCCCACGTGCATACCGGTATCGTCTTCGTATACTTGTATCGTGGCTTTTCCCTGCTGTAAGCGGATAATTTCGCCGATCAGTTTCGCTTCTCCGACGTCAACTACATCGTACAAACCGCAGCCGTCCAAGCCTTCCGCATATACTATCGGTCCCGAAATACGGGTTATCTTTCCTTCTATCATTCAGGCAATCTCCCGCCGAAAAGGGCTTGTGCAAGCTCTTCGCTGTGCATGTCGCGTATTTCGGCTGTCAGTTCGCCGATTGTAACACGGCATTTTTTTGATTTATCTTCCGTTTCTATAAGCATTCCGTCGGCACTGCCGTATTCGGCTCTTAAAAAACTCTCTGTTTCAGGAGGCATCTTCGTACATTCGAGGATTTTTATACCGCTTAAGGTTTTTTCAGCCGTTTTTTTCATATCGGCAAGCGAAAAACCGCATACCTGTATGCGAACAGCCTGTCCTTTTAATGCCGGAGCATAGCGTTCCGAAAGTTTACGGATTAAATCGAGTTTTTCGCTTTCCGGCAGTTTTTCCAAAAAAGCGTTTATAGCGGTGTTTACGGCACCCTGTTCAAAAGAAACGCGGTATCTTTGTTTTTCGAGCGGTAATGCCGCTTCCATATCTTTTGCAAAGGCGGCGGTTTTTCCCTCGTAAAAAGCTTTTTTTTCTTTGCGTATGCGTTCAACGCGGTTTTGAACATCCGCCGTTATTTTTTTACACTCGGACTCCGAATTGACTAAAATGCGTTCCGCCTTTTTTCGGGTATCCTCGAGTATTTCTTTATCAAGAATTTCGGTTGAACGGAGTTCTTCCATAGCATATCCTACCTGTGTTATACATGAATACCGATTGCTTCACGGATGGCATCGGTCATGGTTTTTCGTCCCGCAAGATGCCCCTGAATGCCCGGTATTTCCACAATAAGCGGATAATCTCCCCTCATCTGCCAGTTTATGACTTCATCGGCAAGCATATCCGCGACCTGTTCGGTAATAATCAGCACCTTGGGGCGCTCTTCCGCTGCGGGGGCTCCGCTGATTGCCAAGCCCCGTCCGGTAACGCGGAAAAAAGCATCCAAAGCTTCGTTTCGAGTGGCGACGGCGCTGCCCTGCACTCCGACAAGGGCAAAGGCAAGCACCAGTTCCCGCTCACCGATTACAAAATATTTCACAATCTTATAAAATGATAATAAGAAGTGCTACAAGGAAGCCCCACAAACAAATACCTTCAGCCAAACCGACGAAGGGGAGGGCTTTTCCGGAAAGCTCGGCATTTTCGCTCATAGCTCCCATAGCGGCGGCTCCGATTTTACCTACAGCCATACCGCCTGCGATACAGGCGAAGCCTACAGCCAGAGCAGCGGCGATATATTTCGCCGTTCCGACTATTGCGCTTGCATCGGTGCTGCCCTGTGCAAACACCGATGCCGTTACGGTTAAAAGCATCAATGCCGCAATTGCAATTGATTTTCGATTCATACGATACTCCTCATATTTATTTATATTTAAATCGGAACGGCGTAAACTCCCTTCCGGTTTCCGTAAAAAATTTGGAAAAGAACTCGTAGTACTGCAATCGGATAACCTGAATGGCTACAATCATGCCCTCAAGAACGATAACAACTACGTTTCCCAGTATTTGGACGGCGATACCGCCGGCTCCGCCGATAAGTTCGGTCATGGTAAAGATGATAAAGCCCAAAACCGCGTGCGCAAGGGCAAAGGCGCCGACACGCAAAAAGCTTACCGAGTTTGACAAATAGCTCGATACGATTTCAAGAATTTCGACTACGCCTTCGATAAAAGCGCTTCCGATACCGTTCGGGAAAATCGGGCGGTGCCCTTCCACGAGGGCTCCCAGCGGGTGGGCAAAAAACACGCCGAAAAGCGTAACGCCTATAACAATCCAGTCGTAAAATTGCGGCCCGATACGGAATGCACCGATACGCACAGCCATGAATACGACGTACCAAAAAAAGAGTGCTCCGCACAAGCCGGTTTTTCCGAATAAGGCGTGAGCGCGTTTTCCCAGCATAAAGTTATTGCTGATATTGATAATCAAACCGATTGAGTTGATAATAAAACCTACACCGATGGTAAACAAAAAGAACATAAAAAGCTTGTCTATCGCGCTTGCCGAAGGCATAAGGTGCAAAATATGATCGTGCGGCTCGCCGAATAAACCGGTCAAAAAGCGGCTGACGGGAATAAGTATTTCGCCGTTTGCAAAAAATTCGCCCGTTAAAATACCCATAACCGTACTGCTGCAGCCTATTGCTATAAAAATGGGAGCAAAATGCGGCGAAACGGGGAATTTTTTGATAACTCCCTTTGCCATTAAAATACCGATAAGGATAAACACCAAGCCCTGCCCCGCATCGCCGAACATAATGCCGAATAAAAGCGTAAAAAAGAAAGCGACAAAGGGGGTGGGGTCTATTGTTCCGTACAGAGGCGCACCGTAGCTGAAAATAAGGCGTTCAAAGTTGCCTACCAGCTTGCCGTGGGTTAATTTTACGGGCACTTTTTCGCGTCCCGATGTTACCGAGGGTACTTCTCCCGGGTTATATTGACGCAAAGCGATGCGTCCTTCCGTTAAATTATCCAAATCTTTCATTATTGAGGAAGACAGAGGCGCCGGAACCCAACCGGTAATCCGATAGACGAGTTGAGTGGATTCAAGCTTTGATTGAACTTCCTGTATTTGCGCGCCGATCGAAAAACAGCGTAAAAGACGGATGATTTCGGCTTTGTGCGTTTCGGCATAGTTTTTGCGTTCCTGTTCCAAAAGCTTCAGCTTTGCCTGTTCTTCTTCGGTTTGTTTTTTCATGCCGGCGAGTACGTCGTCGGGTATACCCTGAAAATCTTTGGGGATTTCAAGGGCGACAAAGCCGTGCTTGCGCAGTTCCGAATCGAGGGCAAAGCGGCCTTTTTTTGAGGATGCTGCAAGAATACGGGTTTTATCCTGTCCAAGAGGCATAATAACCGCACGCTGACCGACATTAAAGATAAGGTCGTCCAACACGGCGGGATCTATCTTTCCGATACGAAGCGATAAAAACGAAAGGTGTTCCAGCTCCGCATAAGGAACCTTTAAATTTGAAAAAGCAAGCGCTTCTTTGTATGCTTCGTCCACCCGTTTTTTCGATTCGATAACGGACATTTCGCGGCTGCGCAAGTCTTCAACCGCTGTACCGATGCGGGCAGCCGACTCCATATCGGCCTGTTCGGGAAGATGCGAAGATATATCGTAGTCTTCGGGATCTTCTATGTTAAGATAGGTGCGGAATGATTGCAGTTTTTCAAAAAGTTCCCGAGATTTGTTTTGTATAGTATTCGGAGCATCGGAAGTACCCGATTGAAATTCAAAGTTACCGTTTTTTCCCAAATATTCAATAACGCGGCTTATGTCCTCTTTAAGAACCATTAACTCAAGAAGCCGCATTGCCGTTGTCTTTGCCATACATCCTCCGGAGCGAACCTGCGCTCACTTCTGTAAAATCTACCGGTTTACCGGAACTTCCGTATTTAAACGCATGCCTTCCGCTGCGGTTCGTATACAGTTTAATTCATGTTTTTTTATTTTAAACCACGTAACCAATACGTTTGCGGTAAACGGATACCGGTGAAATGAATTGAGCGCTTTGCGGTTTAAATATACTCCTGCGGCCTGCTGGATACGGCGCGGGTCAAGATTCCATACGGAACCTTCTTCGCCGGAGTTGATAAGCGCAACATATTTCCAATCGGCCCAATCATGCCATGTATCAACCGCTCTATCCAAAATACGCACGGCTTCTCCTGCTAAACGGTCGTATTTATCCGGCATATCCTTTTCTCCGGCCAGACGGCCGATAATTTCTTCTTTTTCCATACCGTAATATACGGCAAGGCGGATTGCCCAAATGCAGTTTTCAAGGACTATATATTCACCGATAATATGTTCTACAGGGGCTCGTTCGCTTTTAGGCAACAGCCGGACTGCTTCCCATAATTCACGTATGTACTGAACATCCAGTCTGCGGTCCATTTCGTACTGGGTATTCCAAGACGGGACCGTATTATACCATGCCATCGGCGAATTTTGGGTAATGGCTGCTATGTCGGGCCATGCATTGTAATCGAGTGCCGAATATTTTCCTATATTCGCCAATGCCGGCATTTCCGTTTTGCCTTCGCATAGGGCGGCTGCAATATCTTTTATATTGTTATAATCGTAAAAGCGTAATAATTGAACTGAAATCGGATCGGGTTTGTCAAAGGCATCCAAAAGAACGATATAATCGTTGATAAAGGTTTGTTCCGCTTTTTCTTCGATTTGTTTTGCAAGCAGGGCTTCCGGCACCAAGGGAACTTCGGTTTTAAACAGAAGAGTCCATAAATCGCTTAAGCTGCGTGCGGCAAAAAGTTTGTCTGCCCGCGCTCCGATAAAGGATTTGGAGAGCATTCCGCACGCTTTTGCATATACATAAGCTGCCGCACTTGTGCCGTCCATATCAGTTCCCGCAGAGTAAATTTTTCAGCAAATCGTTAAAAGCGGATGTGTCCTGAGTGCAGGCGGCCAATTCCGCTTTATATGCATCAAAGGTCGTATCGTATTGTTGTTGCAGGGTACGGATATTCCTGTCCGTTTCCGATTCCAATTCGCCTACGAGCTTTTCGTATTGCACTTTATAGTCGGCATCGGCTTGACTGCGCGCTTCGGCAGTCCGTCGGTCGGCTTCGGTTTGGGCATCCATGAGCAGGGCTGCCGCTTTTGATTCTATTTCTATTAAATGACCGAGTGTATCCGTTTTCATAGTCTTACTTTAAGTCCGTTTCGTATTTGCAGATTAAATCATACACCGCATCGGGACTTGTTTGTTCCATAAGCGCGTTGTAGAATTTGGGTTTTTCAAGAATTCGGGCAAGGCGCTTTAATACGCGCAAGTGGAGTTCCGAATTTTCGGGTGAAGATAAAAGCATAAATATCAGATGAACGGGTTTTCCGTCCAATGCATCATAATCGATGCCCGTACGTGAAACGCCGATTGCTCCGCATACCTCTTTTACCGCATCCGTTTTTCCGTGAGGAACGGCAATGGAGGGCATAATGCCCGTACTCATCTTTGATTCGCGTTCCTGTACGGCATTAAGGGCGGCCGTGCGGTCGAGAGAAGGGTTTGCGTTTACCAACTCTTCAATAAGTTCTTCAAAGACTTCGTCTTTGTCTTCGCTTTGAAGGTCGATATTTACGGCCTTCGGATTAAACACCTTGCTTAAAAGCATTATTGACCGTCCTGTACGGGAGCTGTCTGTGCGGGTTCGGGGAGGCTGCCTGCCGAATCGTCTTTATCGAGCCAATAAGCACCGCTTTCCGCGGATTTTTCCGTGCTTTGGGTTTGACGGGCTGCGGCATCCAAGTCGCTTACGCTCGGGGCTTTGTTCAAAAAAGCCAAAACAAAGCTGGTAACAAAAAACATGGCTACAAGCACGTAGGTGGTTTTGGTGATAACCGTTTGGGAGCGGGAACCGAAGGCTGCCGAATTGGCATTGCCGAACAAGCCTCCCAACCCGTCCCCTGCTTCACTTTGAATAAGGACGATTCCTACGAGTAAAATACATACGATAACAAATGCAATCAGTAAAATAATTCCGATAACAGTCATGAACCTCTCCAAAAAAAGTATTCCCGATGAATAGGGAATAAAGGTATTATAATAATATCCTATATATAGCTTTTATGCAAGTGGTTGTTTTTTTATGCTGTGTACGGATTTTTCCTTTATTCTTTTTCGGTTTCGTGTTATAGTGAATATGTAAAACTTGATTTTATATGTGCGTTTTCGCTGTATTGTGAACGCGCGGAAAAATCAATCGAAAGAGGAGTTATTATGAAAAAAAGCATTGTAATAAGTGCGCTGTTGTTTGTGCTTTGTGCCGGTATATGGGCGGCTGAAAAAACCGCGCCGAAAAGTCCCTGGGATTTTTCGGTAACAACCGATTTCGCTTATTATCCGAAAAGCGCGTACAAAAGCGGTTCTTCGGGGTCAAGCCATTTTGCACCGATAACCGGTATTTACAGCGGTTTGGAGTTCCGCGTAACGGGAACCGCCGGCTATACGATTCCCGTTCCCTTCGGTAAAAATGCCCTTGTAAAGGATAATAAACTTCGCTTTTATGCCGATTTTGAATTAAGTCCCGTATCGATTGCCCCCGCTTTGGGCGTAAGCTTTACACCGATTGCCTTTTTGAATTTTTCGGCGGGAACGTCCATAGGAGCTGCCTGGGATTTTATCGGCATTCAGGGGCTTGCAAAATGGGACCCGCTTAAATACGATGAAAATTTAAAAAAATCCGGTTCTTACGAAAGTCTTCCTTTTAAGAGTGCGCGCTGGGATGCATGGTTTCAGGGAGCTCTTATGTTCGATCTTGCCGCCGTTGTGCCCGGCGATTGGAATCATGTGATTACCTATAATTCCTATAAGGCTATGTACCGCGGGATTACTTCCGGCGGCGAAAACGGCAACCCCTGGCTTTATCAGGGAAGCGGCGAAAAAATCAACGGCTGGCAGTACGAGGCGAATTTTATTCTCGGTTATCAAATGCCCATCGTTTTGCAAACCGTCGCCGTGCAAGCCGAATTAAGCGGTCAATATAACGGAAAAAAAGATTTTGCCGAACGTTATCATAAAGCCGAACCGGATTTTATGAACGTTTCGATAAGCCCGATTCTTTTGTTTAAGTTCGGTAAAAAAGATGCGCTTACTACCCAATTCCAATTTTCGAGCCGCCGCCGATTTGCAAAGGAATATACAAAGTCGAAAGAAATGTTTATTGACGACTTGAACTTTACCGGCCGCGAATGGTATTTTAACCGCATCGCTTTAAGCTATAAGCACAGTTTTTAGTACTGTTACGAATGAATTTATAGCTGTTTAAATGACGGAACAAATCAGTCCCCATTGGCGCACCGTTACGGAGCGCATTGAGCTCGCTGTTAAGCAGGCTGTTTCGCCGGTTCTTGAGTCCGCTTGTGGGCAGACTCAAGAGCGGTTTTTTTTTGAATCCCCGCAGTTTTCTCCTTTAGGGCAGGCGCTGAACGCACTGCAAAAACAAGTTACTTTCTCGGACAAAGAGAACACGGTTTTGTCCTATGAAAGCGATGATCCGCTCGGTTCGGTGTTTTACACAGCCTGCCGTGAATGCGATAAAAATGCCGAAGATAAAAACGCACAACATAAAAGCCGCATTATTCATCAATATAAAAACCGCTGTCTTTTTATAACAACGGGGCGCTGTTTCGCCCGCTGCCGCTATTGTTTCAGGCGTAAAAGTTCCGCCCTCGATTATCCGTTTGCCTCCGCTGCGGAAATCGATGAACTTTGTACATATATAAAGACGCATAGTGAAGTTCGGGAAGTGCTGTTATCCGGCGGCGACCCTTTAACGGGGTCCGATACGCAGCTTAAAACGTTGCTGCACGCTTTGCGTTCCTCCCGCTCCGATTTGCTTATCCGCGTGTGTACCCGTGCTCCCGTTTTCGCCCCCGAACGCTTTACTCCCGCTTTGATTTCTTTGCTTAAAGCGCATAAACCGCTTTGGCTTATTCCGCATATAAATCACGCCGCCGAATTCTCTGTGCGCTTTGCCCCCGAAGCGTACGGGGCTTTATCGGCCCTTGCCGAAAACGGGATTCCGATGCAAAGTCAAACGGTGCTTTTGCGCGGCATAAACGACAGCGTCGATGTGCTTGCCGATTTATTCCATAAGCTGACTTTACTCGGTATAAAACCGGGCTATCTTTTTCAGGGCGACTTGGCTCCGGGAACTTCACATTTACGCGTTCCGATTGATGAGGGCTTACAGCTCTACGAAAAACTGCGCATCGAATTATCCGGGCTTTCTCTTCCCGTATATGCGGTCGATATTCCCGGCGGCGGCGGAAAGTTCAATTTGCTTCGATTGGAATCTGCCGGTACGAATGCCGTCTGCGCCGATATACAAGTTCAAAAAACCGAAAAAGCCTATATTTTTAGCGACAAGCGGGGAAAGAGCTGTACGTACCCCCGTGAAACCTGAACGCTGCAGTCCGTTTTTATAGAGTCTACAAAAATATACACCGCGCACTGTCTACTTTTGTAGACTGACATTTCGAAAACGTTCTTATAAGTTATAAATCTTTGTTTTACAATGAAATAAAATTTTTCTTTACGGCTTAAAGTTGGCATAAATCTTGCTAGTATATAGCCGGTAGTAAGGAAAAAAATTATGGAAGATAAAATTTATATGATGTATATTGAACAGTTGAAAAAGTATCCTCTGCTTAATCCCGAGCAGGAAAAAGAATTGGCTCGTAAAATTCAAAGGGGAAAGGAGGCTGCAAAACAGGCTTTAATCAATTCAAATTTACGCGTTGTGGTTTCCGTTGCGCTTAATTATTCCGGGCCTTCGAGG
>CAUURR010000001.1:0-56660 GCA_963547555.1 uncultured Treponema sp. | reverse complement strand
AAAAGAAGATTTCAATAGTCGTTTGGGATAATTCGATAAACAATATAATAAGTATCACAATAAAGCTTAAAAAGAAGTAGCATAAAGACGGTATCACCAGCATATTTGCAAGTCTTACAGGCAAAATCCATATCGCCAAACCCAAAACGGAACCCGCATACACAATGCTCTTTGCAATAACGCTTTTTGGCGTATTAACCTTAAAATCTATATCATACAACAAAGATAAATGAAGCATAAAAAACAGAGGCGCCATAAACATGACTGTATACTCCAGCTTCATATCAATGCCGTAAGGCATATCGGGAAGATAAAAAAGAACAAGTGAAAAATCGGCGGTAATGCCGCGGATTAAAATCGCAAAAGAAAAAAGCGAAAAATAAAAACTTGTCCAGTCATATTTTCTGAGTAAAAATAGGGATAAATGATAAATGATAACACTCAGAAGCGCTCCGGCATAAAAAAAGCTGTAATTGAACTTCAAAGTAAACCAGCGCCTCAAATGCTTTTCTTCGGTAAGTTTAAGAACTCCGTTCATGCCGCCTTTACGATACGCGTTGTTTGAAATATGAAAAACCAAATCGATAATTCCGGCGGAATCGGATTCAAGAACCGCAATATTCATCGAACGCCGGGAAACGGTTTCGGTATATCTTTCGGAGGCATACCCTTGAGAAAAAACAAGTTTACCGTTGCAGTACAAATTTGCAGCCGTAATAACCTTGTTGAACATAAAAAATGCATAGCGGAAGTTCGGCTTTAAGTTTTCAATACGCAAATGGTAGGTTGCCGCCCCCTTGCCGTTTTTTGCGGCGGGAGTATCTATAATCGTATTCCACACGGAAGGAGCGGTAATATAGGCATCGGGAACGGTATCGAAAACCGGCACTGCCGTACGGGGATGATAAAAAGTCTGCGGTTCTATAAAACGGGCCCAATAAAAATCCCATAAACCGGAAAGTTCAAAAAAAGCATCCTCCAACGCTTCGGGATTTTCAACCCGCATTTTGCCTTCGTTCAAAACGGAAGGTGCAGGCACTGTTGTAGAAACAAAGGGCTGAGAGCTGACATAAGCAACAATAACCAAAAGCGAAACAACGGAGATAATAAACAGAGAGCGGGATTTATTAAACTTCATCCGACAACTCCTTTATTTCTTCGATTTCATCGAGTTCCACACGTTCTTCAATTTTTTCGATACCTTCAATTTCCCGGATTTTATCGATTCCCCGCATTTCGTCAATTTCCCGTGCGGAATCGGCGGACAAAGAAAGTTCCGTACGAATTCTGTCAAGCGGCAGACAACTGAACAAAGAAACAAGCTGCACCCTTCCCTTGACGCGAATATTTCCCAAGGGAATAAAGGCTACATCCGTACTGTCGGCCAAACCGCTTGCTTCGACAGCTTCGCGGGAAATAAGTACCTGATAATTTAACTTTTGAGAAACATTTTCTATACGCGAAGCCGTATTTACCGCATCGGAAATAACGGTATCGTCCAATCGGGATTCTTCGCCTATCGTCCCCAAAATCATATTGCCGTAATGAATCCCCATAGCCGCGGCAGCCGGTGCCCTGCCCGCCGCATTGCGGATTGCATTAAATTTCATAATTTTATCCTGAATTTCCAAACAACATTCAACAGCGCTTTTGGCACCTTCGGGAAACAATGCTATGATTCCCCTGCTGATAAATTTGTTTACAAATCCTTTATATTGGGGCATAACCAACGAAACAATCATGGAAAAAGAGTTAAATACTTCATATTGATCTTCGAGGGTTATTTCCTCATCGGGGGCTAAAATATAAATTTGCGCAAATACGATACTCAATTCACGCTCAACATAATCGCCTAAAGCGACATCGACAATATTATCCTTATGCAATAAATTTAAAAATTCTCTGGGTACAAAACGTATATAGGCATCGTTCAATTTTTTCAGTCTGTGAATCAACATAACCCTATCGGAAAAAAGCATGTTTTCTTCAAAAGCGAGCGCAAAGAATTGTATTATCGCTAAAACCAAAAACGAAAAAGGAACGGGACTGAATATCAGCGCTCCGAAAATCGCAAAATGTACGATTTCGTGTATTATTGCCAAACCGACAATCACTACGGATGAAAGATAAAACAGGATTCTCTTTTCTCTGCGCATTAACGCCGCTACAAGAATAACCGCACAAAAAAGCATTCCGATTACGGTACCGGCTTCGTAAAGAGGAACCAGCCTGTTTGAAACGGAAATAGGCAAAATAATACCTATACACATTAAAACCGCCTGCATAACGGCATATATGCGTTTTAAACGGCGGTATTTTATAAGCCACGGAAATATTGAAAACAAAAAATACAAAAACGCCGGCGGCCCTACCCATAAAACCGCATACTCCAATTTAAATAAGGCCGAATATGAAAAATCATCGAAAATAAGAGCGGGCAAATTAAAACTTTTTATAATCATGCGTACAGTCAATGAAAGTAAAAACAGGGTAAAATATAAGGCACTGATTTTTTTGGTATTCAATATAAAGATGTTTAAGCTGACAAAACTTAAAAAGAGGAGCATTGCACAAATAAAAAAAGTAATGCCCGCACTGTTGTTGTAGTAACGGTATATCGCATCCTGCTCGCCGAAGTACATCGGCGACCAAAAACCGCCTTTACGGTAATTCCAGTTTGATATTTGCATTACAAGTTCAACATAACCGCCCTGCGATGCGGTAAATTCCGCATATACGGGTTTATATGCCGGGCGTGCCTTTTCGGGAACAGGGGCAACCTTTCCCGCAGTAAAAATAAGTTCGCCGTCGGCATAAAGCGCACACGCCGATGAGGGACTTTGCTTTATATACAGTGCATAACGCCCTCCGGGTATCAAGTCCGTAAGCATAAGGCGGAACGTTGCATAACCGTACTCGGTTTTTTCGCCCTTAAAATCGGAATACGGCTTATTCCAGTTTGAAGGTACGGCAATCCGATATGCTCGGGGAAGGTTTTCGGCTTCAATCAAAGTTGTAAAAAGCGTATCAAAATATACATCCCATTGAACATTAAGCGTTGTAACTTTTGAAGGTTTTAAAAAGCGCAAGGAAAAAACAGCCGGATCCGCTTGTCCGAATACGGGATCGGTTTGTGCATAAAGCGGTTTTACCTGTACAAAAAACAGAGAAAAACCGAAAAAAATAAAAAAACACAGATATCGCTTTCCGAGTGTTTTCATAATCCTATTTTATAGATGTATATACATCCGCTATAGCTGAGCGCCATTCATATTTTTTATCGCGGTTTTCCCATTCTATAACTCTTTCTATAGCAAACCGTAAACCGTTCAACGGATTTTGCATCCGAATAACCGCAAACCGTCCCTGCCCTATATACGAAATACTTTGTCCTTCGGTTAAATGTTCGCGTTCAGTCAAATGCGATAAAACACAGTCAAAATGTACCGGCTCTCCGCTTTCATTATGGGCAAGCGCGGAAGCAAAATCCGTCACGGGTTGACCGCAAAATGCACATTCAACCGGATCAAATGCCGGCATTTGCACACGAGGTTCCCCCCCCTTGCGATGGAATGAAGACGGATCTGTCCCATGCGATGAGTTTTCTTTTCGGGGATGATTCCATCTTCTTTTTCCGTGTTTCCCCTGTTTATTGTTATCCATATACCACTTCTTTAGAACGGTAAGGCTGACCCGTTATTTCCCGACTCAGTACGGCAGCAATACGCTGCACGGCATTATCAACATAGGAATGATCCGTAATTTTCCGGCGGATTTCCATTATTTTCGCGGATGCGGTTTCCACCGGAACTTCTTTTACAGAAACAGTCATATAAACTCCGAAAAGGCATTTTGTATATGATATACCGGAGAATAGCGGGGCACATCAATAACAAGTACATCAAATCTGATATAGCTGTTACTATATTGTCGATTATCCAGTAAAAAACATTTAGCCGTTTCGATAATTTTTCGCTGTTTTCTTTTGCTTAGGACATATTCCAAAGTATCCTGAGGGGAATGCGGCAGGGTTTTGACTTCGCAAAATACCAAAACTCCGTCTTTTTCCGCTATAATATCGATTTCACCCGAACGGGTACGCCAATTACGGCATATAATCGTATACCCCTCATCCGTTAAATACGCTTCAGCCTTCGCTTCTCCTTTTTTTCCCGTATTTGCATTATTTTGAGGGCCTTGTTCAACCAAAGCCTCACTCATACGATGACTCCTCCGTCAATGCACCGCGTTCGGACACTCGCAATTAACGGCTTTAATAATAAAAACGGATTTATCCGCATTTAAATCAGTAACAGGCACCTTGGTAATATCCGGATCGGTAAGCCGTCCCGTTGCATCGGTAGAAAATATACGAACCTCAGGGCCGAAAGGATAATCGGGGTTGTTGGCAACAACCTGAGCAATACGTCCGTCCTTAAGCAAAACAAAGGTTCCCGGCGGATACAAGCCCACCGTACGTATAAACGCTTTCAGTGAATTCGGACCGAAAAGTTTTTCTTTTGCATCCAGTAAAGCTTTTATGGCATCATAAGCAATCAAGTCCTGCCCGTGCGGTTTTGTTGAAATCATTGTATAAAAGGCACTGCAGACACTCAAAATATGCGCACTCGGGTCTATATTTTCACCCTTACGCCCCGCAGGATAACCGCTTCCGTCCCAATTTTCATGGCTCTGCAAAATAATCGTAAGAACCTGCTGCGGATATCCCAATACATCGGAAGCATATTTTGCTATTTTTTGCGGAAAGACTTTAAAACCTTCAAGCTCGGCGGCACTCAAAGTATCCTTTTTTGCAATAACGGCTTCGGGAATTTTAAATATTTCCAAATCACGCAACAATCCCGCCGTAATAAGATCCGTAACGGTACGTTCGGGAAACCCCGAATCAAGGGCAAGGGCGGCTGCCAAAATAGTCGTATTGACCGTTGAAGCCGGATAATAGGCGGCCGTATCGAATTTACAAAACACACAATGCAGTGCAAAATTTTTATCGTCTTTTACAAGCCGGTATATTAAATTGACACTCTGATCAAGTACAGCCTTATCTATTGCCGCCTGATCTCTATAGCTTTCGTAGGCACACTCCATATTTTTCATGGCCATCGTATAGCATTGCCATAATTGCGAAGCGGTTAAACTTTTTTTAACCGAAGCTAAAAGAGAAAAAGACGGACCGCACACCTCTTCAAGTTCTTCCAATTCTTCAAGCTCTTCAACCGATTCGGATGCATCATCGGCAGGCGCGGATGAAGACATATCTTTGCCGTAAGTCATAACGAACAGCACATTCCACCGTGAAAGAACATTCAAATGAAATTTGGTCAGAGGTTTCTTTTCCGCTAAGAACATATTGACTCCGTCATCAAAAAAAACGGGAGCGGAAAAACACATCCCTTCTTTTAGAGCCTCGCGGTTAATTTTTTGCATATGTCTCGACCTCTTTTAAAAACGCAAATATGGCGGCAAAAATGTCATAGGTTTCCGGAGGAATATACGTTCCGGCTTCCTGCAAAGAAAGTATTTGCACAGCCTCCGGTTTAAATACGACGGGTACTTTAAACCGTTCTGCAAGCTCGGTCATCCGTTCGGCGAGGCGTCCCGTTCCCTTACACAATATAAAGGGGGCGGGAAAACCTTCAGGATAGCACAGAGCAGCTGCTTTTTTATGTACCTTCATATCGCTTTTCATGCTTCCGCCTCGACACGGGAAAAAAAACACCGGTTGACAAGACCGTCCGTGCCAAAAAGATTCGGCTTGTACCGAACATTGCACCCCTGAGGAAGAACCGCTTGTAAAAGCCGTTCAAAATCTTTGATGCACAACACCGACGGCGAAGGATTGATACAAAAATCCAAATCCGCAGCTCTTTCCCCGGAGCCTATAGATAACCGTTTGAAGTATACCACAAAAAAGTAATCTTTTACAGTCGAAAAGGCCGAAATTATGATTTTTTCCGTTCGTTTTTGTCCAAGGTCAAAAAGAAGTCTAATAACTCCATTAGATATAAAATCACCACATTTATAATCAAACGGAAGAAACACCCAATGTCTTTCTCCCGTTTTATATTGATTTAAAAACGATAAAAGACCGGCAGGCAACGAAAGACAGTGATCCGCATCCGTATACAGCGATTCAATCAAAGAAGGCGTATCTTCTTTTCGGCTGATGAATTGTTCGGGTTCTTTTTCCTGCGTGCCGTCGTTGTTTTTTTCTCCGGTATATTCTCCGTACCATAATGCCAGTATTTCGGCAACGGAAGCTTCATCGGGCAATATGCCTTTTTCCGTCAGCAACAGCGAAGCTTCCGCAGCGGCTTCTTCACGTCCCGGAAAGCGCTTTGCAAGCGAGCGTGCCCGTAATGCAGAGTGCCGATCGAATTGTACGGCGTTTTCCTGAAAAAAACTTAGCAGTCGAAAAGACAGCGTGTCCGCAGGAAGTCCCAATTCATGCAAAAGAGATGAAAGCGTTCCCGTTTTATCGGATGCAAATGAAGAAAAATGCGTAACACCGGCCTCTTTTTTTGCAAACGTTTTTTCTTCGGCTAAAGGCACCAAAAATACCCGGCCCAGCCGAACACGGACTGAAGCGCTGAATGACGAGCCTTTTTCCAAATTACGTTGAGAAGCCACACTGAACCTTTGCCCCGCAAAAGAAACGGTATAGCGGCCAGACGCTTCCCGCGCCAAAACACGTACAAAAACCCGGCTGCCTTCTTTTATACTGCCGGGCGGTGCTTTATCGACGGAGATAATCGAAACGGAAGACGGCAAAATCGGCTTCACGGCATCGTTCCCGCATCAATACCGAAAGATTCAAAGCGCTTTTCCACATCCCGTATAATTTCATCGGGGGTGGAAGCTCCCGCCGTAATTCCGACGGTTTTAAGCGCGGCAAACGATTCGGGAAGTTCTTCGGCGCGTTCTATATGCACGGCATGGGCGCATAAGGAGGCGGCCGTTTGAAAAAGCCGCTTTGTATTGGCGGATTCTTTTCCGCCGACAACAACGATTCCGTCGACTTTTTTGCAGAGGGTGCGTAAGGCTTTTTGCCGCTCTTCGGTCGCAGGACAAATCGTATCAAAAACTTTTACTTTTCCGCCGGATGCGCACAAAGCTTCTTTAATCGCTTCGTATTCTTCAAAGCCGATTGTCGTTTGGCTTATCAAAACAGCCGGCAATCCTGAAAAAAAAGGCTCTGCGGCAACAGCTGCCGCTTCTTCCCTGTTTTGCACAACGCGGTACTCGGCACCGGCGGCACGCGCTTCGCCTATAAGAGCGGTTACTTCGCCGTGATTTTTATCGCCGGCAATTATAATTATATATTTTTTTTCGGCATATTCTTTTACGATTCTTTGGTTCGCCAATACGCGCGGACAGGTTGCATCTATAACACGAGCACCCGTTTTTTTAAGTTTTTCGCGTACTTCCGGCGTTGTACCGTGAGCACGGATTATTACGACGGGGGGCTTTTTTTTCGATTTTTTTTGGGGCTTATTTTCCGAAGTATTATGTAAAGCTCCATAAGCCGGAGCAGGCTGCGCATCCGCACACAAAACCGCAAAATCCGTATCTTCAAGCATCAGTAAACCGCGGTTAATAAGATTTTCCAATGCGGCTTTATTATGTATCAAAGGTCCGAGGCTGTAAACCGGAGAATCGCAATAATTTTCAAGGGCCTTTTCGGCAGTATCCATTGCGCGGCGCACTCCCATACAATAGCCGAGTACTTCAGCCCGTATAAGCGTACTCATAAAAGTACTATAGCAAAAATTGTAAAGTTATGCTACAGCAGCCTGTTTTCCGCCGCACGGCAAAATCAAAACACGGCCGAGAGTATCGCTGCATCGAAACGAACCTTTATAAAAATCGATTAAAATTAGAGCATGTATACTTTTCCGATTTTTGATTTTTTGCTATACTCGCTCCATGCAATTTTTTGAAAATATCAGGAATTTACACGTAACCGTTATGGGGCTGGGTCTTAACGGAGGCGGACTTGCTTCTGCCGACTTTTTTGCGCGGCACGGCGCACAGGTAACCGTTACCGATTTAAAAAACGCCGAAACGCTGGCTCCCTCGGTAAATAAATTAAAACATTTTCCGAATATCCGCTTTGTACTCGGAGAACACCGCATTGAAGATTTTAAAACCGCCGACCTGGTTATAAAAAATCCCGGGGTTAAACGTGAAGGGAATATCTATCTTGAAGAAGCAAAACACATTGAAACCGACATTTCGGTATTCCTTTCCCTGTCGAAAACACCGCTGATTGCCGTAACGGGCAGCAAAGGTAAATCTTCAACAGCAAGTGCGATTTATTACGGATTACAAGCTTTCGGATATACATCTTTTTTAGGCGGCAATATCACCGTCAGTCCGCTCACCTTTGTCGAAAAAACGGAGCGGGACACCCCTGTCGTACTGGAACTTTCAAGCTGGCAGCTTGCCGATTTAAAGGCGGTCAAATCTTTTAAGCCCGATATAGCGGTTATTACGCCTATCATGGAGGATCATTTAAACTGGTACGGCACAATGGAAAAATACGTTTCCGATAAAAAAATCATATACAAAAATATGAGCGAACAAGACAGCCTGATTTGCAGTTACGGCGATAAATGGGGAGATATATTTGCGCAAGAAAGCGGCGCACATATTTATCGCTATGACGCTGTTCCCCTTCCCGACAACATTGAAGGTGCATTTTTCGCAGCTGACGGCAACGGTTATTGCCGCATTGCCCTTGAAAAATCCGGAAACAGCGCTGTAAAACAGCCGGCAGCCGGTAAGGGGCCTTTGCATCAAATAAAGCTTTTATCGCACAAATCCCGTATTTCGGGTATAAAGCTGAGGCAAAATGTGCTGAATGCCGCTTCGGTTCTTGCGCTCTACGGAGCACCGGAAGATAAAATCGCTGATATAATGGACGATTTCGGGGGAATAGCGCATCGCATGGAATTTTTCCATGAAGCGGAGGGCATTCGCTTTTACAATGACAGTGCTTCGACGGTTCCCGAAGCCGCCGTTGCCGCATTGGAAGCCTTTAGCGAACCGCCCGTACTTATTTGCGGGGGGACAAACAAAAACCTTAATTTTACCCCTCTTGCCGAAAATGCCTCAAAGGCAAAAAGCCTGTATTTGCTCGGCGGATCGGGGACGGATATTCTTATAAAATTGCTCAAAGCACGCAACATTCCGTATTACGGCCCCTATGCAGGCTTTAACACGCTTTTACAGGATATGAAGCCGAACCTTGAAAAAGGCGATGCGGTTGTATTATCACCGGGAGCGGCAAGCTTTGAACTCTTTACAAACGAATTCGACCGCGGCAATCAATTCAAAGAGCGGGTACTCGCCCGATTTACGAAATAAGATATTTTACAAAAATCTTTCGGCACAAAGCAATGAAAAAATAATGAACTGAGACTGTTTTCCGCAAGCAGTTAAAGGAAAAGATACTTTTTTCGTAAAATTCCCGTATTTTTTTTCTAAAATGCGCTTTTTTTTCTCACCTAACGCCTATAATGTTTAAAGGATGCCTAATATATTGTCGCATCCTTTAACTCGAGTTTGTCGTTGACAAACTCGCAGATACATAAGTTTCGGTTCGCAATTGTTTTACAACTTTTCTGCACGTCCGTGTGCAGGATATGAAACAAAGCTGCTTCAGTATAGGGCACTTGTAAAATATTATAAGAGAGGTGAAGTATGACAAAGAATAAACCCAAGCGGACGTATAAGGACTCGGTGTTTGCGGATTTATTCGGGGCAGACAAGTCGGCAAAGTCAAACTTTATCAGTTTGTACAACGCGCTGCACGGAACGGAACTGCCGCTTGACTGTGAACTGCGTCATATCAGACTGGAGCAAATCCTGTATATGAACTTTTACAACGATGTGTCCTTCCTCGTTGATAATAAAGTCATTGTACTTGCAGAACACCAATCTACCGTGAACGAA
This sequence comes from uncultured Treponema sp., assembly GCA_963547555.1. Lineage (GTDB taxonomy): Bacteria > Spirochaetota > Spirochaetia > Treponematales > Treponemataceae > Treponema_C. The sequence continues at coordinate 46,682 of CAUURR010000001.1, read as the reverse complement.
AATATGCCGTTTCGTTTTTTGGAGTATGTCGTGCGCCTGTATGAGCAGCTGCAAAATCCGCGGGATAAATATTTACGCCGTTTGGTTAAAATTCCTACGCCCGAATTCTACGTCTTTTACAACGGTGAAGAAGACTATCCTGAACGGAAAATTCTAAAACTTTCCGACACTTTTATGGAAGTCGCTTCACAGTCGCAGCTAGAACTTACCGTTGAGGTGATAAACATCAATCCCAATAAAGCCGATACGATAGTTTATAAATGCAAGCCTCTTGAAGAATACAGCCTGTTTGTAGATACAGTGAAAAAACACCTGAAGCTTGATAGGGAAAAGGGCTTTGAAAAAGCTGTACAGGAATGTATAAATAGTGATATACTAAGGGAGTACTTGGAACGCAAATCGCGGGAGGTAATGAATATGTTATTGGCAGAATACGATTACGAAACCGATATAGCGGTTCAAAGAGAAGAAGAACGTGAAATAGCTTTGGAAGAAGGCTTGCAGCAAGGTGCCTATCAAAACAAATTGAAAACGGCAACTGTAATGAAGTCGATGAATTACTCATTCGATGATATTCACAAAATCACCGGACTTTCCGAAGCCGAAATTACCAGGCTGTAAAAAATGAACTTCCTCGGTACAAACGGTATCGCGTGAGTTCATGTCGGTTGAATACGTTTCATCCTTGGAACCTCATGTTCAGCCTTGAACTTAAGTTTTGTACAGAACGCAAAACTTATTATAATGACGGTCACCTTGCAAGCAAACACCTTGCTTACAAGGCAAAAATATCGTATGCTGTAGGTATGAAACACTGTAACGATAAATTTGCCAAGCCGCTTTCGGAGCGGTTTTTACGCTATGTACAAATATGGACAACAAGCGACGACGAAAAAGCCGATAAGGGCATTATGCCTTCAACCGAGCGCCAGAGGGACTTTGCCTATATCCTCGAAAAAGAACTGAAAGCACTCGGAATCGATGACGTCTTTGTCGATAAACATGCCTATGTGTGCGCCCGCATTCCGGCCTCAAAGGGGTATGAAAAAGCCCCCTCCGTCGGCTTTTTAGCTCACATGGATACCGCAGGGGAAGTATCGGGAAAAGACGTAAAGCCGCAGGTTATAAAAAACTACGACGGCTCGGTTATAAAACTGAAAGACGGCGTTACGCTCGACCCCGCAGAAGATGCCGACCTTATAAAATCAATCGGCGAAACGATTATCTGCACCGACGGCACCACACTTTTGGGCGCCGACGACAAAGCCGGTATAGCTTCCATTATGACCGCCCTCGATTTTTTATTGAACATCGATAAAAAGCCGCACGGACAAATCGAAGTGATTTTCAGTCCCGACGAAGAAACGGGACACGGCATGGACAAAGTCCCCCTCGATTGGATTCAGTCCAAACAGTGCTATACGATTGACGGCGGACATATCGGAGAACTTGAATGCGAATGTTTTACCGCGTGGAAAAGCGAAATCGTCTTTACGGGTAAATCCAAGCACACGGGAACGGCGCGCCCCGACATGGTAAATGCGGTTACGATGGCAGCCGCCTTTGTAAATCTTTTGCCTCAAAACGAAAGCCCCGAAGCGACCGACGGCTATTTGGGCTTTTACGCACCCATGAGCATAGAAGGCCACATAGAAAAAGCCGAAGTCGTACTGTTTTTGCGCGACTACACCGACGAAGCTATGGATCGGCGCAAAAAAACGGTAAGCGTTTTGGCGAAGGCAATGGAGCATAAATTCCCCGGCTCATCCGTAAAGGTTAAGCACACCAAGCAATACGTCAACATGAAAGCCAAAATGGACGAACATCCCGAAGTTATGCACACCCTGCTTAAAGCGGCGGAAAATCTCGGCATAGAACCGATAATGAAGCCTATCCGCGGCGGTACCGACGGTTCGCGCTTAACGGAAATGGGGATTCCCACACCGAATGTTTTTAACGGCGGCCACAACTTCCATTCACGGCGCGAATGGGCATCCTTAAATCAAATGACCTATGCGGTGGGCATAATCGGCGAACTGATTGATTTGTGGGGCAAAAAAAGATGAGCGAATATCACATTGAAGGCGGTTTTCCCATAAAGGGGACGATTAAGGTAAGCGGCAATAAAAACGCCGCCCTGCCCTGTATTGCGGCAAGCATTTTAACAAGCGAGCCGGTAACGCTGCACAATATTCCCGATATTGCCGACACGGGCGTTATGCTCGAAATCCTTAAAGCCTTGGGAGCTTCGGTAAAGTCCGCAGGAAAAAACTCGTGGACGATTCATGCAAAAGACATAAAGCAAAACGATATTCCGCCGGAGCTGTCAAAAAAAATACGCGCTTCAATCCTCTTTGCAGGCCCCCTTCTTGCCCGCTGCGGCAAGGCGGTTATGCCGCCTCCCGGAGGAGACGTTATCGGGCGCAGACGGCTCGATACGCACTTTTTAGCCCTCACCGAATTGGGCGCGCGCGTAAATATAGACGGCCGCTTTACCTTTACGGCGAATAAGCTTGCCGGTACCGATTTATTTTTAGACGAAGCTTCGGTTACCGCAACCGAAAACGCCCTTATGGCGGCAGTCCTTGCAAAGGGTAAAACAATCATTACCAATGCCGCCTGCGAGCCTCACGTGCAGGATGTCTGCCGTATGCTCAACTCGATGGGCGCAAAAATAAGCGGCGTCGGCTCAAATATTTTAACGATAGAGGGCGTAAAAGAACTCAAGGGCTGCGAATTCCGCATCGGGGCCGACTTTATGGAAATCGGTTCTTTTATCGGTTTGGCCGCCGCGACAAAGGGCAGCATAGAAATCGAAGGGGTAAAAGACTGCGACTTAAGACCCATAAAACTTTCGTTTGGTAAACTGGGCATCCACTGGGAAACGGACGGCGATATTTTACGGGTTCCGGCGGCGCAGGAAATGCAAATCAACACCGACTTGGGCGGTATGATTCCCAAAATAGACGATGCGCCCTGGCCGGGGTTTCCGCCCGATTTAACGAGCATTATGACGGTCGTCGCAACACAGGTAAAGGGGACGGTTCTTATTCACGAAAAGATGTTCGAATCGCGTATGTTTTTTGTCGATAAGCTCATCGGTATGGGCGCGCGCATCACCCTGTGCGACCCGCACCGCGCGGTTGTATCGGGTCCCTGTCTCTTACACGGAGATGAAGAACTTTCTTCCCCCGACGTACGCGCGGGAATGGCCATCGTTATAGCGGCTTTGTGCGCGCGAGGCAACAGCATTATACGCAATGTGTATCAGGTTGAACGCGGCTACGAACGCTTAACCGAACGCCTTAAAAGTTTGGGCGCGCAGATAGAACGCGTAGACCGCTGCTGAGATTTTACGGACTGCCGAACCGCAAACACCGTTCAGGCGGTCTTCTCTTTATCTTTTTCATACAAAGATAAAAAGCGTATCGACAGAACTACAATAGCCGCAAACAGTAAAATCAGTGCGGTAAAAAGCTGTCCGTACAGCGAAAAAGACGACAAAGCGTATGACAAAAGAATAATCAAATAGCGTAAAAATTCGATACAAAACATCACGACAGCGGTAAATACGGGAAAACTGAATACCCACACAAAGCGAAATACCTGCGAAGATTCAAGCTTAAAATCCCATGCAATAAGAGCTAAAATTAAAAATAAAACAAATAATAAAAACGGACGGGTAAAACGCTGCAATAAAAAAGTCTGATATATTTCGACCGGCAGCCCGTAGCGCTCGGCAAGAGGCACAAAATGAAATAAAGAAGCAAGATTCATATACAGCGGACCTTCCGATGAAGCACAGCACACCAGATCAAAATCCTTTAAACTCATCGGTAATACATGCACCGTATTATGTTCTCCGGCTTCAGTATTTACATCGGAATAAACCGGAGAAATAACAATCCCGCGGCTTTTTCTGTCTACCGATGTAAACAAAAGCCGCGGAACAAAGATTTCGGCATCTTGAATACCGGTAACAGAAGCAAAATCGGAACCGAAAGTACCGGCTTTTTGTGCGATGAGTTTTACATAAGGAACTGCCATCGCCGATATTAAAGAGCCGGAAGCATCATAGGTAACCGAAGAATAATTACGCAAATATTTTACAAAGCTGTCGGTATGCGCGACCGTTGTTACTCCGCCGATACGAACTGATTCACGTCCGCCGCCGGGAAGCGGGACGGTAAATGAAATATTTTTAAATTTTTCATAAAGTGCAAAGTTTTGCACTTCATCAATAAAAAAATACTGCTGTAATAAAGCTTCGGTAGAAAGACGGTAAAAACGCACAATATCGGGATCAAAATCGCTAATCGTATACAAGTCCAAAAAAATATAATAGGCTTTTAAAACGTCATCTTCCATAAGAGCGGAATACCCCTCGCGCTTTTTCCAAAAGATTTGTGCAGCCTCATCGGTTTCAAATCCTGAATCGCGGGAAATAATATTCCATGCTTCAGTTGCAAGCCGCTGCATTTCGGCGCTGTTGGCATCGTTTTCTCCTGCAAGCTTATATGCCCACCATGCATAATAATGCGCATCAAAATAATTTTTTGCATCAAATGCCGCTTGAGCCTTTCCAAGTAAAACAAGAGGAGAAAACGGCGTATTATCGGCCGACAATAAATCGGAAGGAACGGCGGAAACCGTTTTTGAAGAAGCATAATTTCCTGCCGCGGCAAGACGCAGGGCGGCATCTCTCAGCTTTTTTGCCTCGGCATTGCCCGGCTGCAAAGAAAGAGCGTTTTCGGCATAGAAAACCGCTACAGATGCATTTTCTTCGGCATACGCAGACTCCGCATGTTGTATATACCATGTATAATCCTGTATGCGGTTTTCCAAACGGCTTTTGGCCGACGAAATAAGCGGAACAAAAATCTCAAGCGTAACAAAACACAACGCAACGGAAACACCCGCAACAATAAAAACAATACGATAGTTTTTTAACTGAACGGCGGAAAAACGGGCCAGGTTCTTTGCCGCATCGCTTCCGAATGACCATGAAAAAGCTATACAGCCGACAGATGCCAATACCGCAGGAAGCCAATATAAAAAGTTATGCAGTCCCGTAATAAATCGCCAATATCCGACATCCTCCGGAAACAAAAACGATACATCGCGTATCAAAAAAGCTTGTGCAATAAAAAATCCAAAGGCAAAAATCGTATATACCGGCATTAACACAGCGATACGTGCGGATGTTTTCATATCAATCCTCCGCCGCCCGTTTTTTGGACTTATGTATATTCCGTATCGCCGGCAGCCACAATAGCATACCCATGGAAATATTGACAATAAACGGAACCCATATTGAAGAAGTATAAGCGGTAAAATGCGGCGAATACATATACAGATTTAAACCGAAGATAAGCATCCAAAAGAAAATTACTAAAACCGCATTCATCAATTTCCAATACGAAAATGAATAAAAACCGTATACGGCAGCCAAAGCAAATCCCGCCGAAGCTGATAACACGTAGACACCGCGTCCTTTATCAACGGCGGAACGAATCACTTGCGAAAGAAAAAACAAATTTGAAACGGTATTTTGAATCAACCGCGGAGGATTAAAATAAACGGCTTCAACATCCTGCAGCTTTGTATAAAAAAAACCGTTTGTAAAAAAACGGGCAAAAGGAGATGCCGAACCTTTATTTATAAAAAGCGCAACACGCTGCGCCGGCTCGTATAAATAACACAAAGGAATAATGATAAGCCAGACAACACAGCACAAAAAGATAAAAATCAAAAAATCAAGCAACGATGAGTATCCGCGTTTTATGATTGTAAAAACAACAGCCGATAATGCGCCTATACTCGTTAAAGGCAAAAGCGAAAAGAAAGTATATAAAAATATATCCGCAATACGTGCAAAAATATCCGTATAAAATCCCGCATCCGGAGATGCCGGATACAAAATCAGCATAAGTGCTGCAAAAACGGAAAGCACAAACAAAACGAAAATATAGATACCAATGAGGAAAATCGAATCTTTCACCGTAATGAGAATAGCACGGATATACAATCAATGCAAGCGTAAAATCAAATTTTATATACCGTTTTTACAAGTCCATATTATAAACAGGTTTTGCACAAGCAGCCGTGTATTTCAGTTATTTGTTTGTTATACATACAGATAGCCCTAACAGGGGAAAAAGCACCTCTGTAAAAAAACTGTAAATATAAATTCTTATAATACAAAGAATAAAAAAATATTTTTACGCTTATTGTAAAAGAACGCTTATAATTTATTTCAAATTAAGAAAATAAAAAAGACAAAATGATTTTACATACCGCTTATACACAGGTTTTGCACAAGCGGGGTCCTTATACGCACCCCGCCTTATATACCTCAGCCTAAAAATACTTGTCCGTTAGAGTCGACCGCCAAAATGGTTTTACATTCGGAGCAGCGGAACCGTCCCGAACGGGGGGCTTTCAATATTTTGGAGCACACGGGACAGGTAAAGATTTTCGGGAATATACCGGTTGTAGGAACAACTTCCTGCTTAAAGAACGCAATGGCTTCTTCAGCGGAATCTTTAATATTAAAAAACTGAGCAAAGCCCAATAATTGAAAAACTTCGTAAACCTTTGCCTGTATTTCCAGCAAAACAATATCTCCGCCGGAAGGCTTTACCATTTTCAAAAAAGCGGTAAAGGAACCGATACCGGTGGAAGAAACATAGTTTAAAGCAGCACAATTAAAAATCAGATTTTTATATCCGGCATCTACAACCTTTGCAACCCGTTTTTGGAAAAAACTGGAATTATATGTATCAATATAGCCATTTAAATATAAAATAATTCCGCCATCTACCTGATCGACTTTTTTAAGAGAAATTTTCAGACTGTCGTCTTTTTCATCGTTAAAACCGGGAATTAAATTATTATTTACGTCCATCACAATTTCCTCCCAATAGTCAAAAAACACTATTGTAGTTATTATACATTATTATTATAACCTATGTCAAATATAATTTCCGGTATTTTGTCCGAAATCGGGTGCCCAACCGCCGTCAACCGGTAATAATACACCGTTTAACATAGGATTGCGCAGTAAAAATACGGCAGCATCCGCAATTTCATTCGGTTCAAGCAGCCTTTTTTGGGGCATTTGTGCGGCGCGCTTCTTTCGCTCGTTTTCCGATACATATTCCGTGCACGTAAACCCCGGCAGTACGGCATTACAGGTAATGCCCTGCGCGGCATATGTAAGCGCAACGGAACGCACAAGCGAAGATAAAGCCGTTTTTGCCCCCGCATAAGCCGCATTTGTACGGAAAGCGTTAATTCTGTCAGTCCGTGTTCCGCCGAAAAACAAAAAACGTCCCCACGAACGTTTTATCATCGGCCGCAATGCCGCACTTACAATCACGCCCGGCAGCAAATAATTCAAAGCCGCACGTTCCCAGTCGGCAGAATCGGTATCTTCCAATGCCTTTTGCACAAAGGGACCGAAACATACACATATAATATCCGCTTTTTGCGCATCTTTGTAAAGAGGCGTAGAGGCAAAATCGGCAAGAAAACCGCTTTCAAAACGCTGTATACGTGTTTCCACCCTCACATTTTGTCCCAATTTTTCCGCAAGAGCATCAAAGCGTTTCGATTCGAAACCTCCGTGGATGATAAGGTGTACTCCGCAGGCGGCAAGAGCCTCACACACAGAGGAACCTATACCGCCGCTGCCGCCGATTACCAATGCCGTTTTACCTTCGATACTATCCATAGAAACAACCTATATTATAGTTAAAACAAAGCATCGAAAAAAAGGTAACAGGTTTTATATGATTTTCAAACAACTGCGGAAACTCTTATTCTTTCGGCACAAACGGCTGATTTTCCCTTGACAAAATTCGTGTGCACCGTACAATGATTATATGAAAACCGAAAAAACTTCCGTCTTTTTGCGTCCCGTTTTAACGGCGATTTTTACGCTTTGTTTTGCTTTTTGCATATTATCCCTTCCTTCCGCCTTTGCGCAAACGGTAAAGAGCGCCCAAAATACGGACAACGAAAAAGAAGTTCTCTCCCGTCAATATATTGAACTTTTAAACAGCGTGTATACATTTGTACTTGAAAACTATGTCGATGAGGTTGATCCCAAAATCCTGTATGAGGGCGCTCTAAAAGGAATGATGGATGCATTCGGCGACCCCTACACCGTGTATTTGGGAAGCGCCCAAATGCGCGATTTGAATGATACGACAACGGGAGATTTCGGAGGCGTCGGTCTTTCCATTACAAAGCCGCTTGAAACAAGTGCGGAAAAACCGGCATTTGTGGAAGTTGTTTCTCCGATTGAAGATACGCCGGGCTGGCGGGCGGGTATTCAGGCAGGAGATTTGATTTTAAGCATAGACGGCACTTCTACCGCCGAAATTACCATGGAAGAAGTGCTTAAAATTTTACGCGGTCCCAAGGGGACTTCAGTCAATCTGTTGATCCGCCGCGGAAAAACAGGGGAATTTCCGATTACACTGGTTAGAGCCCTGATTGAAGTACCGACCGTAAAATACGGTATGATTAACCGCGGTAAACAAAGAACGGGGTATCTTCGCATTATAGAATTCACGCCGAAAACACCGGATCGGGTACAGGAAGCATTGGACTCATTTAAAAAGGCCGACTTTACTTCGCTGATTATAGATTTACGCAATAATCCCGGAGGTCTTATATCAAGCGTTGCCGATGTTGCAGATAAGTTTATCGATACGGGGGTGATTGTCAGTACAAAAAGCCGGCTTATGTTTGAAAATTCGGTGTACCGTGCAAAACCGAGAGCGACGGTAATGCCCAAAGATATTCCCGCGGTTATTTTAATAAACAAGGGTTCGGCCAGTGCTTCCGAGATTTTGGCGGGCGCGTTAAAAGATTACCATTTGGCATATCTTGTAGGTGAGCGTACCTACGGCAAGGGCTCCGTACAGCAAGTCGTTCCCCTGCCCAATCAGGACGGCATCAAACTGACTATGGCGCGTTATTATACGCCGACGGATTCCAATATCGATAAAATCGGTATTCCCCCGGATAAGGAAATTGCATTGCCTGTTTTAACCGAAGCCGAAGAAAAAGCCTATGCCGCCCTCATTACGGACGACGTTATATCGAAATATGTAAGCGCCCATCCGAATATGAACGAAGCGGATATTGCAGCCTATGCGCAAACCTTACGATCGACCTATAATTTGGAATTGCGTCTTTTGCGCCGGCTTATCAAAATGCAGGTAAACCGTACAAAACCCGCCGAACTTTACGATTTGGACTTTGATGTGCAGCTTCAAGCAGCGTTGGATATTGCGGCCGATGCGAATTTTGCCGCTTTGGTAAAATCCGCAAAGACCTTAAAAGAATTACAGGAATCGGCATCGGAAGAACAAAAAATATCCGCAGCGGATGCAAAATCGGGTAAAAAAGGACGCTGACGGCACTATGCGTCAATTTGTCAGCTCATCAATGCCCGACCGTAACGGCAGGATTGTTTTAAATGCAAAAGAACACCGTTATTTATCACGGGTTTTGCGCTTGGAGGACGGCTCTTATATTGATGTACGTTTACCCGGCGGCTCGCTTATTAAAATGAAACTGCATACGGGTAAAACGGAAAGCCTGCTGGAAACGGAACCTTTTTCGGAAACGGGGAGCGGGCATAAGACGCAAAACCGTACCGGAGGGGAAATCTCTTCAATGCAGATAAACTTGCCGCAAAAGACGGAATCGCATACCGCCAATGACAAAACGCAAGCACAGGGACAAAAAGCGCAGCCGTTGTGGCTTTTTCAGTTTTTGCCTAAGGTACAAAAAACCGATTTAATCGTCCGGCAGGCGGCCGAATGCGGTATAAGCCGTATTATTCCGATACGGGGAGCGTATTCGCCCGCATATACCCCGCGTATCGATCGCTGGCAGCGCATTATCCGCGAAGCCCGTCAACAAAGCGGTTCCCCGATAGAAACCGAAATAAATACCGTGCTTTGTGCAGAGGAAGCCGCCGCTTTGTGGGAACAAACGGTATGCGGCATCCCATCCCTCGGCTTTATCCTCTGCGAGCGGGAAGAGGGACAAAAAAGCCTGTTTACCCATATACGGGACAAAGCCGAAAAAATACGGGACGCGGCAAAAGAATCCGATGTGTGCAGCCGTATTTTTACCGCCTTGGCGGTAGGCTGTGAAGGCGGCATCTGTCCGGCCGAAAGAAACAGATTGGAACAAAGCGGTTTTGTGCCGATACATTTAAAAACGAATATATTGCGCGCGGAAACCGCGGCTTTGTACGGACTGTCGGCAATTCAAAGCGCTTTAACGGAGTATGGAGCATGGAAGTTGAAAGAATAAGAATAGCGGGAGTTCCGGTGGATATAATCCGCCCCGAACATATGGAAGAAGCGTTGTTTGAACTTTTGGCATCATCGGGAACAAAACAAATAGTATTTTTATCCGTATGGAATCTTTTAAAAGCAAGGCACAATACCGAATATAGACTCTGTTTGGAAAACGCTTCTCTCATTTTACCCGTATCAAAGAGTATTATAAACGGAGCCGTTTTTCTCAAAAAAGCCAAACCCGTGCGTTATAATCCTTTTTCCGCACTTATTTCGTTTTTTACCATTTTGGAAACACGCTACAGATCGCTCTACCTTTTAGGCGGGCATAAAGGTGCTTTGGTAGAATCGGAACGCAATGTGCACGCAACTTTTCCGGGACTGCATATTGTAGGACGCTATACAGGATATTTTTCCAAAGAAACCGAAAAAGATATTCTCGAGGCAATTTTTAAATCAAATCCGTCAATGGTACTTCTTGCAGACGGTATTCCGTCCGGAGTTGCATGGCCTTACATGAGGAGAAACAGCTTCGGTTCAAGTATCTTCGTTTATTATAAAGATGCCTTATCGATTTTTTCAAAACGAAAAAAGCGCGTTCCGGATGAAGTATTTAATGCCGGTCATGAAATCTGGCATGAAATCATTGCCAACCCTTTAAAGATTTTTCTTGTATTTCCGTTCATATGGTATATAATAGTATTAGTATGGGATAGGATTTACTCGAAAGCATAATTTTTACAGCCGGTATGGCGGTTACCGCCGATGATTACCGTTTTACTCATAAGCGATGATGAAAAAACGAAAGAATTTTGTTTTTCGCTTGCAGATAATAGTATCGGCTTTGAATGTGTACCGGCATTTCATGGAGCAAATCACAATATTCCTGCGAACATTTCTCTCATTCTTTTTGATTTTTGTGTTTTCGATAAAGGTGACATTAAAACGGCACATAATATTTTGCGGTTTTCGGCACATATCCCCGTACTTGTACTGGCATCCGAAAAAGACGGCATCTTTGCCGCCAAAATGCTGCAAACCGGCACAACGGCCGACACAAAGGCCGGCGCAAAAGATATTATTACACTCCCGTGCAGTCCCTCGTATATGCTTTCGTACATACACTATTATGCACAAAAAGATGCACACACTAGTACAGCGAATACAGTACTTTCCCCGCCCGATGAAAGTGCCTTTAAGGATTTTATCGGTACATCCGAAACCTTTTACGGATTGAAAAAGCAAATTATACTTGCGGCGGGGAATTCAATGCCCGTCCTTTTATTGGGAGAAACCGGAACGGGTAAAAGCCGGGCAGCCCGCTTAATCCACCGTTTATCGCAGCGAAAAGAAGCCGCCTTTGTGGAAGAAAATATAGCTGCAATACAGGATACCCTCGTTGAAGCCGAATTATTCGGTACCAAAGCGGGAGCTTACACGGGAGCCGTTACACGAATCGGATTGTTTGAAAAGGCCGCAGGCGGAACTCTTTTTTTGGATGAAATAGGCTGTATAAGTTTGAGTACACAGGCAAAACTGCTGAGAGCATTGGAAACGGGAGAAATAAGGAGGGTTGGAGACTGCGAACATAAAAAAATCAATGTACGCATTATTTGCGCAACAAACAGTCCTCTCAACGCATGGAAAGAAAGCGGGGAATTCCGAAAAGATTTATATTACCGCATCACAGGCATAGAAATACACATCCCTTCTCTTAAAGAGCGGGCGGAAGATATATTGCCCCTTGCCCGCAATTTTTTGGAAAAACTATGCGCGGCGCACAACACGGTCAAATTCTTTTCGGATACGGCCGAAGAAAAATTGCAAAGCCATACATGGCCGGGAAACATACGGGAATTACAAAGCTGCGTATCGCGGGCATTCTATGAATCTCAAAACGGTTTTATATCGGAATCAGATATCCGCTTTGTTCTTTAAGCTCAAACAGGACGCTTTATAAAATATTTTTTCAACGTAGCGGGCTTCTTCTTCCGAAAGAGCCGCTCGCGATAAAATCGAAAGCCAAAAACGCTTCATATCTTCAGGATTACCCAAAGAAAAAAAGCCGATTTTCCGTAAAGAGCCGATAACTTCATCAACGGTTTTTTCCAAACGCGAAATTGAAACCGCTTCGGAAAGAAAACCGGAATCTTTCAAACCGCCCCGCACAGAGCTTTGAAAAGTGCAGTATAATTCATACGCAATAATTTGTACCGCATGCGACAAATTGAGCGACCCCGACTTTGCATCCGCAGGAATCGTTACGGCACAGGAGCAGATATTCAATTCGGCTTCGGTAAGGCCGGTACGCTCGTTTCCGAATACAACCGCGGCACGACAGGCCGAAGGTAAAGAAAAAATACGGGAACTTAATTCCCGCGGGCCGCACACGGAAAAACTGCGCTTATGCCCTCCCCTTCTGGTTGTCCCGGCTGCAAAAACGCAATCCTCAACCGCATGTTCAAGACTGTCAAAAAATTCGGCTTTTTCCCAAAGGTGAAACGCATGAACGGCAAGAGTGCGTATTTCTTCATCTTCATAATCCGAACGCTCCCCGACAATACGCAAACGGCTTAATCCCATCGTAAACATGGCGCGGCAGACGGCACCGATATTTTTTCCTTCATTCGGTTTGCATAATACAATTACGGTTTGCGGTATATTCATTCCTCGAAGTATAAAATAAGAGGCAAAAAAAGTGAAGCGGGCGGCGGGAAAAGCGAAATACCGCTGAAAGCCCGCCGGATTTAACCACCTCCGTATAAATATTTTATTTTCAGAAAAAATCGGTTGCTTGTTATCACGGATTCGAGTATAATGGATACGCTTACAGGGAAATTAATGAAAAAAAAGATTCCGCTCGCGGGAGCACTTTCTATATATGAAATTCTCCGCCTTTGTGCCGTACTCGCCGTTCAGGCGGAAAGCTCGCAAGCACGGCTGCCTGTTTCGTGGTATATGTCGGTTCCGCTTTTAGCGTTGCCCTTTTATCTTTTGTACGTCGTGTATAAAAACGGTGTACACGCATCCTTTGCGGCGGAATTGTACGGAATTATTAAAATCGCAGGTATTGCGGCTTTTATGTTTTTCATCTACGATGCTTTTGGAAAAACCGTTGTAAATTTTCCGTTGAATAAAACGGAAATAATAAAAACATCGGTATATATGATGCCTTTTTTTATAATTGATGTTATACTGTCCGTGTTCATTATGATAAAAATCCATAAGACACGGGATAAAACGGAAGGAGAACCATGCAAATAATTCCTATTGCAAGCGGTAAGGGAGGCGTAGGTAAAAGTCTTTTATCGGCAAACCTCGCCGTTACCCTCGGTAAAGCGGGCAAAGACGTCATCCTCGTTGACCTTGATTTGGGCGCTTCAAACCTCCATTTGGCAATCGGTCAGCAAGCACCGAAAAAAGGGCTGGGAACTTTTTTATCGGGGACTTCCGATTTTGAAGACATAATCACTCCGTCGGGGTATAAGAACGTTCGCTTTATAGCAGGCGACTCGGAAATTCCGGGTTTAACGGCTCTTCCTCTTTCGCAAAAAAATTTATTGATTAAAAAATTTCAAAAAATAGAAACCGATTATCTTATCCTCGACTTGGGTGCCGGAACGCACTTGACAATCCTCGATATGTTTTTGCTTTCGCCGCAGGGACTCCTTGTAACAGCCCCGGCCGTTACGGCAACACTGAACGGCTATCTGTTTTTGAAAAATGTCCTGTTCCGCCTTATGTACAATTCGTTTAAGAAAAATTCAAAAGCATACGAGTACCTTGAAAAGCTCAGGTCGGACCCCGCATCGCTTCAAAGACTTTATATCCCAAAATTGACGGAAAATATTATACGCATTGATCCTAAAAGTGCGGACGTATTTATAAAACGCATTCAAAAATTCAAACCGCGGCTTGTCATGAATATGATTGAAGACCCGAAAGATGCCGAACGCGCCATGAAAATCCGCCGCTCCTGTACCGAATATTTGGGCTTAACGCTTGACTATTTGGGAGTGGTATACCGCGATCCCATGCAGGATATAGCTCTTTCATCGCGCTTACCGATAACCGTATACAAACCCCAATCGATATTATCCCAGTCGATATACCGTATTGCGGACAAAATCATGCAATCGGAAGATTTGGCCTTCGATGACACGGAACTTCCCGCCGACAGCTTTGAACTGATGGGAGCGGAGGCGGAAGAAGACTACGAAGCAAAGATTTCTTACGTTGAGGATTTAATCGGAAGCGGCGCTTTAACAACCGGTGAACTTGCCGATACGATAAAGGCCCAGCAATACGAAATTACTCAGCTGCGAAAAGAAAACATGCTTTTAAAGTCAAAAATTGTAAAAGCGCACGCACAGGGATTTAAAATCTGATTTAAAACGCAAAAGGAAGGTAAAACCGGGGCTGCAAAAGCCTTGTATACAGATATGTTTTTAGCACTCAATTATCCTTCATGGATTCACCCCGAAATTTTTCCCGGCGTCCCCGTCTTGGGCATAATACGCTGGTACGGTTTAATGTACATTTTCGCCTTTGCTACGGCAATCCGCGTATGTATGTCATTGCAAAAAGAAGGACTGCTCGACACCCCCGAACACAAGGCGACCGAAGACGATATTTTCGGCTTTTTTACCTTCGGGATTATCGGACTGCTTTTAGGCGCACGGATTTTTTCTGCCCTCGTATACGACCAAAGCGGTATGTATCTTAAAGCACCGTGGCTTATTTTTTGGCCTTTCGATCAAACCGGTACGTTTACGGGCTTGGCGGGAATGTCGTACCACGGCGGCTTTATCGGCGGTCTTATAGGGATGATTGTATGGTGCGCCAAAAATAAGCGTTCCTATTGGCAATGGATAGATGCCATGGTGGTTTCAATTCCCTTGGGCTACACATTCGGACGGTTGGGAAACTTTTTTAATGCCGAATTATACGGACGCATTACAACCGTGCCGTGGGGAATGGTTTTTCCGGGCGCACCGCGGTTTTCGCTTTCGATAGACTGGGTGCAAAAAATCGCCGAACAAACCGGCATAAGCACAGCCCCCGAGGCTCTTTTAGTGAATTTACCGCGGCACCCGAGCCAATTATATGAAGCTTTTTTTGAAGGCATTGTACTCTTCGCCCTTTTGCGCTTTTTAAGCAAAAAAAAGCCGTTCCGCGGTTTATTGTCGGGCGCATACACGGCAGGGTACGGCTCGGTACGATTCGTTATAGAATACTTCCGCGAACCGGATGCCGACATAGGCTACCGCATAACCGCAAAGCCGGACGCACCGATTTATTTTAATCAATCGCTTTTAAATCTGTCTACCGGGCAAATTCTCTGCCTTATGATGATTATAAGCGGACTTGCTATTATTGCCGTATCATATCTGCACCATAAGCGGCAAACAGCGGGAGCAAAGGTGTAACCGTAAAGACACCAAGAACGGACTACCGGAATATACCGCGAAGAGCGCGAAGAGCGCAAGGATGGATGGAAATCGGCACACTGCTCCTATTCTCGGCAAGTTTTTTGAGGGCGGCAAACAGCTGTAAAAAAGGCTGTCTTAAGACATTTACCTTAAGACAGCCTCTTATTCATAAATCGTATTAAAACGTTTTAAACGTCTAGCATCAACCTTCTATCAGCTTTGCCAAATTTTCCGCCGTGAAGCCGAAATGTTCGGCAACCTTTGCACCGGGTGCGGATTCGCCGAAAGAGGTTAAGCAGAACAGGTCTTTTTCGCTTGAAGCAAAACCTTCCCAGCCCATCGGACTTGCGGCTTCGGCAACAATGCGCCGTCCCTTACCCATTATCGACTCTTTTATTTCCTTAGGTTGAGCGCGGAACAATTCGCGGTCTATAACCGAAACAATGCGTACCTTTTTACCCTTAACAAGGGAAGCGGCCTTAAGCGCAAGGGAAACTTCCGAACCGGTTGCAAGAACGGTTACGTCGGGTTTCGCTCCGCCCTTTTGTACGATATAAGCCCCGCATAAAATCGTATTGCGCCAATCGGGATCGTCTTTTTCGTAAACGGGAAGATTTTGTCTGCTCAAGGCAATACAAACAGGCGTTTCTTTTGAAGTAACCGCCATCTTCCAAGCTTCGGCGGTTTCCTCGGCATCACCGGGGCGCAAGACCTGCACATTCGGAATAACGCGCAAAGAAGAAAGCGTTTCAATCGGCTGGTGGGTCGGGCCGTCTTCGCCGACAAAAATCGAATCGTGAGTTAATACATAGATAACGTTTTTGCGCATTAAAGCGGACAAGCGCAAAGCGGGGCGCAGGTAGTCGGCAAACACCATAAAGGTTGCGCAAAACGGAATAAGTCCGCCGTGAAGGGCAATACCGTTCGACACAGCCGCCATCGCAAATTCGCGGATACCGAAGTGGATATAGCGTCCGTCCCGACAAGACGGCGAATAAGAGTTTGTATCGGCCAATTTTGTACAGTTCGGCCCCTGTAAGTCCGCAGAGCCGCCGACAAGATTCGTATACACTTTGCTTAAATCAAGCAGGGCGGCACCCGATGCATTGCGCGTAGCAAGAGAATCACCCGCTTTGTAGGCGGTCATTGCAGGTTTTTTGGAAGGCTTGCCCGCAAAAAAACGTTTCCATTCTTTTGCAAGTTCCGGATTTTCTTCGGTCCACTCGGCAAATACGGCTTTCCATTCGGCTTCTTTTTTCGCCCAACTTTCGCGCTTCGATTCAAAATAATCGTACGCTTCAGGCACAACGTAAAATTCCTTATCGAGGGGAAGTCCGAGCTCTTTTTTAGCCGCGGCAATACCTTCGGCACCGAGGGGGGCACCGTGAGCCTTTGCGCTTCCCGCAACCGTAGGAGCCCCCTTTCCGATAACCGAATCCAAAATAATAAGCGAGGGCCGCTCGTCGCGTTTTGCTTCGGCAACCAAACGGGCGATATTTTCCATATCGTACATTGAACCGGACAAAACCTGCCAGCCGTAAGCTTCGTAGCGTTTGGCAACATCTTCGGCAAAAACGGCATCCGTTGAACCGTCAATCGTTATTTTGTTTTTATCGTAAAAGGCGATAAGTTTTCCCAGCTTCATGCTGCCTGCAAAACTCGAAGCTTCGGATGAAACACCTTCCATAAGACAGCCTTCGCCGATCAGAGTATATGTATAGTGGTCTACAATCTTATGTTTGGGCGTATTGAATTTCGCCGCCAAGATACTTTCAACCAACGCCATCCCCACAGCCATTGCAATTCCCTGTCCCAGAGGACCGGTTGTCGCTTCAACGCCGTCGGTAACGCCGTACTCGGGGTGTCCGGCACAAACCGATTTAAGCTGGCGGAATTTCTTTATATCGCTCAGCTTAACCTTATAGCCGCTCAAATGCAGGATAGCATAGTCGAGCATTGAACCGTGACCCGCCGATAAGATAAAGCGGTCGCGGTCGGCCCAGCGCGAATCGGCCGGATTATGCTTCATAATTTCGCCGTACAAAACGGCGGCAAGTTCCGCACAGCCCAGGGGTAAGCCGGGGTGTCCCGAATTCGCTTTTTGAATAGCATCCATTGCAAGGCTGCGCACGGAAAGAGCCGCAGCATTCAAACCCGAAATATTCATATACGCTCCCATAAACAGTCAAAAAGAAAACTTTAGCTTTCGATTGACTTAAAATATAAGGACTACTTTACAATAGAAAAAGCGTCCTTTTTTTTGTTTTCCATAACGGAAACAAGTATTTCTTCTATATCCTCAAAGCTGAATGTCATACCTTCAAGCGAAGCCGAAGCCGCACTTAAATCCTTGTCCGACAAATTTTCCTGATACAACAAAGCTTCCACCAAATGCCCCGTATGAGCAAAAAGCTGTGATAAAACAACCAAATCCTGCTGCGGGAATAAATCGGCAGGCAGTCCGCAGGAATCAAGATCGCAAATAAGTTTTACCAATGCCGAATACAACTTTAAAGCACGGCTTCGTACTTCACCCTTATTAAAATCCGTAAATCTGTTGTATGTTTCCGAAAGTATAACATATTTGGTTTCAAGGTGCAATAAAAAAGTTTTAAGCTGCCATTCTTCCAACACAAACGAAGAAGGAATTATTCTCTTAAACACATCCCGAATGCCCTTATCTTTACGGTATAAAGAATCGAGAATATAAGCGTCAACCATAAATTCCGGAAGAGGAATACCGATTTCCCCATACAGCGTTTCGGACACATCAATACCGCTTTCAAAGCGGTCACGCCACGAGGACGCGGTACATTCTTCACCTTTTTTCCATAAGCGGGTTTCAACGCCGTACTCGGCAAAAACGATTTTTTTTGTACGTCCCAAATATTCATCAAGAGAACCGCAGCCCGGAATACAAAGAACATCGGTATTATCCACAAAGGTGCAGGCAAGCTGCTCTTCAATACTTTGGCAGGGACCGTATTTTTCGATCGCCGAAATCAGCGCATTTTCCAGATGCTCATACCAGCGCTCGCGAACATCGTTTTCTTCAGTTGATTCAAATATATGCGAACGCATTTCTTTAACGGGAAGAATCTCTATCAAACCTTCATTCCAATTTAAAAGACGAGCCGACAAACGGTCGCCGTAAGAAAAATCCCACTTTTTATACAGAGCGCGCATATCGCATACCGTAAGAAATATACGGTTCGGTATTTCAAAATCGTTTCGGGCAAAATCCCGGTCTTCATTTCCCGGATCAAGACCGAGAAACTGCGGTACATACTCTTCACCGAACAGACGGTACATATCCAATACATCATCCGAGGCGATTTCGATACATTTTTTACGGATTGTCATACCCGAAAAGGTAAAACTCAATTCATGAGGAAGCATCTCCGGATCGGCAAAAGGCATACAGCGGTGCCCGATAATCAAAATCCCCGACTCGATTTCAAAGCGCTGCGGTTTTATACTGAAACAGGCATTGGTAAAAATCCCCGCGCGCGTAATATAACGGCCGCCGGAAAGAAAAAAAACCGAGGGATGACCGTCCAAAAAATCCGTAACCTCCTGAACGTCGATACGCACGCCTTCGGCACGCAGCAAACGCTGCACCGTTTTAGGCATAAATGCATCGGTACAGGAACGCAAAAACGTATTGACGGTTTCGTACGGAAAATCCCTTTGTATCATATATCGATTATACTATAAATTCGATAAAAAGTAAAACCGCCCGCAAGTCAACAACATACATAAAATACCCGATTTTCCCCTTTGAAAATTAAATATGTGTCAAAAACACACATCAAAGATAAACTTTTTGACACAATAAGCCTCTTTTTACCTCTTTTTATTTATTCGATTCCCCGATTTTCCGATTTACAGCCTGTTTTTACCCGATTTTGCTCGGACGCATACACATTTCTATCTTTCCCGATTTTTCGGAAAAATATATTTTATTATAATACAACGAAATAAAATAAATCAAAAAAAGTTGGCATGAATCCTGCTATAGTATAAGTGAAGACCGGCAAACGGATTACCTGCAAACCGATCGGGTTTCGGCTATCCCCGCCGACAAGCGGAACCGGCACAAAACGCAACAAACCATAGGAGGTACGCTATGAACACATTATCTTTTTTTAACCCCAGATTTACATCCGACTTATTCGATGTAATCGACCGCAATTTTTCCGGCACGGAAACTTCGTCAAAATGCAGTCTGCCGCGCGTAGACGTTCGCGAAACAAAGGATGAATACGTGCTCGAGATGGAACTGCCCGGCTCAACCGAAAAAGATGTGGAAATCAATTTGAAAGACCGCATCCTTTCGATCAGCTCCGCAAAAGAGGACAAAAAGGAAGAAAAAGTCGACGGCGAATGGCTTATCAGGGAACGCGTGTCAAAAAGCTTTTCGCGCAGCTTTACCCTGCCCGAAGACATCGAAAGCGAAAAAGTGTCCGCAGGCTTTAAAAACGGCCTGTTGACAATCAGCATACCGCGCAGAGCCCAATCGAAGGCCCGCACCATCGCCATCACCGCAGGCTGAAAAAGCCGGTAAAGGTGCAAGGCTGTCCGGGAACACCTGTTTTCGGACAGCCGATATTTTATTCGCTCAGATATTTTTGCTGTTTATTTCCCGGAGGATTAAACACCGCCGTAAGAGCCTGCTCAAATATAAAGGCTTTTGCCTTCGGAGAAAGTTTGGGTTTATCGCTTGTAATCAAAGCGTCGATTTCGTCAAAATCAAATAAAGACACATCGATCGGTGCCTGCTGCGAAACAAGTAGTTGATATAAGGCACTGTTGCCCGAAGCACTGTAGTGAAACTCCCTTCTAAGCCGTGCGCCGAACACACCGTACTGCGCGCCTTTTTTACCTGAAGTTAAACCTACGTACAAAATCTCTTTATTAAAAGACAAAACATACACACCCGGATTTTTTGCCGCTTCGCCCAACTGTGAAGCCGACCATGATTCACCCTTTGCCGCAGTTTTTACCGGAATACTTCGCTTAAAAATTTCCGTTTTTGACGGAATGTCGATACCGATAGCCATACTCATCTTCCTTCCTTTCGGCATATAAGCCGCCATTATAATTATACTTCCCCGCACCTTTGTGCAGGGAAGATTTAACCGATACCCGGTATTAAAACTTTTTTATTACTCTTCGATGATTTGACTCGCCGTAATGCCGCTTCCGCTGTTAAGCAATAAATTCCGTATCAGACTGCCCGTTTTAACCTTATATGTCACCGCCGTACAGCCTGCAAAAGCGCGAGTACCTATTGACGTAAGCTGTGTACACTGCGAAAAATCAAACCCGCTTACCTTGGTACAGCCCTTAAAAGCCTCGTACTTAATCTTTGTAAGTCCCGAAGAAAAACCTACCTGCCCCGTCAACCCCGTACAGCCGGCAAAAGCATAATCATTAATTACAAAAGACTGCGTACAGGCGGAAAAATCAAGAGCAGTTATCCCCGTACAGCCGCTAAAAGCATCCCCTCCAACCGTTTCAAGTTTTGCAGGTAAGCTTACCGTTCCCGTCAACCCCGTACAGCCGCTAAAAGCATAGTTGCCTATCTTTTTAAGACTTGCAGGTAAGTTCACACCGGTCAAACTTGTACAGTTCTTAAATGCACTAGCCGCTATTTCTTCAAGCCCGTCCGGAAAGTTAGCCGACGTAACATTCGGTATTCTGCATAACAGCCGCTTTTTATCCGCACTGTAAACGATATTGTCTATAGCGCATAACTGTGCATCCGGCGAATCAACCGTAAGACTTGTAAGGTGTGTACAGCCGTCAAAAGTACTTCCCGAAATCGTTTGAAGGCTTTTAGGTAATTGCACTTGCGTTATCTGCGTACAGCCTGCAAAAGCGCGAGTACCTATTGACGTAAGCTGTGTACACTGCGAAAAATCAAACCCGCTTACCTTGGTACAGCCCTTAAAAGCCTCGTACTTAATCTTTGTAAGTCCCGAAGAAAAACCTACCTGCCCCGTCAACCCCGTACAGCCGGCAAAAGCATAATCATTAATTACAAAAGACTGCGTACAGGCGGAAAAATCAAGAGCAGTTATCCCCGTACAGCCGCTAAAAGCATCCCCTCCAACCGTTTCAAGTTTTGCAGGTAAGCTTACCGTTCCCGTCAACCCCGTACAGCCGCTAAAAGCATAGTTGCCTATCTTTTTAAGACTTGCAGGTAAGTTCACACCGGTCAAACTTGTACAGTTCTTAAATGCATTAGCGGCTATTTCGGTAACGCCTGCGGGAACATTCAGTACGGTCGGGGGTGTTTCGTTCCAGCCTTTAAGTACAGTGCCCTCAATTCTCAAGTTCGGGTCCGGTCCGCTTTGCATCCCCCCCGACTGCCCGCCGTCTATCTTTTGCGGGCAGCCCAAAAACAAAATTGCACAGGCGCACACAAGTGCCGGCACAATCACAGAAAATCTTTGTACGGTTTTCATCTTATCCTCCTACCAAAACCGAATATATATAAGTGGAAAAATTGCATGCTATGCGAACATAAAAACGAGCTGGTACAATAAAGAGAATAATACTTGAGATTTGAAAATTGAAAACTGTATGTCCGCGAGTTTGTGCGGGAACGGGAATGTAAGTTTGAATGTGAGTTATAAAAGCTATACTTCCGCGAGTTTCGCCGGCTGCGCCGACGAAACTCGAAGCATAAAAGCGAGCAGCTCTGCAGCGAGCTTTTATGCAGGTATCGGGTATCGGGTATCGGGTATCGGGTATCGGGTATCGGGTATCGGGTATCGGGTATCGAACGGATTATACGGCACGCTCTTTTTGTGTCAAGAGCTTTTTTCGGAAAAATGCAAATTTTATGCGGAAATGTGTAATCTTCCGTCTGCCGTACAGCATTCATAAATAAGAGTATAGCACAAGCAGACGATATTGACAAGGATAAAATCATCGGTCTCGGATGACATCATACGCGAATTCGAGGCGGTTACATATATGTCCGCAAAACTCTCAAAAAATCAATAGTTTTGCGGTTATAAATCACAATCAGCGGATATCTTCCGTAACGGCTCCTGTTTCACCGAGTATTTTTACAAGTGCTTCTTTTTTTAAGTCCGATACCTTTATCGTACAACGCCGATGTTTTATATCTTCACCCTCGGCGGTTACCAAAGAAACGATGTTGCCGTTCAAGTCGGCAATGGCTTTGGCAAGGCGGGCAATTTGACCGGGTTTTTCATCCAAAGAAAAGACGGCGCGCACCCCCTGATGACGGGCACCGAACATATCGACAAAGGTTCTGAATAAATCTTTTTCGGTTATGATTCCTACAAGTAAATTGCCGCGCATAACCGGAAGGCAGGATATATCGCCGTCAGCCATAATGCGGGCGGCTTCTTCGACAACCTCGTTTTCCTGAACGATGGTTACGTCCTTTTCCATAATTTTTTTAACCGTCAGTTTCGACAACAAGTAGCTGATTTCGTACATATCAAGGGTTGTGGCGGAAGAAGGAGCGGCCTTTAACAAATCCTTTTTTGTAACGATGCCCACAAGGTTATCGTTTTTATCCAAAACGGGAAATTTGCTTACTCCCTCCTTGGTCATAAGTGCCTTTACGTCGTTTACCGACATATCCGGATTTACGCACACGGGATTTTTAGTCATAACATCGGCAACAATCATACCAACCTCCTAAAAAATGTTTCGTAGGCTTTTTCAAAAGCCGAGAAACATTTTTTAGCGCTTTCGCAAACGTCAGTTGAGAAAGCGCAGTAAATAAAATGATGTTTGCTCAAAGGCAAACTCGGCATAAAAAGTGCCGGCGACATCTCAGACGGCACTTTTTATCGACTTCGTATAAAACACTATCCGCCCAAATACGCTTTTTTTACGCTTTCATCGCGGATTAAATCCGCACCCGAAGCCGTTTTTACAACATTTCCCGTTTCGAGGATGTAGGCACGGTCGGCAATATTCAAAGCTTTAAAAGCGTTTTGTTCAACCAATAAAATCGTCGTTCCTTCGCGGTTTATTTCCTGTATAATCGAAAAGATTTCATCGACCAAAATCGGTGCCAAGCCCATGGAAGGTTCGTCCAACAAGAGGAGCTTCGGGCGCGACATAAGAGCCCTGCCCATCGCAAGCATTTGCTGTTCTCCGCCGGAAAGGGTACCTCCTGCCTGACGGAAGCGCTCCTTTAAACGCGGAAAAAGTTCAAAGACCCGTTCCATATCTTTTTTTATTCCGGCGCGGTCTTTTCGCGTAAAGGCGCCCAGCTCAAGATTTTCGAATACGCTCATATTGGCAAAAATACGCCGGCCCTCGGGAACTTGAATAAGGCCCGTCCGCACAATCGCATCGGGGGCAAGATGGGTTATATCCTCGCCTTCAAAAAATACGCTGCCTTCGGTTTTTTTTACAATGTTCGACAAGGCGTGAAGGGTCGTCGTTTTTCCCGCCCCGTTTGAACCGATAAGCGAAATAATTTCTCCCCGATTGACTTCAAAGGAAATGCCGTGCAGCGCCTTTATGGCTCCGTAATGGACGGTTAAATCTTTTACCTTAAGCATGTACGGCCTCCCCTCCCAAATACGCCTTTATAACTGCGGGATTTTTTTGGATGGCTTCAGGTTCTCCTTCGGCTATAATGCGCCCGTAATCGAGCACAATCAGGCGTTCGCAGATTCCCATAACGAGGTTCATATCGTGCTCAATCAATAAAATCGTTACGTCGAATTCTTTACGGACAAAGGAAATCAACTGCATAAGCTCTGCCGTTTCCTGCGGATTCATTCCCGCCGCAGGTTCGTCCAAAAGCAAAAGCCGCGGTTTTGAAGCAAGGGCGCGGCAAATTTCAAGCTTACGCTGCTCTCCGTAAGGAAGATTTTTTGCAAGCTCGTCCTTTTTTTCGGCCATCTTAAACAGACGCAAAAGGTCTTCAGCCTTTTCCCTCATACGCTGCTCGTCTTTGTAAAACCGCCGCGTACGCAATAAAACGTCAAGCGGATTTACTTTACGCCGGCCGTGTAAGGCAATCAATATGTTTTCTTCGGCAGTTAAATTACCGAACAGGCGGATGTTTTGAAAAGTACGCGAAATACCGATGCGGTTTAATTTATCGCTCGACAGTTTTTCGACGCTGTGCACCTTTTGCTTTTTATCCCAAAAATCGATACTGCCCTCGGTCGGCGTATAAATGCCCGAAAGCATATTGAATACCGTTGTTTTTCCGGCTCCGTTCGGCCCGATTAAGCCTATAAGTTCACCCGTATTTATAAAGCATGAAAAATTACTTACCGCACGCAAGCCGCCGAACACAATGGAAATATCGTTTACCTGCATCAAAAGTTTTTTATTTTCCATCGCAGTGCTCCTTTTTAAAGCAGCGTTTTACAAGGCGGCAGACAGGGCAAGCCGATTTTTTATCTGCAGAGGAACGGTTCTTGCGGCCGGCCGAAAGCTTTGATATAAAGCCGCGCCCGAAATCAAAAAGCTTAACGAAAGATAATTCTTTCATCCCCAAAAGTCCTTGCGGGCGGAACAGCATTACAAAGATTAAAATCAAAGGATAAATCAAAAGGCGGAAGTCTTTTAAAAAGCGCAGGAATTCCTGCAAAAAAGTCAATACAAAAGAAGCGATGATCGAGCCGGTAATTGAACCCATACCGCCGAGAACGACAAAAATCAAATAATCGATACTGCGGTTAAAGGATGCAAGATCGGGCTTTATAAAGCCGATAAAGGGAGCGTAGAGGGCGCCTCCGATACCGGCAACAAAAGAAGCGATAACAAAACCGATCATCTTGTAGCGGAACACGCCGATACCGCTTGAAGCGGCGGCAATTTCGTCTTCGCGCACCGCTAAAATCGCACGCCCGTAGGTTGACCGCAAAAAATTATGCAAAAGCACAATGATGACTATAAGGGAGCCGAGCATAACAAGCCAGGACAAAACGGGTGACAACGACAACAAAACGGCGGCGGGTGCGGTAAAACGTTTGCCGTTTGCACCGCCGGTAAAGCTTTTAAAGTTGATTAAAAAAACGCGGATAATTTCACCGAAACCGAGCGTTACAATCGCAAGATAGTCCCCGGTGAGTTTTAAAGTCGGAAAGCCGATTAAAAATCCGGCAAAAGCGGTGATAAGACCTGCGGCCAAAATGCTTACCGGAAGCGGCAAACCGACATTTTCCGTCAATAAAATAGCCGAATATGCGCCTATAGCCATAAAGCCCGCCTGCCCGAGCGAAAGCTGTCCGGTAATTCCGCACACGATATTGACGCTTATAGCCATAATTGCATTCACCGCACCGAGGGTGATTATTTGAGCCGTGTATGCATCTATAACCGACAGACGGATTAAAAGGGCGGGCACAAGGAGAATAAATAAGGCAAAAAAAGCCGGAACGGCCGTATTTTTGAATGAATATGAAGTTTGCGGCATTTTACACCTTTTCCCGTATTTTTGAGCCCATAATGCCGGTCGGTTTAACCAGCAAAATAACGATTAAGATTCCGAACGAGATAGCATCGGCAAATCGGGATGATAAAAACCCCTTTGTAAAGGTTTCGGCTATCCCTAAAATATAGCCGCCGAGCATCGCCCCCGGAACCGAACCTATACCGCCCAAAACCGCAGCGACAAAGGCCTTTAAGCCGGGCATGGTTCCCATAACGGGTTCGACTTGAGGATAAGCGGTTGCATACAATATGCCGCCTGCAGCCGCAAGAACGGATCCCAAGCCGAAAGTAAAGGCAATCACCTTGTTGACCGAAATTCCCATTAAACTTGCCGCATGCATATCGAATGCAACGGCGCGCATTGCTTTACCGATTTTCGTTCTGTTAATAATATAGTTCAATACAACCATCAAACAGGCTGACGAGATGATAACTATAAGCTGAATATTCGATACCGATATCGCCCCTATATCAAAGCTGATATTTTTAGGAGTGGGATACTGACGCGGGTTCGGTCCTATAAACGGCAGCACACGAGCGCCGTTTTGTAAAATCAAAGAAACGGCAATGGCGGTAATCAAAGAATTAAGACGCGGCGCATTACGCAAGGGACGGTAGGCAAAGCGTTCGATAACGACTGCAAGCAGGGCGCATACAATCATGGAAAACAAAAAAGCCGCCGTTAAAGCTGCAGGAGTAGTGCCCCATGCCGTAAGAATAAAAAAACCGCAGTATGCGCCGACCATAAGAATATCACCGTGGGCAAAATTGATAAGCTTTACGATGCCGTACACCATAGTGTAACCCAAGGCAATCAACGCATACATACTGCCTAAAGACAAACCGTTGACCAACTGGCGGACAATCATATTCGCGATTTCCATGAGTACTCCTTTCGGTATATTATATATGAAAAAAGATTACACGTAAATAGTCCGTTCCCGGATTGTTTCCGGATCGACGCATAAAATAACACAAGCGGCCGCCTCCTCGAGACAACCGCTTGTAAAAAACCGATTTTAAAGTCAAACTTACGGATTGATGGTAGTCTTATATACGGCGGTTAATTTTCCGTCTTTTTTGATCAATTCCATCATAACAGCCGGCTTTATAGGGTTGCGCTTGGCATCAAAGGTCAAATTGCCCGTTACATAACTGCCGTTTGTTTTTGCAAGGGCATCGCGAATTGCGGCAGAGTCCGACGTTGTTCCCGCCTTTTCAACCGCATCTTTTAAAAGATAGACACAATCATACGCAAGGGCGGCAAAAGAAACCGGCGTCGTACCGTACTGTTTAGCGTAGGCATCTACAAAACGCTTTACGCGCGGATCGGACGAATCCGAAGCATAGTGGTCGGAATAAAAACCGTTTAACACCTCATCTCCGGCATTACCGACAAGTCCGCCCCAGCCGTCGCCGCCGACAATCTCCGTATTTATTCCCTGATCGCGCAACTGTTTTGCAATCAAAGCGACAACACCGTAATAGTCGGGTAAATACACAACATCGGGCTTCGCATTTTTTATTTTTGTAAGCTGCGCGCTGAAGTTTTTATCGCCCGTGCTGTAGGACTCGGCTGCAACAACGGTACCGCCGGCTTTTTCAAAAGCGATTTTAAAATTGTCATACAAACCGACCGAGTAATCATTTCCGACATCATATAAAACTGCGGCACGTTTTTTACCCAAATGTTCCGCAGTAAACTTTCCGCCGACCGTTCCCTGAAAGGGGTCGATAAAACAGGCACGGAATACATAGTTGCCTGCATCCGTTATACTCGGCATAGTTGCCGCCGGAGCAAGCAAAAGCACTTTTTGTACCTGAGCTAAAGAAGTTATGGCCGCAGTAGCCCCCGACGGAAGAGAACCGATGATAACCTTTACACCGTCTTTTGTTGTCAGTTTTTTATAGACGTTTACCGTTTTTTCGGGATTTCCTTCATCGTCTTCGCCGATAAGCACAATCTGTTTTCCGAGAACACCGCCGGCCGCGTTGATTTCGGCTATCGCCAATTCCATACCGTTACGAGCCTCGGTTCCGTATACGGCAACCGGTCCGGAAAGCGGGAAAATACCGCCGATCGTAAAAGTATCGGCTTTTTTTTCAGCACAACCGGCAAAATAAAGAGAAACAATCGCAAACAAACCGCCAACAAAAAGAACGGTTTTTACGTTTTTTTTCATATCAAAACCTCCGTTTACTATAAGCACGACAAATGATTTAAAATAAAAGAGGGTGCCGTACCGGCTATTACCTTCGGACACCCTTCATTCAAAACTTATACGGCGGCGGCTTTTCCGTTTTTAATGGCCGCGTTGCAAAATTTACATACGGTTGCTTTTTGACCGTCAATTTCATGCTCATACAGCACTTTTATATTTTCTTTTTTACAACGACCGCAGGTACCGCGTCCGCGATTAACCAAACTGCGAATACCTTTTCCGCGATGTGATTTTGACATAAAATCCTCCTATGAAATCCGAACCGCTTATACAGCCGGATTAAATCAATTACTCCGAAACCTTTTCGGTGTCGGCGCTTTTTTCGGCGGATTTTTTTGCCGCCTTGGGCTTTGATTCGGCTTTGGCCTTTTTATCGGCACCGGCTTTTTCCTTTGTTTTGGGAGCGGTTTTTTTCGCCTTATCTTCTTTTTTGGCTTCCTTGGAAGAAGTGTCAAGTTTGTAGTCAACCAATTCCAGGATTACCAAGTCGGCCGCATCGCCTTGACGGAAACCGAGCTTTAACATACGCGTATAACCGCCCTTGCGCTCTTTCATGCGCGGACCGATATCGGTAAAAAGCTTAGCCAAAATCGCTTCGTCGGCAATAAAACGGGCGGCTTGGCGGCGGTTATGTACCGAATCAACCTTACCCCGTGTAATCAATTTTTCCGCAGCGCGGCGCACTTCGGAGGCTTTTGCCTTTGTGGTGGTAATGCGCTCGTATCTGAATAAGGAGGTTACCATATTCCGCGACATTGCACGGCGGTGAGCCGAGGTGCGCGAAAGGGGATTAAAACCGTTTCTATGATTCATCTGATTCTTCCTTTTTCTTTGTTAAATTTACCGCATTTTTCAGATGACTGTAATCCGTCATACCGAGATTAAGGTTCCATTCAAGAAGCTTATCTTTGATCTCGGACAGACTTTTTTTGCCGAAATTACGGGTTTTGGCAATATCATCTTCCGTTTTTTTTGTTAATTCACCGATTGTGTGAATATTCGCATTTTTAAGACAATTCGACGAACGCACCGATAACTCCAACTCTTCAACAGGAGTGTTCAAAAGTTGTTTTATCCGTTCATCGCCCTCATCGATTTCATCCCTGCGGCCGATTTCACTATCGTTAAAATTGATAAAAATCGAAAAATGATCTTTTGCAATTTTAGCGGCTTCGGCGAGTGCATCAACGGGGGCAATACTTCCGTCCGTCCAAATTTCCATAATAAGCTTGTCGTAATCGTTGCGCTGACCGACGCGGCAGGGTTCAATGGAATATTTTACCTTTGAAACGGGGGTAAAAATCGCATCCATCGGAATGGTTCCCACCACTTCAATATAGCGCTCGTTTTCTTCGGCGGGTATATAGCCGCGTCCCAAATCAACCTGAACTTCAAATTCAAGGTGTGCATTTTCCATTGTGGTAAAAATATGCATATCCTTGGACAAAACTTCAAGTTGAGAACCGCGAGAGAACATCTCGGCGGTTACGTTTGCCGCGCCCTTAAACTCGAACAAAAAAGTTTCCTGTTCGTTATCGCCGTCAAGCTTTAAGCGTATTTGCTTCATATTATTCAATACTTCCAACGCATCTTCAACAACATTGGGAATGCTTTCGAATTCGCTGGAAATAACATGGGGAACACCGTCGGCATCATAAGAAGTAATACGAACCGATGTTATAGCATATCCTTGAATACTGGAAAGCAACACCCTGCGCAGGGTATTGCCGACCGTAGTGCCGAACCCGGGCTCAAAAGGATAGGCGGTAAACTTACCGTAATTCGAATTCGTATCGAGAGGTTCAAAATTAATCCCTTTCGGTGTTTTAAATCCATGCAAGAGATTTTTACGGGCCATCGAAACTCCTTGTTATTTCGACTAAAGCTCGATTACGGACCGCCCATACGGACAGCCCGTCATATCGGCACGGTGCAGGTAAATTGTATTTACCGCATCGACAGTAATAGCAAACCGAAAATACCTTTGAAAACCAAAAGTATTTTTCGATTTCCCGGCATACAAAACAAAATCCGGCACTTACATGCGGCGTGTTTTGCGCGGGCGGCATCCGTTATGGGGAATGGGGGTTACATCACTGATCGATTTTACCTTTAAGCCCAAAGCACCCAAAGAGCGGACAGCGGATTCTCTTCCTACACCGGGACCTTTTACAAACACGTGAACTTCACGCAAACCGTAACTGACCGCTTTTTGTACGGCCGTTTCGGCTACGGACTGGGCGGCAAAGGGTGTCGATTTTTTTGCCCCTCTAAAGCCCAAACCGCCGGAAGATGCCCATGAAAGAGCGTTTCCCTTTAAATCGGTAATGGTAACAATCGTATTGTTAAATGTAGCCTGAATATACACATTACCTTCATATACTGTCTTTTTTTCTTTCCGTTTTTTTACGGTAGCCATCTATCTTGCCTCCGGATTATTTCTTCTTGCCTGCAACGGTTTTTTTCTTACCTTTGCGGGTTCGTGCATTTGTGCGGGTGCGCTGTCCGCGGACAGGCAAGCCCTTTCTGTGACGCAAGCCTCTGTAGCAGCCGATGTCCATAAGGCGTTTGATATTCAAACCGATTTCGGAACGAAGGCGTCCTTCAACCTTGTATTCACCGTCGATAAGAGCGCGCAAAACGGCAACTTCGTCCTGAGAAAGATCGTTCATTTTGCGGGTAGGATCGATTTTTGTTTTTTCGCAAATTTCCGCCGCCGAAGAACGTCCGATTCCGTAAATATAGGTCAATGCGATATTGACATGCTTGTTAGGGAGGTCAACTCCCGCAATTCGAGCCATTCAATTACTCCTTGAGCTCAGCCCTGACGCTGTTTATGCTTGGGGTTGGAACAAATGATCCGGACAATACCGGCTCTTTTGATGACCTTACACTTGTCGCAAATAGGCTTTACACTTGTTCGTACTTTCATAGTATACTCCTATAATAGACCCGTTCGATAACTTCGTTGCCGAACAGGTCGACGCACTGCATCCTCTACAGGTTGCGTGAGCGCAGCTTTCCTTTTTTTACCAAACCGTCGTGGTGGTGCATTTTAAGCAAGGCTTCGATTTGACTCATTGTATCCAAATCGACACCGACTAAAATCAACAACGAGGTTCCGCCCATCAGCATCGAAATGCTTTGGGGAAAACCGAATGCATTTTGAATAATAGTCGGAAGCACCGCAATAATTGCAAGGTATAAAGAACCGGGCAGCACAAGCCTGTTCAACACCTTTTGCATATACTCTTCCGTTTTATCGGTTCTGATGCCGGGAATCGAGCCGCCGTTTTCCCGAATGTTCTTTGCTATTTCGGTGGGGTTTAAAGTTACCTGTGTATAAAAATACGCAAAGAATACAATCAATAATACCAATAAACCGTTATACAATAAACCGCTCGGGGTCAGCCATGCGGCAACCCTGTTCAGCCAGCGCACATTGGGGCCTAAGCTGGTAGCAATTTGCAGAGGGAACGTTAAAAACGACGATGCAAAGATAATCGGTATAACTCCCGACGGATTGATTTTAAAGGGAATATACGTGCTTTGTCCGCCGTACATTTTGCGGCCTATAACGCGTTTTGCATAGTGAACCGGAATCTTGCGCTGTCCCTGCTGTTCGTAAACGACAAAGGCGATAATTCCGACAAACATTACCAAAACGACAACGCTTTTAACGAGCATTTGACTGCCCTGTGTATTGATGAGTTTTCCCAGCTCGTACACGGCCGAAGGAAGGCGGGCGACAATACCGGCAAAAATAATCATGGAAATACCGTTACCGATACCGCACGCGGTTATCTGCTCGCCGAGCCAAATCGTTATCATCGTACCGGTTGTTACCGTCAGAATAAACAACATACGGAACAAGATTGAATTGGAAATTACAACCGCACCCGGTACATAATAAGCATAGGCGGTCAGCGCGGTAGACTGTATCATACAGACAAATACCGTACCGATGCGCGTCCACGACTGAACTTTTTTTTGCCCGCCGTCTTCCTGTGCAATGCGCTTTAAACTCGGAAAAATAATCAATGCCAGCTGCATAATAATCTGAGTGGAAATATACGGCATAACACCGAGCATAAAAACCGAAAAGTTCGAGAAAGCACCGCCGGCAAAAAAGTCCATGTAGTCCACAAAGGCATTACCCTTTGTCAGCGAAGAAAAATACGCCGTCAACGCGTGCGGACTTATCCCCGGCACGGTCAACACACTGCCGAGCCGGAAAACGGTAAGAATGATGACGGTAAAGAGTACGCGTTCGCGCAGCTCTTTTACCCGAAATATGTTTGCAATCGGATTATTCGCCATAATTCACCGCCGATTATTCGCCGGATACGGTAACGGTACCGCCGGCCTTTTCGATTTTTTCTTTGGCTCCTGCGGAAACCTTGTCTGCACTCACCGTCAGCTTTTTATCGAGTTCGCCGTTTCCGAGAATCTTTACCAACAGCGCCGATTTTTTAAGCAAACCTTTTTCAATCAGCGTTTCGCGGTTGACGGACTCACCGTCGGCAAATTTCGCCGCAATATGTACAAGGTTTACCGTTGCATACTCTTTGCGGTACGGATAATTGGAAAAACCGCGGCGTGCAATGCGGCGATACAAAGGCATCTGACCGCCTTCAAAACCGATATAGGTTTTTCCGCCGGAACGAGCCTGCTGTCCCTTGTTTCCCTTACCGGATGTTGTTCCGCGTCCGGAGGACGAACCGCGTCCTACGATACGCTTTTTTTTGTTTGCGCCTGCCGGCGCGGTAAGAACCAAACCTGACATCAGTGTATCTCCTCGACTTTTACCAAATGCGAAACGGAGGCAATCATGCCTAAAACAGCCGGATTCGCTTCCTGCTCCACAAAGGAGTTAATTTTCTTCAATCCCAGACAACGGACGGTTGCCCGTTTTGCGGGTTTTTGTCCGATAGTGCTTTTTACAAGCGTTATTTTAATTTTTTTTGATCCGGCCATTGTTTAACCCCACATATCCTTTAAATGCTTGCCTCTGTTTTTTGCAACAACGCGGGCATCCAAAAGGCTTTCTACCGCTTTAAAAGTCGCCCGAACCACATTAATCGAAGTATTCGATCCGAGGGATTTGGACATAACATCGGTAGCACCGGCAGCTTCCATAATGGCACGCACAGGACCGCCGGCTATAATACCGGTTCCCGAACAGGCGGGCATTAAAAGAACCGAAGAGCCCTTATAAGCGGCCTGAATCTCATGGGGAAGCGTACCGTGTCTTAAAGGTACGGTTACCAAACTGCGTTTAGCCTTATCTATACTCTTTTTAATCGCTTCGGTAACGTCATTCGCTTTACCGAAACCGTAACCTACGCGGCCTTTTTGATCTCCTACAACCGTTAAAGCGGAAAAGGAAAAGCGGCGGCCGCCCTTTACTACTTTAGCGGTACGATTCAGTTTGACCAATTTTTCGATAAATTCTTTTTGCTGTTCTCTGTCGTGATTTCTCTGGTGTTCCATAGCTTCTCCTAGAATACGATTCCGGCTTTACGGGCGCCGTCGGCAATAGCTTTGACTACACCGTGATAGAGGTAGCCGTTGCGGTCAAACACAACCGTGGTGATTTTCTTCTCGGCAAGGCGTTTACCCATTGCCTCTCCGATTACTTCAGCACCCTTGATATTGGGCTTAAGCGACGAAAAATCCTTTTCCAAAGTGGAAACGCAGGCAAGCGTTTTTCCCTCATCATCGTTAATAACCTGAACATACAAATTGCAGTTGCTTTTGGTTACCGTCATGCGGGGACGTTCGGCCGTACCGCGCAGGTGTTTCCGAATGTGAATTTTTCTTTTTAAGCGCTTTCGATTTTTATCATTCAGTTTCTTAATCATAGCAAACACCCTTATTTTACGCCGGCCTTACCGACTTTGCGTTTAATAACTTCGGTATCATAGCGCACGCCCTTACCTTTATACGGTTCGGGTTTGCGTAAGCGGCGGATTTCGGCTGCAAATTCACCTACCTGCTGCTTGTCGATACCGGCAATACTGATTTTTCCCTGACCGTCGGCCGTAACCGTTAAACCGTCGGGAATTGCCGCGATAAAATCCGTTGAATAACCCAAGTTCATAACAAGCAGTTTACCCTGCACTTCCGCACGGAAACCTACACCGTTAATAACAAGGTTTTTTGTAAAACCGTCGGTTACACCCTGTACCATATTGCGAATCAAACTGCGGTACAAACCGTGAGCTGCACGGGCGTTTTTGCTGTCGTCAACACGGCTTACCACTGCATGACCGTCCTGTACTTCGATTTTTACCAAATCGCAGTAATCCTGGGTTAATTTACCCTTGGGGCCTTCAACGGTAATCAGGTTTGCATCGGCCGTTACTTTTACTCCCGCCGGAATGGCAACGGGAAGTTTTCCTATTCTTGACATACTTCCTCACTCCTTACCAGACGGTACAAATCAACTCGCCGCCGATCATTTTTTCGGCAGCCTTTTTACCCGTCGTAACACCTGCCGATGTCGACACGATAACCGTTCCGTATCCGTTATAGACACGGGGCAAATCTTTATAACCCGAATATACACGGCGGCCGGGAGTCGAAACCTTTTGCAAGTCGTGGATAACGGGCATATTTTCATCATCATATTTCAGGAAAATCCGAATAACATTCATATTATCCTGAGCAATCTTTTGAAAGTTCTTTATATAGCCTTCCGTTTTCAGGATTTTTACAATTTCCAGTTTTAACTTGGACGTAGGCACATCGACTTTTTCGTGACGCGCTCTGACGGCATTTCGAACTTTGGTAAGCATATCCGCAATGGGGTCTGAAACACTCATACTATACTCCTACCTTCTACCAGCTGGATTTTGTAACGCCCGGTAACAGGCCTTCACTGGCTAACTTGCGGAAACAAAGACGGCACATCTTGTATTTCCGTAAATATCCGCGGGGGCGGCCGCATATTTTACACCGGTTCACCAATCTGGTGCTGTACTTCGGTTTGCGGGCAGCCTTAATAACCATTGACTTCTTTGCCATGAACTCCTCACTTCCTAAAAGGCATTCCGAACTTGGTAAGCAGGGCGCGGGCATCGCTGTCGGTGCGGGCGCTCGTTACGATATTCACATTCAAACCGGAAACGCGTTCGATTTTATCGAAGTCAATTTCGGGGAAAATGATTTGTTCCGTAATACCGAGAGAATAATTTCCGTGACCGTCGAATCCGTTCGGATTGATGCCGCGGAAGTCCTTAACACGGGGTAATGCAACGTTGATAAGACGGTCTAAAAACTCATACATATGAGCGCCTCTTAACGTAACCATTACACCTACTTCGTTGCCCTCACGGAGTTTGAAGTTTGCGATACTCTTTTTAGCCTTTGTTTTCACAGCTTGCTGACCGGTTATAAGCGTGATATCGGTCACTGCGGCGTCAAGGAGTTTCTTATTTGTGAGAGCTTCGCCTACGCCCATGCTGACTACAATCTTTTTAATAGAAGGAATCTGCATAACAGACGTATAACCGAGTTCTTTAAAAAGCTCGGGGGCGATTTTGTCCTTATAGACTTTCTTAAGCCGGGGTATGTAATTGCTCATTACAGGGTATCTCCACATTTACGGCAAACACGCGTTTTTTTATCGCCGTCGATTTTATATCCGATTTTGGTAGGACCGCATTTTTTGCATACGATCGCTACATTTGAAATATGCAGCGGAGCTTCGATTTCGGCGATACCGCCTCTATCCTGCTGACTGCGCTTTTTCATTGCCTTTTTTACGATATTGCAGCCGGCTACAATAACCCGGTCTTTATCGCGGATAACGCGGACAACGCTGCCGCGCTTGCCCTTGTCTTTTCCGGCAATGATTTCCACCTGATCTTCTTTACGAATCTTGAATTTTTTTTGCATACTCTTTTCTCCTCAAGACCCGTTACAGAACTTCCGGGGCCAACGATACGATTCTCATATAGTCCATATCGCGAAGCTCGCGCGCTACCGGACCGAATACACGCTTACCCTTGGGGTTATTTGCCGCGTCGATAATAACGCAGGCGTTGTCGTCAAAACGGATATAGGTTCCGTCGGGACGGCGGTATTCTTTGGCAATACGAACTATAACGGCTTTTTCAACCGAACCCTTTTTAATTGTAGAAGTGGGAATTGCATCCTTTACCGCTACAACGATAACATCGCCGATACTTGCATATCTGCGCTTGGAACCGCCGATAACCTTAATACACTGAACAACCTTTGCTCCGGAGTTATCGGCTACGTTCAAATTTGTCTGCATCTGAATCATTTTTCCGCTCCTTCCTTATTTAGCCTGTTCAATGATTTCGGCAAGCCGCCAGCACTTTTCGCGGCTCAAAGGCCTGCATTCAACAATACGGACACGGTCTCCGATATGGGCCGTATTTCCCTCATCGTGTGCCTTGCATTTTTTGACGCGCGTTACGTACTTTTTATAAAGTCTATGCAGCTTTTTTGTGGAAACCGACACGACGATGGTTTTATCCATCTTGTCGCTCGTTACGATTCCAACAAAAGAACGCTTGGACTTCTTTTTTTGCACTGCTTGTTCTTCCACGGGTCAACTCCTACTTATTTAAACCGGCAAGTTCTTTTTGCCGGATCAGCGTATTCATGACCGCAATTTCACGGCGCATTGTACGCTTTTGCATCGGATTATCAACATGACCGATTGCCATTTGGAACCGGAAATCCATATATTTCCTTTTAAGCTCATCGCGCTTTACGACAAGCTCGGAATAAGACAGTTCTTTATCTTTTTTTGCCATAACTCACCTCTTACTCCACCACGTTACGGAAGGCAACCTTTGTCTTTATCGGAAGTTTGCTTCCGGCACGCTTGATTGCCTGTTCCGCGCAATTAAGATCGACTCCGCCGATTTCAAAAATAATTTGACCGGGTTTAATAACTGCCGCCCAAAACTCGGGAGCACCCTTACCCTTACCCATACGGGTATCGGCCGGTTTTTTTGAAACGGGCTTATCCGGAAACACCCGGATCCATACCTGCCCCGCGCGGTTTATTTTACGGTTTAACGCAACACGGGCGGCTTCTATATGTTTTGCGGAAAGCCAAATAGGCTCGAGCGCAACAAGGGCTATATCACCGAAGTCGAGATTGCATCCCCTTGTAGCGTTGCCCTTTATTCTTCCGCGCTGCACCTTGCGGTGCAAAACTCTTTTAGGACTTAACGCCATACTTAACTCCTTTCTGCCGCGGCGGAATCCGTACCGTCTTTTTCATCCGACTTGGCGGAGGACTTAGCCTTGGAACCCGCTTTTTTTCCGGTATTATCCGAACGTTCAACGCGTTCGCGGCGTTTTTTCAACAACTGTCCGGCATCCTCATTTTGTTCGCGGCCGTACATCATACCGTTGTACACCCACACCTTTACACCGATTTTACCGAAAGTCGTAAGAGCCTCGGCAAATCCGTAATCGATATCGGCACGCAAAGTATGAAGCGGAACGCGTCCGTCCTTGTGCTCTTCGGTACGCGACATTTCCGCACCGCCCAAACGTCCGCTGATGCGGATTTTAATACCCTGGGCACCGGTTTTCATCGCACTCGAGCAAGCCTGCTTTAATGCTTTGCGGAACGAACCGCGATTCATCAGTTGACGCGCAACGTTTTGCGCAACAAGAGCGGCATTGATTTCGGCACGCTTGATTTCTTTAATTTTGATTTGAATCTTTTTCGTCAAATGCTTTTGGATTTCGGCACCAATTTTTTCGATATTCGCACCCTTAATACCGATAATAACGCCGGGACGCGCCGTGTGTATTACGATAGTAACGCGCTGAGGATGGCGCACAATTTCGATATCGGCAATATCGGCATTTTTACATTCGGGCAAATCCTGAATCATCTTCCGAATCTTCAAATCTTCAAGAACAAAATCCGCATACTCGCGGGGATCCGCATACCAGCGGGACTGCCATGTTTTATTTACCCCGAGACGCAGTCCGATAGGGTTTACTTTCTGTCCCATCTTACTCCCCCGCCTTTTCCGCTACGATAACGGTAATATGACACATACGCTTCAAAAGCATATCCGCACGGCCCTTGCCGCGGAACCACACTCTTTTCAAACGGGGACCTTCGTCGATACGAATTTCCTTAACGTAAAGCATATCTTCATCAAGTTTTTTATTTGCAAAAAGGGCGTTCGCAACTGCGGACTTTAAAGTTCCGCCGATTAATTTCGCACCTTTTTGAGGCATATTCGCAAGAATAGCCGCAGCTTCCGAACATGTTTTCCGTTTAATAACATTCGCTACAGGGCGAACCTTTGTAGGAGAAGCTATCAGGAACTTTGTTACGGCTTTATATCCGTTTGTTTCAACCATTGCAACCACCTACCTATTTACCGGCTTTTTTGTCGGAACCGGCGTGTCCGCGGAAAATCCGGGTCGGAGAAAACTCGCCCAGCTTATGACCGACAAGGTTTTCCGTAATATATACGGGCACCCAGGACTTGCCGTTGTACACCGAAATCGTATTACCTACCATTTCGGGAATAATAGTCGAACAGCGAGAATAGGTTTTAATCATCTTTCTGTCCGCAGCCTTATTCATTTCAATAACCTTTTTATAAAGGCTCTTTTCAATAAAAGGTCCTTTTTTAACAGATCGCGACACTATATACTCCTCTGCTACTTCTTCCGGCGTGTAACAATGAAATTGTTAGACACTTTCCGCTTTTTGCGGGTTTTATATCCACGGCAGGGCTGTCCCCAGGGAGTAACGGGATTGCGTCCCTTACCGGCACCTTCACCGCCTCCGAGCGGGTGGTCCACAGGGTTCATCGCCATACCCCGAACAGCAGGACGGATACCGAGCCACCGGTTGCGTCCGGCCTTACCGAGCTGAGTGTTCATACGATCTTCGTTTCCGACAACGCCGATTGTTGCATAGCATTTTTTGTGCACACGGCGCACTTCACCGGAAGGCAGGCGCAGTGATACATAATCACCTTCTTTTGCCGCAACCAGAGCGCTTGTACCGGCGGAGCGGGCCAACTGTCCGCCCTTTCCGAGCGTTAATTCAATGTTATGAACGGTAAAACCGACCGGAATTACTTCCAAAGGAAGCGCATTGCCGACCGCAGGGGCGGCATTTTCACCGGAAACAATCTTCTGTCCGACAGTCAATCCCTGAGGAGCGATAATATAGCGCTTTTCGCCGTCGGCATAAAAAATCAAAGCTATATTGGCACTGCGGTTCGGATCGTATTCGATTGTCCGCACCGTTCCCGGAATTCCGTGTTTATCACGCTTGAAGTCTATATCCCTATACCTGCGTTTATGACCGCCGCCCTGATGACGCACCGCAATGCGTCCCCCGGCACCGCGGCCGCCGCGGGACGAAATACCCTTCGTCAAGCTTTTTTCAGGCTTGTCCGCGGTTAATTCATCCTTTCGCAGGTCTACCCGTCCGCGGCTTCCCGCAGTTATCGGCTTATATAATTTAAGAGCCATCTAGGATCCCCTTTTATACGGCCGAAGGCTACACGCCTTCAAAGACCTTGATAACCTCGCCAGGCGCCAGCTTGACGATAGCTTTTTTCCAACTGGAAGTTCTTCCGGGGCGGTAACGCACCCGTCTCATCTTTCCAAACACATTCATCGTAGTACAGGCGACAACCTTTACGTTAAAAAGCCGGCGCACCGCTTCTTTTATTTCAAACTTCGTTGCCGCAGGATGTACTTTAAAAACATACTTACCCTGCTCGCGCAGCTCGGTCGCTTTTTCCGACGATATAGGCGCAATAATTACATCTTCATAGATCATTATTCAGCCCCCTCTTTATAAAACTCGGACAAATTCTTTGCCGCACTTTCAAGCATCAAAATCTTTTTTCCGTAAAAAAGGTCATGCGCACGCAAACGATTGTACGACAAAAAGGACAGAGTAGGAATATTGCGTCCGGCCTGCTTGATTTTAGGATCATCATCCTTTAACACAAGCACAGTACGCTCGTTATTTGAAAAGTTTTTCAAAATAGAGGCAAAATCCTTTGTTTTTCCGCTTTCGACCGTAAAATCTTCGATAATCGTCAGCACATCTTCCTGGGCTTTTAAGCTTAAAATAGACTTCATAGCCAAGCGCTTTGCCTTTTTAGGCATAGCATAGCTGAAATCACGGGGCTTCGGCCCGAAGATAACCCCGCCTCCGCGTAAAAGAGGAGATTTTTTATCACCCCTGCGCGCGCGGCCGGTACCTTTTTGCTTATACGGCTTTGCATTACTGCCGTGAACTTCGGAACGATCCTTTGTACAAGCCGTTCCGACACGCATATTCGCCAATTCATTTGTAACGGCGTAATAAATTACATCTTCATTTACGGGAAGACCGAACACCGCATCATCCAACTGAATTGTCCGCAGTTCTTTGCCGTCAACAGAATAGACTTTCTTTTCCATCGTCTTCCTCACTGTTAAAATTCTTTTTTGACCGCAGACTTAATGATCAGCGTACAATCTTTAACTCCGGGCACCGAGCCGCATACCATTACGACTCCAAGTTCCGGATCCACTTTTATTACGCGCAGATTTTGAACCGTTACACGCTCCCGTCCCATGCGGCCGGGCATTTTTACGTTTTTAAAAGAACGGCCGGGAGAAGTACACTGCCCTGTAGAACCGGGCTCACGGTGAAATTTGGAACCGTGAGAAGCGCGTCCGCCGCCGAACCCCCAGCGTTTTACAACACCCTGAGTTCCCTTACCCTTGGAAACGGCGGTAACGTCCACATAGCGGACTCCGTCAAAAAGCTCAATACCGACCGTATCACCGACAGCCACTTCGGCTTCAAAATCGCGAAATTCTTTTACATTCCGCTTCGGCGTTACATTTTCAGGAAAAGCACCGGCATAGGGTTTTGAAACTTTCGCAGGCTTCAAATCGTCCAAACCGAGGACTACGGCATCGTAGCCGAATTTTTCCTTTGTTTTAAGAGCGACAACCGTATTGGGTTCGACGCGGATCACGGTTACCGGTGTAAGGTCGCCGTTTTCATCGAACACCTGAGTCATGCCCGTTTTTTTTGCAATCAGACCTTTCATTCTGATACTCCTCTATCCGGCCGCCATCCCCTGATCCGGGGGACCGTTACCGGTTTATACCGTCACGCCCGCTTACGGGACGCACGGTTATTGTTTTATCTCAACATCAACGCCCGCAGGCAATTCAAGCTTCATCAGCGAATCCATAACATCCGATGACGGCTCGATAATATCAATAAGGCGCTTATGGGTACGCATTTCAAACTGCTCGCGCGATTTTTTATTTACGTGCGGCGAACGCAATACCGTTACCTTTTGTATTTTCGTAGGCAGGGGAATAGGTCCTGAAACCTTGGCGCCCGCCTTTTGCACAGTCTGAACAATAGACTTTGCGCTCTGATCAATCAATTCCACATCAAAAGCACGAAGCCTGACACGGATCTTTTCAATAGCCATTTTTCCTCCGGGAAAACGCACGGCGGCCGGCATAACCGAACCGCCGCATTCAACATCTCTTAGCCGAGAACCTCTGTTACCTGACCGGAAGCAATTGTGCGTCCGCCTTCACGGATAGCCAGCTTAAGACCCTTATCCATAGCAATCGGGTGAATAAGCTCACCGATAATTTTCGTATTATCGCCGGGCTTAACCATATCTACGCCGTCGGGCAAAGTAACGGTTCCGGTAATATCGGTCGTTCTAAAATAGAACTGAGGACGATAACCCGAGAAGAAAGGACTGTGACGTCCGCCTTCTTCTTTGGAAAGAACGTAAATCTGAGCTTCAAACTTGGTATGAGGACTGATTGTACCGGGTTTGGCAAGAACCTGACCGCGTTCAACAGCCTTTTTATCGATACCGCGAAGCAAAAGACCGACGTTATCTCCGGCAACACCCTGATCCAACAATTTGTTGAACATTTCAATACCGGTGATAACGGTTTTTTGCGTGGGGCGAATACCGATAATTTCAACTTCTTCGTTCATATTGATTACGCCGCGCTCGATACGTCCGGTAACAACGGTACCGCGTCCGGAAATCGTAAACACGTCTTCAATCGGCATAAGGAAAGGAAGCTGCTCATCGCGAACAGGATCGTCAAAATAAGCATCCATCTGATCCAAAAGCTCCTGAATAGGAGCAGTATCTTCAGCGGAAGCACCGTCCTGCAAGGCTTTAAATGCGGAACCCTTTATAATAGGCGTATCGCGGGGGAAGCCGTAAGATTCGAGAACATCACGGACTTCCTCTTCAACCAATTCCATAAGATCGGGATCATCAAGAAGGTCAACCTTGTTAAGGAAAACGATAATCTTGGGAACACCTACCTGACGGGCAAGCAGAATGTGCTCGCGAGTCTGAGGCATAACCGAGTCGGGAGCCGAAACAACCAAAACCGCTCCGTCCATCTGGGCAGCACCGGTGATCATGTTTTTAACATAGTCGGCGTGGCCGGGACAGTCGATGTGAGCATAGTGACGCTTGTCAGACTGATACTCCAAGTGGCGCGTATTAATAGTAATACCGCGGGCTTTCTCTTCCGGAGCATTATCGATTTCATCATACTTGAGCTGTTTGTCGCCAAATTTCTTGGCGCAATACATTGTAATTGCCGCCGACAAGGTGGTTTTACCGTGGTCAACGTGACCGATGGTACCTACGTTCATGTGGGGCTTTGTTCGTGCGAACTTTTCCTTTGCCATTCGATCCTCCTTACCAGATTAAAGGCATGAAAAAAATATTGTGTTGTATAAAAATACACACACTAAATACATGATTTGAATATCAAGCGGCAAGAAGAAGATAGGCCTAAAAAAAACAAACAGTTTTTATTAAAAGATGACTATCAATTCAATCATCTCGGCCGGACTCCACCTGCCGCCACCAAATCTGCATTTGATGACCGGTTTGGCATCCCGGAGCCAGGAAGCGCAAAACGCTTCAGTCAAGCACCCTGATACTGCACCATATAGATACCGCCGACGGCGGCTATCTGTAATACCGCGGGTTGTGAAAGCCTGATACGGACTTATCCGACCTTTACGGCTTCACCGGCCTTTGTTTTTATTTGCATAATGCATTCCTTAAAAACACAAAACCGCTTGACTCTCAAAGAACCCATCGCATTCAATCAATTAAACCGATTAAAATGCGGAATTTCATTTATACACTAAAAAAGAAAATTATGCAAGCACTTTAGAATGATTTTTTACAATCTTTTGGAATACATATAAAACCGTTGTGTTTTGCCCTTGAATATGCTATACTTAAACAAGGCTTATGCCGCAGATTTTACCATAAATATAGGAGCCGTATATGCGAAAAACGGTTATGGCTATGGGCGTATTGACCGCCGCAATCGGAACAACGATGCTTTTAACACCGGAAGCGGTTATCCGTACCGCCGTTACGCTTTTAGGCGTAAGCGGAATCATCAACGGAATTTACAATATCGCTTCTTTGCGTAAGATGGCGCCGGACGAAAACTTCAGGCGGATTATTACAATACGCGGTATTTTAAGTATTGCAACGGGAGTGATGGCTGTAACCCTGCCCCTGATTTTTGCGGGTATTCTGTGGACGATTATGCTTTACGTACTCGGTTCATATCTGGTGCTGGCAGCCGCCCTTGAAACATACGGAGTTATAAAACTGAAGGAAACAGGCATAAACACCCGCCCCTTTACGGCGGAAATCATCGCAAGCATCATCCTTGCAATCCTGTTATTCACCTTACCTGCCGCTATCGGTTTAACACTGATACGGATTATCGGAGGCGGCGCCTGTATTGCGGGAGCCGGTATCATCATCCGTGAAGCTCGGAACAGATCAACAATCGTATACGCCGAAGACATTACGGATCAATAAGAATCTTTTCGCCGCTCAAACCTTTTTGTAAAAAAATATCGCATTCAAAATCAAGGAGACTGTTCAAAAACCGAAGTTTTCGGACAGTCCCTTTCCGTCTTTTTTTTCCAATGCAGCTTGATAAATAACAACACAATATAAGCGAGTACTTGA
This sequence comes from uncultured Treponema sp., assembly GCA_963547555.1. Taxonomy (GTDB): domain Bacteria; phylum Spirochaetota; class Spirochaetia; order Treponematales; family Treponemataceae; genus Treponema_C. Next base: position 2,193 of record CAUURR010000001.1, on the reverse strand, counting down.
AAAAAGTATCAATTTTAGTGTAGAATTGCGCGGGGTGTCTTACGGCACAAATGCAATTCCGTTTTGTTTTATCCCCGGTACATCAGGAAGAATTGTATTGCCGCCCCGAATAAAATTATTATTAAAAGTTTAAGGAGATTCAGTTATGCGTACCGACCGCGCTTACACCGCCTCTGACGGACCGTCTTTTTCGATCAAAATTAAAATCTTTGCAGCGCTTATCATTATAATAACTACAGTAATAGCGGTAAATGCATTATTTATCGGACATATTATCAGGAAAAACAAGCTTGAATCTTTAAATACTTCCATTATAAGACAGCTGGGACATATTGAAGACACGTTTAATCTCTTTGTCAATGATATAGATAAGACGATAAATACCATTGCCGTATATCCGGCAGTCAAGCGGGCGGATGAGTCGATTCACAGTTATATCGGCGAAAATACGGCGGTATCGGCAAAGGCTTTGCGGTTGTTGCAGGCGAAATACGAAAACTTGCCGAAGAATCGAGTTCGCACGGAAAAACCATCAGCAATATGTTAAAAGATTTGAAAGAAAAAATAGAGCGCGTGAGCGGTTCGGCTATCATGATAGAAAAACATTTTGACAGTATTTCCGAACTCGTGGAAAAAACGAAAACAATGGAACATACCATTATGGATGCCATGAGCGAACAAAACGAAGGCAATCAGAAAATTTTACGTACAATAGATATTATCAATGAAGTTACAAATCAGGTGAGCGACATATCACATGAAATGCTTATGGGCAGTAATTTGGTTTCCGACGAGATGAAGAAATTGGCAAAAATGTCCGACAACATTGCCGGCAGTATGAATGAAATGGCAACCGGCGCGCTGCAAATAAACGGTGCCGTACACGAAGTAAACGATATTACCCAGAAAAACAAAGAAAGTATAGAAAACCTCTTTGTTGAAGTCGGTAAGTTTAAAATATAAATCGTGTGCGTATATCGACAGAAATCGGTATATCGATTATAATCGTATATGATATGCACGGTTATAAAAATCCGATTGCAGAAGAACCGTAAGTAAAACCGGAGCAGTTACGGAAGATTTTATATAAGAGGTAAGATTATGAAACTGGTACTTATTCGTCACGGCGAAAGCGAATGGAACAAACTGAACCTTTTTACCGGCTGGACGGACGTTGAGCTGTCCGAAAAAGGACAGGAAGAAGCAAAACAGGCAGGCCTTACTTTAAAAAGCGAAGGGTTCGACTTTGATGTATGTTATACGTCCTTTTTAAAGCGCGCAATCCACACGTTGAACTTTGCCCTTTTGTCAATGGACAGAGAATGGCTTCCCGTTATTAAAACATGGAAATTAAACGAACGCCATTACGGCGCCCTGCAGGGAATGAACAAAGCCGAAACCGCCGAAAAATACGGCGAAGAACAGGTAAAAATTTGGCGCCGTTCGTTCGATATTACTCCTCCTGCGCTTGAAGAAAGCGACGAGCGCAGTCCCCGTTCTCAGGAACCCTACCGCAGCGTAAAAGACAAATCGGTTTTACCCTTAACCGAAAGTCTTGAAACCACGATTGAACGCGCGGTTCCCTACTTTGAAAGCGAAATCAAGCCGCGTATGCAAAAAGGAGAGCGCGTACTCATCGTAGCTCACGGAAACTCGCTTCGCGCCTTGGTTAAGTATTTTGAAAATTTAACCAAAGAACAGATTTTGGAAGTGAATATTCCCACCGGTGTTCCGCTCGTATATGAATTCGATAACAATTTCAAAGTAATCGGCAAAAAATATTTGGGCGATGAAAAAGCGATTGCCGAAAAAATGGCAGGCGTTGCAAATCAGGGAAAGAAAAAGTAAAAGCTGAAATTATACTATCGTAAGTAAATTCCGCTTTTACATCTTACAAACGCAGCCCTCTGAAAGCTTTTGTTTTCGGAGGGTTTGTTTTATCCCGAATTCTTTTTCTTTAAATCTTGTATTATTTTTAATACGGGTGTATTATAATTACATTGAAAGAAAGAAAAGAAACCGCCGAGGGCACAAAGTACGCGAAGGATATTTGAAGCAGGTATCATTAAGCCGGCAGTAAAGAACTTTGCGGTCTTATCGTGCTCTGCGGTTAAAGAAAAAATAAAAGGAGGCCTTGACATGAAAGGAGACCTCGTATATGCTTCCCCCCCCCCCCCCCCGCATGGAGGCGGG